>CAZHSW010000071.1:0-3531 GCA_964534635.1 uncultured Methanomicrobia archaeon
GATTAGCGAATTGAACAAATCGAGCCCGTTTTAGTTCGGTTTAAGAAAATTAGGGTTACAGCGCTCAGCTATTTCGCACAGTCGGTCCAGCTGCGCGTGACGTCCTCAGGTGCTCGACGAAGATATTTTTCTTGCAGCCCCCAGTCAACATCAACCTTAAGCAAGTTCGCAATTGAAAGTGCGCAGAAAACGACGTCGACAACTTCTTCAGCGGCAGTTTCCTGACGGCGTCGAATGGCACTGGCAAGCTCCCCGCATTCTTCTAAGAGGACAGAAAGAAGAAACAGCGAGCCAGAATCTTCATCCAATGCCCCATACTTACCTTTGATCGCCGCTTGTATGCCTGCAAGATCCATTCTAACTTCGCGCTGCAGCTAAGCGGACGTCCTCAACGCGAATCGTCTTCCTCCCCGCGTGCTGAGCTAGTACCGACGCACGTTCCGTAAGATCAATTATATAATTTTCCATCACGTTGGCGAGAGCATCGGCTGCTTCTTGGCTTACACGTTCGGCACCAGCTTTTCTTATAATTCTATCGACAGGAGCTATCGGTAATTCTGTCATTCAGACCTCCTCGCATCCTTTTCAGTTTAGCGCTTCCAGTTGCTCCGCAGTCTGACGTCGGCTATTTAAATGGCGAGTACGTCCAGTCCCACGGTTGTCTACACCGCACGTCTCTCGTTGTTCCATTGATGATAGAAGGGCACACAGTGGGATCGTTCCAAGCGCGTCGCTCTTCGTCAGGCGTTGCGTAGTCATAGAGTTTGTTAACGAAGTACACGAGATATGCGCGCTGCTCACCAATTGCTTTGAATCCGTGCCAGTAGTGACCAGGAATAGACGTCGATTGCGGAACGTCGGAGGTGAGTATTATTTCGTCAAGTTCATTCGTTGTATCGTCGAATGCACAGAGTTTGATAGAGCCCCACAAAACGACAAAATGATCCGTCTGTCCGCGAGTGTGCCTATGCCATGCTCTGACGACGCCGGGATATGTAATTGAGAAGTTACATTGCTGTAGTGAAAGATTGGCGATCCAATCTTGCCTAATAAGCTCTGTAAAAAACCCCCGCTCGTCCGCATTTTTGACTAACGATCTTGTTACAATTCCTGGAAGCATGTTCAGCACAGAACTTTGTGGTTTTAGTTTAATTCATTTCCGTTATTGATCGGCCTACGCTCAAGCCGCAGGTGCTACGCATACGATCGGCTCGCAAGAATTGCCACGACTACAACTAAAGTGATGATCGACGTAATAAGCATCACGCTCACAGCCCGGCTTACAGTAGTCCGCGAGAGGTCTCCGCGGCCTTCGCCAATTTCGTAGTTCCAAGCTTTAATGAACTTCACTCCTAATCCCCCCGCAAAAAGGGCGACAGGAATGCCTGAGTTGATGGCCCGTTTCTTGTGCCGATCTCTCTTTAACATATTCCACCCATCGCTGCAAGCTTTTTTTCCTGATACCGCGCAAAACCCAAGCAGCATAGGGACCACAGCGACACGAGTTGGGACGTAGTTGAAAACGTCGTCTAGTCGGGCAGAAAATAGGCCGGCGTGTTTTCTGTAATCTACATAGCCAAGCATAGAGTCGAGTGTATTTACTGCACGATAACAGACAGCGCCTGTAACTCCAAAAATGGCAAAAAACATAAGCGGTGAGACGATGCTATCAACGGTGTTCTCGCCTATCGATTCACAAACACCTGAGAGTATACGTTCTCGATCCAGTCCATCTCTATCTCTGCTAACCAGCGCCCGCAGCCTGTCGCGCGCCGCTTTAATATCTTTATAAGCAAGCTGGGTGACGGCAAGAGCCTCCTTGCGCAACGAGAATATGCTGAAAGAAGATTTTAGCAGATACGCGCATAGCCCTATGTAGAGCAGAAGTAAAATAGCGTTTGTACTCGCGATGGGGTAAGCAAGCACTTCAAAAAGGAAGACGGGAACGGTAAACATTAGGAGGAGAGCGACTGCAAGGCCCGCTCCTTTAAGTCGTTGAACGCGAGCAGTCCCTTTGTATAGATAGACCTCAAGCGCCGCGACAATTCGCCCCATCCATACCACAGGATGTGTTACGTCAGGAGGTTCGCCGATGAAAGCGTCAAAGAGCAACGCAATCACAAGCACCGAGATCTGGACAAAGAGCCAAGAGACCATTTTTTATAGGTCCATAATTGAATATAATGCTTCTACGTCAAGGTGCTCCCGGATTGCCCAAGCCAGTTCGTCGTATGGATCTGTCTCGGTTTCTGGCTGCGATGAATTTGGCGAAGTGAAGACAAGAGACGAAGATTTATGAACCTCCTGTTGCTCTGGCTGATGTTCCGAACGAACGTATGATAAAAGAGCGGTTCGGAAGTTGTCGTTATGAAACAGGCCGTGCAAATAAGTTCCTAAGATAAGCCCAGCGTTGTCCTGGGCGCCATCATCGCCGAATATTGGAGAATTAGACGCGGTAGTACCCATATGAATTTCGTACCCGCGAATTGTTTGGCCGCGCAGGGAATCGAGCAGAGGGCCGTTTCCAGTCACGCTTTTTTCCACTTGCTTCGTCTGTTTCTCACGGGAGTTGAAAACAGTTTTAACATGCAGCAGCTTTAAACCATCAAAAGCTTTATGTTCGTTTTGCACGCCTTCTAAGCCCTCGTCGATTAAGCTTTCGCCGAGCATCTGAAACCCACCGCAGATGCCGATGATTGGGATTGTTCCTGCCTTCCCGATGATCTGCATATCCATACCCGAATGTCGCATCGCCGTTAAGTCATCAATCGTGTTTTTTGTGCCAGGAATAATGACAACATCCGGAGATCCGAGATCGCTTTCCAACGCAACGTATCGAATTCGGGCTACCGCTTCAAGCGGCTCAAAATCGGTGAAATTTGAGATATGAGGAAGCCTGATCACCGCTATTTCTAGTTCGTGGTGCGAGGAGGGCAACTTGTCTCCTAAAGAAACCGAGTCTTCGGAGGGTAGGCGCACTTTCATAAATGGGATGACGCCAAGAACAGGAATACTTGTAAGTCTCTCGAGCTGCTTAAGGCCTGGTTCTAACAGCTTCTCTTCTCCTCTAAACTTGTTGATAATGATCCCTCGTATGCGTCGCCGATCATCAACAGGCAGCAATTTTATTGTCCCATAGAGGCTCGCAAACACACCGCCCCGCTCGATGTCACCGACGAGGATAACCGGCGCGTCAACGCTACGCGCTATTCGGAAGTTTGCAATATCCCGCTCCCACAGATTGATTTCGGCAGGACTGCCAGCGCCCTCAATTACAATAACCTCGTACGACTCTGCTAGCGCTTTTAGCGAATGACATATATCCTCAAAAATCACGTCGACAGAATCATAGTATTCGCCCACTTGTTTATCACCGATAGGCTTCCCGTGCACAATAACTTGGGAAGTCATATCGCCTTTCGGCTTCAGTAACACCGGGTTCATGTCGGCTGAAGGTTCAGTTTTAGCGGCCCACGCTTGCACAGCTTGAGCGATTCCGATTTCCTCGCCGTCCTTCGTAACCCACGAATT
>CAZHSW010000072.1:0-24280 GCA_964534635.1 uncultured Methanomicrobia archaeon
TCAACCTCGCCGCAACTGACGCTGCTCTCGGGCTTGCGATCATCGCAACGTCAGCAGTCTCACTAGCGACAGGGAAAAAAAGGGGGGATCCGCGCAAAACTAAACGGCCCGTTAGTGAGCATTATCGCAAATGGATCCCGCATATGCTGCCAATTCTGATTGCGCTTGCGCTCGCTGTAGTCGTTAGCGTTCCGCTTTCCAAATCGTTGGCTGTCGACGACGAGGGACTGGCGATGAACCCGACGGAAGCGTCTGACCTGAACTTTCACCTTTCGATATTGGCGCGATTCGCTGAATCCCCCCACATACCGCCTGAAGACCCTTACCTCCCTTCCCACTACGTCGCTTATGATTTTTTTACGCACGTTTATGTGGGAACCCTTGCTGCTCTGACCGGCGTTAGCGCCCTTGCCATTTTTAAAATTACAATTCCGTTCCTCTTTTTCGCGCTTTCAATGAATATCTACGTTCTTTGCACCAAGGCCTTCAATAACGCAACGGCGCTCGTGGCTATGGTTCTTTATACGCTCGGCGGAGGGCTGGCGTGGGTCGCAATTGTAGCAGAGAGACCGAGCGACGTTTTTCCCTTCCTTATCTATAATTTCGCGGATGCTGCAGCGATCAAATATGACCAGACGCTGTTGTTCTACCTCCTGCCGCAACCGCAAACATTCGCATTGGTCATTCTTGCGTTTGCGTTTATTGTATGGATAACGTTGATAAAAAAGCCGAACAAGCTTAATGCACTGCTTTTTGGGCTCACTCTTGGTTTGCTACCTTATTACCATCTCATTACCGCGTTCCCGCTTTTCGCAGCTGTTGCTGTCTATGCGGCCTATCAATACGCAAGAGGACGAGCTGTGCTTGCGCAACATCATTTAGGCGCTCTTGTCGTCGGCGGGGCAATCGCGTCACCCCTGCTCCTCCTAATTGCAGCGGGCCCAAGCCAAGTTGAAATTGCGTTCTCCACCTATTCGCTCAGCTTCATGCTTATCGCATATGGCCTCATAGGCATTCTTGCCTGCTTCGGAGCGTATAGATCGCGCGCTAACGAGGCCGCCAAACCGCTCTTAATCTTTGCGTTATGCACGTTAATCGCTATGAACGTTGTATCACTTCCGCTTACCGACAACAGCTACCGCTTCCTGGTGTACTTGTGGCTTCCTATCGCTTTGTTCGCGAGCTACCATATCTCGACCGTCATCGCTAAAGCGAGTGGCGAACGTTTCTGGTCAAAAAAAAGAGCCCTCAAAATTGGGGCTGTTGTAGCGGCCGTCATTCTAGCGCTTCCGACGTCATATGCACTTTGGGAGTTTTACAACAAGAATACTTACATCTTCGCTTCGACTGACGAACTGCAAGCCGCCCAGTGGATAAAAGCAAATACCCCGAAAGACGCCATTTTTTTTGAAGAGCCGTCAATGTTCCCGAGAATTCCGTTTACAACCGGAAGAATGGTGGCTTTCGCTGGCGTTTTATACACGGTTCAATATCACGGGATAGACTTGCGGCAGCAAGCAGACGCATTGTTGAATGAGCGCAATCCAGAATCATTGTACCTTGGTCTCACGCAACTTAACGTGTCCTACGTGTTCATCGGCCCTCGTGAGCGAAGTTACGCATTCGCTACAACGGTCACCAACGCAAGCTATTTCGAAAGGGTTTATTCAAATCCGACGGTAAGTATCTACAAGCTGAAGGAATAGAGCATCTATAGAGAGCGGGAAATAGAAAATAACAGATCGCAAAGAGAGGTACTAAAGTGTACATCGAGCTCTCAAACATCTTACTCTTCATTCTCGGGGTATTTTACTTGATAATGCTCCCGGGTTACTTGATTCTCGCAGGGTGCAAGCTAAAGGATCTTGACGTTATAGAGACGTTGACTGTATCCTTCGGCATTGGGATTGGAGTAGTGACCGGGGTTTCCATCGCGCTCAGCTTAACTGCAAGCATAGGCCTCACGGCTTCCAGCCTTGTATTAACAAACGGCGCGATTATAGTAATTTTGTGCTTTGTGCTCTATAAGAGGAGCAAGGCAGACACTAAGCAGGATACAACTTAGGCGCATTAGACTACGTTAGTCACGCGAAAAAGCAATGCTATCGCTTTGAGGTTCGTGAGGTTCATCTATGAATCAAGTCGGAGTGTTTTTCGTCGGAAGATCAAATGCGGGCAAGTCGACCGTAATCAAAGAACTGTATGGCCTAAAAACGAGAACAGGAAGACAACCTGGCGTGACAAGAGCTCCGATACGATATAAGCTTGAGGCTGTGGAGATCATCGATTTACCGGGGATTGGATTCAGACGTGGGCTAAAAAATTACAAGTCCATGTTGCTCGATATCCTCGATGAATCACGCGCCAGACGTCAACCGCTGCCGCTTGGAGTGCAAGTAATAGACGCTAAGTCATTCCTTGACGTTAGCGATCGGCATTCTAAGCTCCTCGACGTCAACCTGTTCGAGAGTTTGCTCGAATTGCAGATTGACCCGATAGTTGCCATCAACAAAATGGATAAGATTGTCGAGCGCCAAGCGAGTTTGGATAAGATAGTTTCGCAACTCGGAATGCTCCCACCCTACGGCCAGTGGATCGACCGAGTCGTGCCATTAAGTGCGAAAAAACACGAAGTCGCAGAGCTCAAGTGGCTTATCTCACAGCGCCTTCAGCGCTTGCGCGAACTTGCTAAAGTCGCGGCAGTCTAAGCTTATCTCTATGCACGGCCGGTGTTCAATCGCCTAGTCTAAGGGAAGGTATTCAGTGACCCAAACGCGCCATCAAAGCCTGCATTACAAGTGGTCGGCTTTACTTTTAAACTTCAATCGCAAGTTAGGTGTATCTTCGCAAGTCGTTCTGAGAATGGTAGGCAACCTATTTGGTCTTTGGAACGATACAACTAGCTGTGCCTCGCGTGTTCACGGCTGCTTTCGACTTAGAAGGGCCTCTGTCTCCGCAAGACAACGCCTATGAAGTAATGCACCTAATCAAAGAGGGGCCGTCTTTGTTTGAGGTGATTAGCTCGTATGACGATTATCTCGCTCTTCGAAACAAACCTGGTTACGAGCCTGGAGACACTCTGAAGCTCATTGTCCCGTTTTTGCTTGTTAACGGAATTACGGAGCGGGACATCTTGAACGTCTCCAAAGGGGCCAAGCTAGTTGATGGCGCCAAGGAACTTATCACGTGGCTGAAGGATGATGCGTGGAACGTCCACGTCATTTCGACAAGCTACGAACAGCACGCCCACAACATCGCTTCGCAGCTTGGCGTTGACGTTGAAAACGTGCACTGTACTCGTTTTCCGCTAGATTCATTTTCTCAAATTCTACGCGAACCAGAAGTAGAATTAATAGAAAAGATTCAAGCTGAGATCCTGTCCTTTTCTTCAACAATCGATGATGCAGCGAGCCCAAAGTTTGCAGCTTTAGTGAGCCAGCTAGATGAGTTCTTTTTTGAAAAGGCACCTAGCACGCGAATGGGCGAGATTTTCGATAGCGTTACGGTAGTTGGTGGTCAACGTAAGGTGCAGGCCGCCCTGGCAGCAAGCGGCGGGACAATGCGAATGCGAGAAACCGCGGCCATCGGAGATAGCATCACTGACTATAAAATGCTCGAAGGGATAAAAAACGCAGGTGGGCTTTCAGTCGCTTTCAACGGGAATACCTATGCGCTACCTTACGCAGAGATCGGAATGGCTTGTGTCGACATTCGTCCGTTGCACCTCATGCTTGCGGAGTTTAAGGCGGGTGGGCTCAAATCTGCCCTAAACTTGGCAGCTGTCTGGGAAGAACAAGGCCGCGATTTTTGCAGGGAGCCGTGGTTGATACCGGCACGCGCTTTGAGCCCCAAGTTAAAGCGTTTCTTAGTAGCAGCTTCGGATCCCAAAGTTTGTCCGCGTTTCCATGTTCTGGAGCACCGAACCGAACAGGAGCTGCTGCACATTGCGGAAACACACGCGAACTTTCGCAATTTCGTGCGAGGGCAAGAAACTGCGCAGCTTGGTTAGAAAAGGGCGCTTAAAGAAAGCAGCACGTGTCAAAGGCCAACATTTAACGCTTAAGATAGAAGTTAACTATTTTTTGATTTTCGGAGCGCGAATTACGAAGCTACGCAATAAGTGATATGGCTCACGAATCACCGATTAACAAGTCAAAGCCGCGTCGTCAAACCCCGAAACGCAGGATCGTTATTCTTCCACCACAACATTGAAGATTTCATCGAGCGGCTTAACCCCCGCTTTCTCCACCACAAGATTGATCTGACCGGTTTCTGCGGAGATGACGCGGCCTCGGATGCTTTTTCGTTTTCTTATCCCTGCTTTTTTTGGATGGTAGCCAACCCCTCCCGTTAGCAGCAATCTCTTTCGAACTGTGCCGGGAAGATCGCGCCGCATCGCAACGCCATCTTTGTCTGAACCGCCTGTGACGACGAGCGTATAATCGTTGAGACCGATTGCCTCGCCAGATAGCGAGTCGCCTATACTGAGACCAACCAACTTGCTCGCTTGCGCTCCTGAAACGTCCATTTTGTATGTGTTCTTTTCATAAGGATCAGAAATGATTAGCCTAAAGTCTGCCATTTGCGTAACTCCTAGTCGCTATGTTTCGCTTCTCAATGTATCTTAACGCGGAGAAGTCATTTAGCCCAAAACGGGTTCTGCTTGCGCTTAATCATCAAGAACTCATCAAGTATCAGCCTCTCGCTTTCGCTGAGGGCATCATAAAGCTCTTGTTCGATGATTTTCGCGTGTTTTTCGGGCAATTCAACGTATAGTAAATCCCCTTCGTTTATTTGCCTTCCGACCGTTGGCCC
This sequence comes from uncultured Methanomicrobia archaeon, assembly GCA_964534635.1. GTDB lineage: Archaea > Halobacteriota > Bog-38 > Methanoflorentales > Methanoflorentaceae > Methanoflorens. Next base: position 4,816 of record CAZHSW010000072.1, read on the forward strand.
TTCAATAGAGACGGCAACTTCTTTTCCTGCATCTGTCTCGCTGATGTTTTCACCTCTATCTTGCATTCCCTTGACAGCTCCAACCCGAACACCGTCTTCTCTGACGAGGGAGGCGCCATTTCTTAACTTACCACCCAAGACTTGAATACCGACGATCGCCGGTTTGCTCTGCCTGAAAACGAACCCAGGCATTATTCTGAGTTTCCCTGGTCGGATAATAGCTTCGTAACGTTTTTTGCCGCGCAACATCTTTTGCTCTTCGAGCCATTCCTGGTAACCTTCAACCAGCTTATAGATTACGTCGTTAACAAACAAATGAACGCCTGATTTTTCCGCTGCATCTTTGGCATCAGGCAAAACGTCAACGTTAAAGCCGAGTACCACCGCGTATAAGGGGTCGCTGACTGTTTCTGCCTCAATAATGTCTCGACGAGCGATGTCGCCCAAAGACCCTTTGCTAATCGGGATTTCGCTGCGACTCAGCTCGCCCGCAACTGCTTCGAGAGCCCCTATTGTATCGGCTTTGATCACCACGCCAACATCTTGAATACTTAGCGTAATCGAGCGCATTTCAGTCTCGACGTCGGAGATCGCCTTGCCTAGGTCGTCAGCGGCGCCTCTCAGAGGCGAGCCTGCGAGCGCTTTTTCGATGCTCGGAGCGCTGATCTTGATTCCTGCGGCTGCTACAACTCTTTTCACCCTTTTGAAACCGCCGCCCGATTCAGGCTTTAGGAGAGCCCTGACTTTTGTCACAATCGGCTTTTCCAACGCCCCGACGACGATCCTATCACCTACTGCGAGGACGCCATCATAAACTATGGCGTCAAGCGTTGTCCCGAATCCTTTTTCCTCAGTAATTTCGATAACCGTTCCTAAAACAGGGCCGTTCGTGTGAATTCTCAAATTCTTTTCGAGAAATCGCTGGGCAAGGCCAAGCGAAACCATAAGCAGATCAGGGACTCCTTCGCCCGTTCGAGCACTGATTGGAACGATACCTACGTTTTTCGTAAAATCTCTGATTCTGTCATACCGATCTGAGCTAAAGCCTTCGTTATAAAGACTCTCGACAAGTATGTAAATTCTCTCATCCAGCAGGCGTTGGCTTCTCTCGCTCTGAAGCCGGAGGGTGTCCGTAAACATCATATCGTCGTGCGAAAGCCACGCGTGTATTTTGTCAATTTTGTTGGCCGCGATGATAAACGGCGTTTTGTGCTGGCTCAGCACATTAAGACTCTCTGTCGTCTGCGGCTGAAAACCTTCGTTTATGTCGATTACCAAGATCGCGATGTCCGCCAAAGCGCCTCCGCGAGCGCGCAAAGTAGCAAAAGCATGGTGGCCAGGCGTATCGATAAAAAGCAGTCCAGGGATGCGGATGCCTTCCAAACGGGATCCACAAAACTTCGATATAGCGGCAAGTGGAACCTCCGTGGCGCCTATATGCTGAGTGATCAGCCCCGGCTCTTTTTGAGCAACCGTTGTACCGCGAATTTTATCAAGAACGGTAGTCTTGCCGTGGTCAACGTGGCCGAGTACTGCAACGATCGGCGTCCTAAGGTCGTTTGCCATCAAAAGTTTCCCGCGTTATATCGGCACGTCCGTTTAAATTCCTTGCGTTCAGGTGCTTGTTGAGAATTTTAAGCAGCAACACTTATGCGTAAGAAGGGTGATGTAGCTGCATCGTGGCGGTAGTGGTGTAGTGGCAGCACAAAGGCTTCCCAAGCCTTTAACCCGGGTTCGAATCCCGGCTACCGCAATGTCTTTAGATCTTATCGCCTAACCGCATCATTTTCCATGGCTCCGTCTAGCCCAAACCTTATCTGAAAATGCCTAGTTAGAGGGCGTAACTTCCACAAAAAATAGCACACGCGATACGAAGATGATGCAGCGGTGCTGTCAAATTTCAACCGGACAAACTGCTAGCGTCGATTTATTCGCTCAGCTGCGAGTTTTATGTCTTGTGCTGAAATTGTCTTTCTGTCCGCGAGCTTCGTGAGCTTAACCGCTTCCACAGCAACTCCGCCGCCGTAACCCTCTGCTTTTTCAGCTATCATTTTTACTGCGTCGCGATTTGCCCGTTCAGCTCCCGCAATCTTCATAATTCGGAGAACGACTGCAAGTGGGATCTCGGCCATACTATCGTTCTCCCGTAAGCTTGTCACGCATAAAAACGTTGTGATCTTTTCGCCCACGCTCGGGCTTCAAAATCTTTACGCGCCCGGCAATGCCCGCAATATTAATAATTGAAAATGCCTCTATTATTATTCGGCTTCCGGTCGATGTGTTCGCGTTTTGTTTAGCCCGCTTATCGAATATGTCAATATTCTTTCCTCAGAAACGCGAAGCACGTCACACACTCGAGAAATATGTGAACAAGAGAATAACTATGAAAGTAATCAGCGGCCTGTGTAGTGTAGCATTTTACTACGTAGCGCGCGACATTTGACTTAAAATCTCCGCAGATGATCAAACTAGACGGGTTGGGCGCCCTTACGTACGGTATAATCGATGCCGGCGTTGGCGTAGCGACAGGCATTGTCGGGTATCCTGTTACGAGAATCGTCGACAATCTGAAACCAATTTGGATATCGGCCGCCAATGAGAAGGTTGGACTTGATGTAGCGTTGGGAGCTTCAGCATCGGGTACGCGATCAGTCTTAGTCACCAAGCACGTTGGTTTGAACGTTGCAGCAGATTCCTTAGTCACGGCCGCAACGCAGGGGATAGGTGCCGGGCTGCTTGTGATCGCCGGAGATGACCCGGGCGCGAAGTTTTCGCAAAACGAACAAGACTCAAGATGGTATGGCAAGCTCGCTGAAATCCCAGTCATGGATCCGCACGGGGCACGCAATGTGTATGAGTGTTCTGTTCAGGCTCTTGAGCTCTCAGAAGAGCTCTCAATTCCAATAATCGTGAGAGTAACAAGCAGACTCCTTAGAGCCGAGGGTACAATTGAGCGGGCTGACTCTCCAGCATCTCCTAAGAACCGTGTCAACAGAAGCATTTGGGACCTCACGCAGTTGGGAATGCATCAGCAGCTCGTCAAACGCAAATATCCGAAGATGGTCGAGTTTGCAGAGACGACAGATCTGAACGAAGAAGTGGGCACTGGCGTCATCGGGATCGTGTCGACAGGTTATGCATCAGCTGTTGTTGGGGATGCAATTGACGGCAAGCACGACGTGGCACAGCTCAGACTTGGAACGGTCAACCCACTGTGTCAGCGACGAATCCACACATTTCTGACAAAGCACGATCGAGTGCTAGTGGTTGAAGAGGGTGCGCCGTTTGTCGAGGAGTCTATTCGTGGCAGAATCCTAGGCAAAATGTCGGGCCACCTGCCACGTTTCGGAGAGCTTTCTGCTGAAGATATTTCGCGAGCGTTAGACTACGTCGAAGCCGACTATGTGGCAACGAAATTTGACGTCGAAACACTCGAGAGTAGAGGCTATATGCGGCAAATCTGCGACAATTGCCCATTCTTGCCTTTCTACAAAGCTCTCAGTAGACTCCGCATAATGGTTGCGGGTGATCTGGGCTGTGTGATAAAAGCAGCTAATCCGCCGTTAAGCTTGATCGACGCAGCATATTCTCTGGGCTCAGCCATCGGGGTAGCCTCCGGATTTGAAAACAGCGGAGTTGCCATCATTGGAGATTTCGCTTTCTTGCACAGCGGCATTACCGCACTGGTTAATTCAGCAGTCTTTAAGCGCAACGTCAAGGTCTTTGTGCTCGAAAATAAAATGTCAGCTGTAACCGGCGGGCAGCCAACGCCAGCGGTCTCTGACCTGATAGGGGCCGTATGCCGAAACTATGGACTTAACTACCAGATAGTGAACGCCACGGATGTCGATGAAGCTTCGCTAGCGCGCCTTTTGGAAGCCACGAGCCGTTCCTTCGGGACATATGTAATCGTCGTCAGAGCTCCTTGCCCCAAATATGACGAGTCCGGTTGCCTCGACATGTCATCTAGCGGTACATAATGCTTCGGATTATGTCTTCGAGCTCCTCTTGAGAGACAGATTTTTTGGTTTCACACACGCGTTTGACGTCGTCAAGGATTTCACAAAGTTCGTCACGAGTTGGCCGATATCCTAACTCGGCGATTACGTACTGCAGCGCTTTTTTCCCCGTATGCTTGCCGATAACAATTCGTCTTTTGTTGCCCACTAATTGTGGAGAGAACAGTTCATAAGTCTCTGGCTCCTCCAGCACTGCCGCAACGTGAATCCCAGACTCGTGTGAGAAGGCGTTCAACCCAACAATTGGCTTGTTTTTCGGCAAACGCAAGCGCGAGTCACGTTCGACTATTTTTGACAAATCGGTGAGTTTCGCTAAGTCATATTTGTCGATGCCAAATTGCAGGCGCAGGGCCACAAGCAGCTCCTCAAGCGGTGTGTTTCCTACCCGCTCGCCTATCCCATTTACAGTGGTGTGGAGCTGATATGCCCCCGCCTCTGCCGCAGTAATAGTGTTCGCCACAGCCATGCCCAGATCATTGTGACAATGAATGCACAGTGGGACACTGACTACCTTCTTAATGGAAGTCACCAGATCGTAACACGACGCGGGCCTGAGAGCACCCACCGTATCTGCGATGCTAAGGTAATCAGCCCGGTGCTTTTCGCCTTCCATAAAAAAGTGTTTTAGCACTTTAGGATCAGTTCGAGTGGCATCTTCTGCCGCAAATCTCACAATAAGATCGTGTTCCTTTGCATATTCGAGAGTCGAAAGAGCACACTCCAACATCTCATCGAAACTCCTGTGATATTTGTACTTGAGGTGCAAATCAGAGGTGGCCATAAACAGGCCAACCACATCCACATCACAATCGAGTGCCTCGTCTACATCATGAAAAATCGCGCGTGACAAGCAACATATCTTCGCGTCTAAGCCCAAATTCGCGATCGTTTTCACGGTCGCCTTCTCCTTTGCCGATACCGCAGGGAAGCCCGCTTCAATCATCTCAACACCTATCGCATCCAGCTTGGTAGCGATCTCACTTTTTTCATCTGCACCAAAAACGACACCCGGGGCTTGTTCACCGTCACGCAGCGTAACGTCACAGATCTCGACATTGCCGAAGCTCGTTCCATTCCCTGCAGTAGAGAGTCCGAAATAGTTCATAGGCGCCTTACGACGTGATCAACATTCATAGCCAGCAGCATAAATGTATTGCTGGCAGAGCCGCCTAATTGCCCGTTAAGCGAAGCCTCGCAAGACATTGCAGCCAAATATAATGCGTGGTGCCTCCTGCCCTCTCGCGTCCATAGTTTGATAAACGTCGAGGCAGAAAATTAGTTAGTGAGGTTATTATTTGGACGCCCAAAGAACGATCAGCGAGAAAATTTTGTCCCGAGCGTCAGGAAAACGAGCGCGAGCGAATGATTTTGTTGTAGCGCGTGTCGACGCTGCAATGGCCCACGATGGTACCAGCGTACTTGGAGTGCGGGCCTTTGAAGCGATGGGCGCGTCGTCAGTTTGGGACCCTAAGAGAGTCGCGATAGTCTTTGACCATATTGCACCCGCCAGCACCGAAACGGCCGCATCCCTTCAAAAAGCAATTCGCAAGTGGACAAAGCGTCAAAGAATCGCGAATTTCTATGACGTAGGAGAAGGTATTTGTCATCAGCTGATGGTCGAACACGGCCTTGCCCTTCCTGGGACCGTGGTAGTCGGAGCGGATTCTCACTCGTGCACTTATGGCGCTTTGGGAGCATTCGCAACCGGCGTCGGCGCAACGGATATTGCAGAAGTGTTCGCGACAGGAACATTATGGTTCAAAGTTCCTGAAACTCTAAGGATTTCCGTCGACGGAAAACTGCGCACCAACGTAAGCGCGAAAGACGTGATGCTAAAGATTGTAAAAATGGTTGGCGCTGATGGCGCGTCGTATAGAGCATTAGAGTTTTATGGCGCGACAACTGAGCGTTTATCGGTAGAAAGCAGACTTACTTTAAGCAACATGGCCATCGAGATTGGCGCGAAAGCAGGAATCGTTCCACCCGATAAAAAAACTTTCGAGTTCCTCTCATCCATTTCACCTCAGCTACCCTATAAGCCTTTCGTCGCCGACGAAAAGGCGTCGTATGCGGGCGAGCTAAAAGTCTCGGTTGACGACCTGGAACCTCAGATCGCGTGTCCGCACGAAGTGGACAACGTGAAAGACGTTGAAGATGTCGTTGGGACGCCGGTGGACCAAGTGTTTATAGGTTCGTGCACAAACGGGCGCGTCGAAGATTTAAAAGACGCAGCAAAGATCTTGCGCGGAGAGGAGGTTGCCGTTAGGACGATCGTCGTTCCAGCGTCTAAGCTTGTTTATTTAACTTGTATAAAAACGGGAATCCTTAAGGATCTGGTCGAAGCCGGTGCTACCATTTGTAGTCCAGGATGCGGACCCTGTCTCGGGCAGCACGACGGCGTCTTAGGGTCTGGAGAGACGTGCCTCTCGACTTCCAACAGAAATTTCAAGGGCAGAATGGGCGCTAACGGCCTGATATATCTTGCGTCTGCAGCAACAGCTGCGGCAACAGCGCTCACAGGCGAAATAACAGATCCTCGGTGAAGCTAGAAAACTGGCGCAATTCTAAAAAGCAGATCGTCAAATACCTGAGGTAATCTTAATCTCATTGATTTGTTCAAGCAAGATCTTCTCTACAGCGTTCAAAAGGTACTCCAGCGAAGGACTTCTGACCTTGAATTTTCTTGGAACGCCTTTGTAGGTTACAATGTCGCCCGTATCAATCGAAATCATTGGCTCTCGCACTACAAGCGTTGCTTTGAACTCGTTGCTGCCGATTTTTTCGATTGCCAAGTCCCATATGCTCTCGTTAATCTCTTGTTCGATTTCTCTCGCTTGATGCCCTATCTGATGAGCTAAAAAGGCTTTCTTTTGATTTACTAGGTATTCCTCCTGCATAGATAACCGCAGCGACATAGTAGACGAATTGTCGTAGAACTATTAAACACTTCTTCGATCTGAGGCCGCCTTCCGTAAACGGTTTCTTTATGCTCCCGGCATATTCTATATATCGCCGCATTGCTCATGGGTATATAATGGTTATAAAGGGCCACGTGTGGAAATATGGCGATAATGTCAACACCGATTTGATAATACCCGGCAAGTATCTGAGAACGGCTGACATCCAAGTCTTTGCAGAACACGCGATGGAAGGTATCGACAAGCGTTTTTCGCCAGATGTTGGTGACGTGATAGTCGCTGGCAAGAACTTCGGCTGCGGTTCTTCACGGGAGCAAGCAGCTCTTGCGCTAAAGTACGCCAGGATCGGATGCGTAGTTGCAAAATCATTCGCTCGAATCTTCTTTCGAAATGCAATTAACGTAGGCTTGCCTATCGTTGAAGCTAATGCAGCAGATTTCGTCGAGAATGGAGATGAGATTGAAGTAGATTTATCCCTTGGGCTTGTGAAAACGCCTGTGAGGATCTTGCAAGGATCAAAACTCCCCACGTTCTTGCTAGAGATCCTCGAAAATGGGGGATTAGTAGAGTACAGAAAAAGGCACCCTCGTCAAACGTCCACGAATTTTAGCGACTCGGCTTACGACCGCACATTTAAGGTTATATGAAGATCGCAGTTGCTCAAGGAGATGGCGTCGGAAAAGAGGTTATACCTCCCTGTATCGACATTTTGGATCTGCTCTTGGAGGATTTAGAATTCATTAAACTCGACATAGGATATGCCAGATGGGCTAGAGAAGGTGCGGCTATTACCGATGCGGACATAGATTTGATCAAACAAGCAGACTGTATGATCTTGGGTGCGGTGACTAGCGTTCCGGGGAACAGCGTCGTAGTTCGACTAAGAAAGACGCTGGACCTCTTTGCAAACGTCCGACCTTTCGAGTCGCATAATCTCACTCCATACGAGTTGAACGTGACTATAATACGAGAGAACCTCGAGGGACTGTACGCGGGCGTTGAAGAGATTTCGCGTGACGCCGCAGTCACGAAACGCGTAATTACGCGGCATAACACAGAAAGACTCGCTTCTTTTGCCAGCACATTGAAAAACGTGAAAAGAATTACCGTAGTTCATAAGGCAAACGTTCTCAAGTCAGACATCTTCTTTCGAGACGTTTGCGTACGGGTCCTGCAAAAGCACGAAATACCCTACAACGAGATGTATGTTGATGCAGCGGCTTACAATTTGATAAGACACCCTCAGATGTTTGATTACATTTTGACGTCAAACTTGTTTGGTGACGTCCTGTCAGACGAGGCCGCAGCCCTCGTCGGAGGTTTAGGGCTTTGTCCGAGTGCAAATATTGGCGCCGATTTCGCCATTTTTGAGCCCATTCACGGATCCGCGCCCAACATTGCGGGGCGCGGCGTGGCAAATCCGGTCGGAGCAATACTGAGTGTCAGCTTGCTGCTCGATTGGCTTGGCGATGGTGAGGGAGCCATATCCGTAAAAACGTCGGTAAAGAAGACTTTAGACCAAGGGTTCAGAACGCCTGACCTCGGTGGCACGAGTTCGACCGAAGAAGTCGCGCGGGCGATAATGCGCAACTTGATTGCCGATGATTTTTCCTGAACATTGCAAACAAGTCGCAGTCAGAGACTACGACGATCAAATTTCGCCGCCGGTGATCGGCGAGCGAATTTATTTTTCCACGCGCTATGTGGTGGTTTTTTGGCAAAAAAAAGCCGCGATTTACGAAGTCCGTTCTGAAGGGGAGGGACTCTTATGCTCGATATCTTCAGTCCGCAGAATTTCCGACTTGGAAGAGACTCACATCCATACGCAAAAAATCGACATCTTCAATAGAGGCAAGCTAATTGCTCTGGCAGCGGAATTATGTACGCCGCCGATAAAAACAGCTGTCTTTCAGGGATTCGATCTGCACTGGACCTTCGTCTCCGATCCAGACACAACGGCGGTAACGGAGATCGAGGTTTTCGATATCTCCCCCCCGGATCCGCCGTATCTTGTCACGCTCATAGAGCGACTAGAGGCTGCTGGCGTTTTCGGCGACTTGTCCGTCAGGTTCGCACCGATCGTTCAAGACCTCAGAAAGCTCAGTACCGATGCTGTTTTCCCGTGTTCAGCGTCTGGGGTCGGATCGAGCCATCTCAACAGGCGCAAAGTCGGTATACCGGAGAACGCGGTATTGGTGGGGTGCGACATTTCGCGGCAAGTGTTCGAAACACGCTTTCCCAAGCAAAAGATCGCACACGTCAACATATGTCCGACGACGGCGATCAGACCACGGAAGCCTTTTATCGCAAAGTGTTGCAAGTCGACAAGGCTCGGCCGTATCGAACTTTTAGGCGTACCAGGGTATATTGTTCACTGGGGGGCTAACCCGTATGAAGTCGTCGCCGCGGTTAGGAACTTATGCGTAACACTGCATAAGGAAAGCAAATAGCCAGCGTAAAAAGAGAAATGCGGAGGGAGGGATTCGAACCCACGAATGCCTTCGCAACAGGATATCTTAGACAAAGGCTCTTAAGTCCTGCGCCTTTGGCCTGGCTTGGCTACCTCCGCCCAATAACACGCGAACATATCTGAGCGTATCTTAATAATTGCCTTCTTTCCGAATAGCGTGCGGATGTATTGATGGTTCGATACACCTGTCCCGACGCTTGCTTTGCAACACAACAACCCCATCAAGCCCCACAGTCAAGTGATCTTTGCTACATTCGTGCAGCTCTTGAATAGTCGCTCGCCACGCGCGATGATCCATTTTTCGTATGGGCGTTGTCTCACAATTCTAATATTGCACGTATTGACATCAACTTGTCGCCAGTTGTGAATTAAGTTCGGCGCTGCTGGCCAGTCTAAAAGCTGCGTTCAAACTGCTGTAAGTAAGTGAATGCTCAAGAGATGCTCCGGTCGGGATTTGAACCCGAGTCGTTGGCTTGCTTCACTTCATCAAGTTCGAAAGGCCAACATGATTGGCCGTGCTACACTACCGGAGCTCAAATGTCATTAATTTGAGATAACGCAGCGTGCGCGCAGGATTTCACCGCGCTAATGAAACGATACGTTTCACAAATATATCTTTTTCTGAGTCTTCTTCCACTAAGTTTTTTCAGCGAAGGCGCCGAGATGACAGCTTGGAAGAGATCCCCAGTCTCTCGCGCGACTTCACTTCCTGCGAGTATCCATCAAAAGAATTAAGAACGCGCTTCGCAATGTTTTTCTTGAAAGAACTCGCAAATTGCGTAAATTAAGAAACTAATGTCAGATTGATAAGAGGATTCATGCGGCTACTTATCACCGGCGGCGCAGGATTTATAGGCAGCAACTACATTCGTCACGTCCTGAAAAGGCATCAGTCGGCCGAACTAGTGATCCTCGACAAACTTACGTACGCAGGAAACGTGGACAACCTGAAAGGGCTCCTACAGGATATCGAATTCATCAAAGGCGACATTTGCGACGCTTCAGTAGTAAGCCGCGTAATGAATGAATGCGACTGCGTGTTGAACTTTGCTGCCGAGACGCACGTCGACAGATCCATTTTCAATTCGACTGCGTTCGTCCGCACAGACGTCCTGGGGACTCAAATTTTGCTCGACGCAGCGAAAGAGCACCAGATTGATAGATTCGTTCAGGTTTCTACGGACGAAGTCTACGGCAGTAAACAAAGAGGATCATTTGAAGAGATTGACAGGTTGAATCCGTCAAGTCCGTACGCAGCCAGCAAAGCTGCGGCAGATCTGTTAGCGCACTCCTATTTTGTCACATATGGATTTCCTTGTATAATCACTCGCAGTGCCAACAACTATGGCCCATATCAGCATCCAGAGAAACTAATTCCGCGCTTTATTACTCGCGCCATTCGAAACAAGACGTTGACCGTTTACGGCAAGGGAAATAACGTGAGAGACTGGATACATGTAGAGGATAACTGCCGAGCCCTAGATTGCGTGCGGCAAATGGGCAAAGCTGGTGAAATTTACAACGTTGGCGCTGGAAACGAGAAGAGCAATTTGGAGGTCACGAAATCTATATTGAAGCTCCTGGGAAAACCGCTAAACCTCATCAGGTTCACGGCAGACCGGCTAGGCCACGATTATCGATATTCCTTAGACTGTTCAAAAATCAGGTCTCTCGGGTGGCAGCCCGGCATTTCGTTCGAAGATGGATTGCTTCAAACGGTGCGATGGTATCAAGATAACGAATCCTGGTGGTCAGCGCTAGTTTGACAATCTGCAGGGGTTATGGCGAAAAAGAGGGCCTTGATAAGTTAACCCTTAAACGCGTTTGCGCACTTGGCCATCGATTCAAATATAGCATTGCCATCCTCAGAGCCCAGAAGTTTTTGCGATGCTCTTTCTGGGTGCGGCATCATCGCAAGCACGTTTTTTTCCAAATTGCTAACTGCTGCAATGTTATCCTGCGAGCCGTTGGGATTTGCGGCAGGCGTCTGGTGTCCGCGATCGTCCACGTACTTCAAGACTACTTGATCATTTTCGTACATCTCTCTCAGCACTTCGGGCGTGACTACATATCGTCCCTCTTTGTGGGCTATAGGGAGGTCAATCAGCTTGTTTGAAAACGCTGTGAAAGGAGACTTGCCGATTTTCTTGAGCCTCACCCACTTGCAAATAAACTTCGGATACTGATTCATCGTAAAGGTACCTGGCACGAGGCGTGCTTCGCAAAGTATCTGGGCCCCGTTGCATATGCCCAAGACGGGTCTTCCTTCAGCAGCCATGTGTTGAACCGACTGCATAATTTCTGTTCGCGCGGCAATGGCGCCGGCGCGCAAGTAATCCCCGTATGAGAATCCCCCAGGAACGATCGCCCCGTCAAAGCCGTCGAGCGCCTGTTTGTACCAGATAAGTTCCGCTTCTACTCCCAGATTTTTCAGAGCCTTGTAGACATCTAAATCGCAATTACTTCCGCCAAATCGCAAAATGGCAATTTTCCTCATTATCCCCTCATGCACGACCGCCGATCACTATGTCGTAGTCATGGATAATAGGATTTGCGAGCAGCCTCTCGCACATTGCTTTGGCAACGTCTTTAGCGTTAGCGCGTGAATCTGCTTCAAACTCTAGCTCATACACAGCTGCCTGCCTGACCGACCGACAGTCGTAGCCAAGGTGCTTGAGGGCTTTTTTAATTGTCGCAGCTTCCGGATCCAGCATTCCACTCTTCAGCGTGACGGTGACCTGGGCGCGAAAGAACATAAGACGCTGTAGGACGTTAGTACTAAATATTAATGTTGATGTCACATCACCAGGACAAAGATTCCTACTCGCATTGGCGCTAAGATGGGGGGGCTTTAAAGTCTCTTTTTGTCTCAAAGACTGACTATAAAAAACTTATTTCTTCTAAGTGTGACTAGGGAAGTTGATTTGCCCCACCTAACGGCGTCTTTGACGAATTTGCGACAACACCAACGCCGCAACTGCTATGCTCGCGACTGACAAAATGGCTTCAAAACCAGGCAATCCAGCTGCTTTGGCTGACGCGCTTGAACTTGCAGAGGGTGAAGCGACTGAACTCGATGGGGTGGTCGTGAACGGAGCTTGAGCAAGCACTTGCCGCTGCAAGCCTGCGACTTCGCTTGCATTAAGTTCTTCGTTGCGCTTGAGTATGGTTTTGCCTTGAGGGTCAGTAAAGACTACTAGCGGAGGCTTGCTGTAATTATATAGCGTGCCTTGCTCAATCCCGAGTACGTTAATGTTGACGAAGCTAGCGGAAAGCTTCACTACTTCGGTGTTGTTCCAGGTGTTTTGATCCATGTTTCTGCACCGCGGACACCATTGCTCGTGGACATAGATCATTGCGGGCTTGTTTTGCTCAGCTGCGGTTTTCATGCCTGTCGGATAATCATAAACCCAGGCGATCTCATTTTGCCCTTTTACGTTGACCGTCAGGGAAAAGCTTGCCACTACAAAAAGTACAGCTAGCGCCGGTAAGAGCACTGCTCGTCGAATGGTTACTTGCACGGGAATCACACTACCTCCGAGGTATTTAACAGTTTCAGCATCAGTGTGGCAGTACACGATCGAATAAGAGGGTGCCGGAATGGGGGCCTCCCAATTTTCAGATCCTCCCGATAACTTATTCACCATTTAAGCATAACTCATGCGCATCTGCGTGAAAATAATTCAGGCTTCGTCATATTTCCATCCGCACGTCGGTGGCATAGAGACTCACGTTCGTGAGCTATCCTATACTCTACAAGAGCTAGGACACGAGGTCATCGTTTTGTGCGCAGCGATCCCGCCATCGAAATCTTACGAGCTCGTAAACGGAATCGCCGTTCACCGGTTTCCAGCTCTGGATTTTCCGTATGTTCCTTATATGCGTTCGTTGCCTCGACGCATCAGGAGATTCAGTGCTGACGTTGTTCATTCACACTATCCTCCTCCGTTCATCGCTCACGGCGTCGTTAGAGGGTTACCGCGCCTTCCGCACGTGCTCACCTACCATTGCGACGCCGAAGTCCCAGATAGTATCGCAAGTCTCAGAATTCCAAACACCTGCAGAGCGTTAGTGCAGCAAGCCAACGAGAGATTCTATGTGAGGCCCATCCTCAGGAACGTCGACCAAATTATCGCAACAACAAAATCTTATGCCGAAAGTTCCGCGCTGCTTCGCGGTTTTCAATACCGGATTATACCTAACGGTGTCAGGCTTGCAGACTTCGATGCACCCACAGAAGGCGAGAACGATGAACGCAGGCCAAAACAGATACTTTTTGTCGGTCGGCTGACGTCGGTCAAAGGCATCAACTATTTCATCGAAGCCGCGAGAATTATACTAAGGTATCACGATGATGCGACTTTCCTCATCGTCGGCAGCGGAGAAGAGCAATCAAAGCTTAAAGCGCTAGCTAAGGGCTACGAACATCGCATCAGATTTTGCGGAAACGTGTCAAAAGGCGCTCTAGTCGTGCTCTACAAGACGTCAACAGTGGTTGTCCTTCCCTCATTTTCACGACTTGAAGCCTTCGGTGTCGTGCTTTTAGAAGCGATGGCGTGCCAAACGCCGGTCATCGCATCTCGAATCCCAGGCGTTCTCGACGTCGTCGGCGTAGGGGGCTTGCTAGTGACGCCGCGCGATCCACAGTCCATTGCGAACGCTGTCATAGAGATGCTTGAAAACCCAAAAAAAGCTCGCTTAATTGGAAAACGCGGGCGGAAGCTCGTAGAAGACAAGTATGATTGGAAAGTAGTCGCTAAGCAAATCCTTGAGGCATATGCAAATGTCGCAGAATCGAGCGGCAGACCGAGCGGCGGGCTTTAAAAACGACGGCTTAATATAAGTTAATCGAATTTTCGTCTGAGATGAAAGTCTGCGCCATTGTTCCTGTATCGCCATTTGAGCCGCGCGCAATTATCGAAAAATCCATAGAGAGCTTGAGCAGCTTACACTGCAACGGTTTAGATTTTGAAGCGTATTACGTTATAGACGATGGCAAGAAAAAAAATTGCGAAGCCCTGCGCCAATTGCTGCCGCCGCATTTTTACATAATATGCAGAGAGAACAGCAGAGGCAAACGGGCAGGCGCCATAAATGACATACTAAACATCATTGAAAAAGCCGATTATGTCGCTCTTTTTGACGTGGATAGTCGGCCGCAGAAAAACTTCTTGATAAGATGCGTGCGAAAGCTCGAATCAGTGCGCTATGGCGTACTGGCAAGCGGATGCCGTTTTGTGACCAACAAAGAGAGCACACTGACCAAAATCATTTCTGTCGAGTACAGATTCTTCTGCCACATATATCGTCTCGCTAAATGGTCAGGGGGCTTCACGCAGTTTAACGGCCTGATTGGGGTGTCAAGAGCCGAGTTTCTGCGTAGCATACGTTTCGATGAATGCTGTTCGTGTGAGGATCTGGACGTAACCCAAAAGATATATCTTTCGGGGAAGCGTGTGCTACTCGTCGACACAAGAGTGGGAGAGCAAGCGCCAACTTCCCTTCAAGACTTGTTTGAGCAAAGAGTCCGATGGTTCCGCGGAGCCATTGAGGGGTTGCAGCGATACCTTGTCCCAATGCTGACTGCAAGTGTTCCCGTTATAGTAAAAGTCACGTGGCTCGGCTCATTAACGATTCCTTTTTTTGCATTCTTATTGGCACCTTTTGCCCCTCTGTACTCCCGCGCAATTAAGGCGGAATGTGGGACTTTTTCGGAGTCATTAAAGATCTTGTTCGGTTTAATGGGTTACTCGAGCTTCATGACATTATGTGGCGCGGTTGCAGTCGGACAATATTTGACTTGCCGTAAGCCTCAATGGACTGCAGCGAATAGGTCAGAAGTCTAGTAGGTGAGCCGTCGTGACAAGACTACGCAGGTTACTGGCAATTTCTTTGACTTTCAGCATAATCGCAATACTCGCACTGCTCTTATACACGATCACGCCTGGCCAGCTACGGAGCCTCATACAAATTCATCCATTTTTTTTGGCAGCCGCGCTACTCGTCCAGTTCTGTTCTTGGCTCGTGTGGGGCGCTCGGGTAAAAACTATGGCAGAAGCATTGGGAGGCGACGTGTCGTTCAAGAAATCAGTGCAGATAGTGTTATCAAATCTGTTCGCTGCTTCAATCACCCCAGGACACACAGGCGGAGAGATCACTAGAGCGCAACTGTTGAGAGGATGCAAATTGTCTATAGGAGATGCAACTGCAGTCGTACTCGGAGAAAGAGTGCTAGATGCGCTTTTTTTGGGCATGGCCGCGCCGATCGCTTTTCTGCTGTTTAGCCAATTCTTTCCGAGCAGCACTGGACTTATAGCCCTTTTCGGCGCCGCTGCCCTGATCTTTGTCCTTGTCCTTTTTCTCCTGCTATACGTCATGGCGCACCCGCGAAAAGTTAAGGCTTTCGTTAGAAAAGCACGGTGGCTGTTTGTCAAACTTAGAGGCGCTGAGAAGGCCGAGAGATCGATGCAGCGATTTTTACGAGAGATAGACGTCGTACACAATAGCTCAAAACTTTACCTTACAGATCGTCGCGGGTCTTTAGTTAGGAGTTTTTTCCTGACCACAACTTTTTGGCTGTTGCAGTTTTCCATCGCCTCCCTCATACTCGTAGGCCTTGGATCTCAACCATGGATTTTGGCGTCTTTTTCTGCGCAAACAGTCCTCATGATGATCGCCGCTCTTCCGCTTACGCCGGGCAACAGCGGCGTAGCTGAAGTGAGCACGGCTACGATCTATTCAGTCTTCGTAAGCACCTCGATTCTGGGGATCTTCATTCTAGGTTGGCGACTAATCACTTACTACCTCAATCTGGTTGTGGGCGGTTTGGTCAGTATCAGGATTCTCCAAGACCGGGCCGTGGTTGAAGGAGCAGTTGACAGAGCAGACAGGGAGCTGTAGAGGCTTACAGAGGGCGGCCTAGAACCGCCCATCTGATCAACACGCCTTTTCCCAGCTGCGAAGCGTCTTGCAACTTAAGGTTGATGAAGTGAGAGGTCAAGCCTGCGCCATCAACGAGCGTCGGGGCGGCGCTACCCCCGATGATGATATCCCCAACATATGTGTAAACCTCGTCTACCAATCCGAGCTCCAAAAGCGCGAAATTTAGCGTAGCTCCGCCTTCTACCAGAACGGAGTTCACGCCGCGATCTTTCAGGTTCGCGAGAAGCTTAGCCAGATCTACCTTGCTCTTTCCTACGACCAATACCTCAACCTTTTTGCTGAGAGCTTCTACTCTGTCACATGGGGCCTGTTGTGCAACAGCGACTAAAGCATTCCGTCCCAAAATAGCTGCTGTCACCGGAGTTCTTGCCTTACTGTCTACCACAATTCGCAGCGGGTCCTCGGATCGCCCTTGCGCCACTCGGTTTCGCTTCAGGGCAGCTGATTTTACAGTGAGCTTTGGATCATCTGCAAGCACAGTGCCGACCCCCACCATAATTGCATCGGCGTCCGCTTTCAACTCATCAACTCGTTGCAGATCCTCTTTACCCGAGATTCGCACCTGCTCTCTCGCAACGGTCGAAATTTTGCCGTCAGCGCTCATTGCCGAATTGATAAAAACGTACGGTCTCATCTTTTTGCACCGGCGATGGACATATTTAACTTGTGATTCATATTCTATTCCATCACGACATGCCGAAATTCGAATTCATTGAACACACGGCTGATGTGGCATTTAAAGCGTACGGAAAGGATCTAAACGAGCTGTTCGCTAACGCAGCAGAAGCTCTCGAAAGCACGCTCGTTCAGCTGCAACGCATCGCTCCGATAGAAATCCGCACTATCGAGATGGCCTCCGACAGTTACGAGAATTTGCTCTACAATTGGCTTGCGGAGCTTCTCGTTATGTTCGAAGTCGAACGCTTCGCTGTCAAGCAATGCAAACTTGAGGTCACGGGTTTATCTTTGTTTGCCGAGTGTTTGGGCGAAAAAATTGATCTGGACAGACACGTCCTTAACGAAGAAGTAAAAGCGGTGACATATCACAACCTGCAACTTATGAAGAACGACATCTACCATGTGGAAATAACGCTCGATGTATAGGAGGTTGCATGACCCACGGAGAACTTGTTAAGCAAGATGAATATGTTTGGGAAGTTCCAGAGGGGACAGTAGCTGGCATGCGCGTTCCGGGAAGAATCTTGCTGTCAGACGCCCTTCTAAGATACCTTGAACCCGCAGCCATCCAGCAAGTTGCCAATGTCGCGACACTTCCGGGAATTCAGAGGTGGTCGCTGGCAATGCCAGACGTGCATACGGGCTACGGATTTCCTATCGGCGGCGTTGCCGCTTTTGATGTCACTGAAGGAGTTCTCTCTCCAGGGGGGGTCGGTTTCGACATCAACTGTGGAACCAGACTTTTAGCCACGACGCTGTTCAAAGAAGAGATCATCCGCGGGCTTGATGAGTTGATGGACGCTTTGTTTGAAGCGATACCGTCAGGACTTGGCTCGAAGGGGCAGCTGCGGCTCTCTGAGCTTGAGCTGAATAGCGTATTCTCGAGCGGTGCAAAATGGGCCGTGAGTCGGGGCTTCGGCAATGTGGCAGATCTCCAACACTGCGAAAGCAAGGGCTGTTTGGATGACGCTGACCCTTCAAAGGTGAGCCCACTAGCGAAAAAGAGGGGCAAGCCACAGCTCGGTAGTTTAGGGAGCGGAAACCATTTCTTAGAGGTTCAGTGCGTCGACCAGATTTGCGCGAGCGAAACCGCGAAAGTATTCGGTTTGAAAGAGGGACAAATTTGTATAATGCTCCACTCCGGGTCGAGAGGGGCCGGACACCAAATTTGCACAGACTATCTAAAAACGTTTCAAGCCGCGAGCCACAAATACTCCATTAGCCTTCCAGATCGTCAACTGGCCTGCGTTCCGGCTGACTCGCCTGAGGGACGAGACTATTTCGCGGCGATGGCAGCCGCCGCCAACTACGCTTGGACGAACAGGCAGATCATGTCATTTTTTGTGCGAGACGTCTTCGAACAGAAATTTGGCACGATCGCCGCTCTGATCTACGATGTCGCACATAACATCGCTAAGCTGGAAAAGCACTCGGTCGACGGAGAAAGTAAGGAAGTTTACGTGCATCGCAAAGGCGCCACCAGAGCGTTCGACAAGGATTTAAGCTATGGAGTCGGGCAACCTGTGCTTATCCCAGGTAGTATGGGGACTGCGTCTTATGTGTTGGAAGGCACGCAACAAGCGATGGCTACCACTTTCGGCTCAACTTGTCACGGCGCCGGCCGCGTCCTGAGCCGAAAATCTGCGAGGCGCTCTTTGACGTGGCAAGGAGTCTCAGAAAACCTAAAGCGAAAACACATCGCTATAAGAACGGACGATCGATCGGCCGTGCCTGAAGAGGCACCTGAAGCTTACAAACCGATTGACGAAGTCATTAACGTTGTTTCTAAGGTTGGCATCTCCAAAGCCGTCGCTCGTTTGATCCCGATCGGAGTCATCAAGGGCTAGCGCGAGCGTTAGGAAGAAGTTTACGTCTCGAACAAAGTCCTTCATAGCCTCCAAACAGCCCTTCTACGATAATTTTATGGATGATTATACCCAAATATCGTTGGGCTAGCTCGGATGGCTCGGCGTCATCTGCAACCCAAAACCGTCGATATGTGGGGAGCGAAACAGAGGGAAGGCATTTTACAGTTTGACCATCTAACAAATCAGACGATGAAATCCCGTCCTTCGGGGTCAACGGAAGTACGGCACCGCTTGGAGAATCAGTGACGTATTCTTGTCGCGAGCACCGGTTCAGGCCCGGAAGGGAGCAAACCTATCGTGGACGGGTGACGCTCGGGGGGGCGCGGGATAGAGAACGATTTGGTGGCTCTGACAAGCTGCAAAGTGACGACCTTTCTGTGAGCCCGACGTTGGGGTAGCCAAGCTTGGTCTACGGCGCTGGTTTGCTAAACCAGTGTCCCTCCGGGACTCGTGGGTTCAAATCCCACCCCCAGCGCTTTTAAGAGCTTGTTTCGGGCACGTTGCTGCGTTTTTTAGCGCCTTCGCTTGTGAGCCTCTGATACGTGCCTACTTATAAATACAATGATAGGT
>CAZHSW010000073.1:0-4674 GCA_964534635.1 uncultured Methanomicrobia archaeon
AACATGGTGCCCGACGCGTTCTTGAAAGCGGAAGCTCGCGATGGGCTGATTGCTTCCGTGCCTGGGCGGGTCGTAAAAGCCCGCGAATTAAAGAGGCTCCTCGAGAAGACGAAAGCAGAGCTCAGCGCGGCGACTGGATAGGAAACTGCCGCAATCGCGGTTACGAGACTTGACAATAGCACCTACTAAACGTAGTTTGTCGGCCACGAAAATCGAATTCGAATAGCCGAAGGCAACTCAAAGGTCGCTGCGCAGTTACTTCCTATCTCTTCCTGGAGTCAGAAAAACAAACTGAAGTGATCAAAGACTCGTAAAGGCGCTGGCTGCTTGCAAGACGTATTCAAACAGTGCGTCCGAGAGTAATGCGAGCACGATCCTTGAGCTCCTGTTTTTTGCCTTCATTCCAGCTTGAAACAGCGCTCATGTAGCCAGTCACTCGGGCTATGTGCTCAACGTTGTGCGAACCACAGTTGGCACACGTTTCGTGAAGGCCGCCCTCAACATAAGCGTCGTCGAGGCAGAGCGTCAAATCCCGCCCTGGCGCGAAGTAGCCAATCTGCGTGTTCTTGACGATGTTCAAGCCCAACTCCATAAGCCCTTCAGGATCGGGCTTTGCCTCCCCTAGGAACACGTGCGTCAGATCACCACCGTCAAAGCAGTGGTAAAAGACCTGTTCGTAACCGAGCCGATCAAAGAGACTAATGTCAGCGCTTACGGGAACGTGGGTGCCGTTTGAGTAATAGATGGGCAGATCCCGGGATTTTGTCTTAACATAGCGCCTAATGGCCTCAGAAACATCTCCGGCCACGACGCGACGGCACTTGTCGGTAAACTCAGGATTGAGGAGATCTGCGACCGCGAGCCGCTGCGCACATGATTCCGCAGGTGTCCGCGCCAAAGCGATCTTGAATCCACGTTCGCTTCCGGCTTGTCGGCAGTACGCTTGCAGCTCAGTCATAGCCCGTATGGCGAGTTCCCACGCAGCCGGATCCTCGTGTATCGCTGAGCCCGTGTGATATTTTACGGCGTCGTTCACTCCGACTACGCCGACAGTATAGACGAGACTATCGAAGTCGTAGAGCTGCGGTCCTCGCTCACCGGTATTCGGGTCACGCGGTCGCTGTTGCAAGAATGGAAGTCGATTACCCTCAATGAGGGGTTCCATCCATTTGCGCTTGATTGCGAAGAAATCTATGGCGAGGTCAACGAGATTCTTGAGATTGTCGATGAACGCATCTGTGTCGTGTTCTGCGCGGTACGCTGCGCGAGGGACGTTGAGTGTAACGACGTGCCACGAACCCATTGAGAAGTGTGCCCCATTTCTGAAATAGAGCTTATCCTCAAAGTGCTGATCTTCGTCTTTATTAACCTTGAACATGTACGCGCAGCACTGGTAGCAGGAGACGCCTTTGCCAGCACCGCGATACTCCGGAACCATATTGTCGAAGTAAGTTGAGCCAAACTGTGCCGAGAGCTTAAAAGCGGCCTCGTAGTTGTCCTCAAGCGTCGGGATCTCCGGGTGGCCGTAAAAAACATCCTTATTGCGTGGCACGATAAATGACGGTTCGATCGCTACTTCGGGCTTCGGAAAGTTGAATGGTTTTCCCCAATTGTCTCCTGCAGTCATGACCTCCATGATTGCTTTGAAGGCAAGGCGAACCTCGCGTTCAAACTCGCCGTAGGTCCTCAAAGGTGCCCGTTCGCCATCCCAAACCTTTCCGTGCAAGACGATTGGTTTGTCTTTCCACAGCTCGGGAACGCCAGGTGTCAACTGCAGACTGCTGAAGACCATCTGGCCGCCACGTGCTATGAACACCTGCGTGAGCTCGTAAACCGTCTCTTGCATGAGTTGTTTGATCTGCGTGTAATCGAGGTGCTCGAGATGCGGAGCCAAAAAGGTCAGGAAGTTATAGAAGCCTTGACCTCCCGCGCAGTTCGTCTGCCCAGCAGCGAGCGCTTTGACCGCGTGCAGAATGGCCACCTCTGGACTTTTTGCCGGCCCTGCGACAGATGCGTGCGCTCCCGTCCCGTCCGGCATCAGACCGTAATAGAGGAAATACCGAAGGTCGTAGTCGGCGCAGAACGGCCTCACGTTCGCATACTCCATGTCGTGAATGTGAAAATCTCCCGAACGATGGGCGTCGCCGATACTCTGGGGCAGCATGAGAAGCACTTGCTGCTTGCTAAGCTTATCGTGTTTCTTTTTGGCCGACGTCTCGGGGTTCGCTGTCAGATTGGAATTTTCCTTCGCTTCGAATCCTTCCCCGTGGTCAATACGATAGGCATCGTAAAGGGAGGTCCCTACTCGTGAGCACGCACGCGCCCACTCGCCGAACCCTTCCTCGAGCAAAACGACGTTGACAAACTCACGAATAAGCGGCCCGCTCAGCTCGTGGACATCCATCCTCTTGATTTTTTTTTCAACGATATCTGCGATGCGTCGCGCTTCAGCTCGCTTCATGCCGCGCTTTCCATAAAATGTCTGCGCGAGTGCCGTTTCACGAAGGAGCTGCTTCACAATCGCCTCGCTGTTCCACGGAAGGATGAACCCGTCACTGGTCCGGACGCATGGCATGTCTTCGGCCTGTTCGCCAAAGAGCGTCGTCTGGAGGCTGCGAGGCTGAAGCACTGGAAGCAATGACTTCTTCGGGTAGTGGTTTTTCTTTCGTGTAGATAAGGCCATTAGCCCACCTTTTTTAACCAACACGACAGGAGTAAAACACAGTCGCGGCCCTCAGGACAGAGTGTCTATGTTCTTAGACGCGCTTGCTAAATGAAGCCTTTTGTCGACGCGTAACGGGCACGAAGTCCCTTCGAGAGTGACTCCTGTAACCGATGTAATAGCTCGGTACTTATTACGTTATTCCATACGACGCGCTAGTAAATCAATGTTAGTATTTGCATCGGGTTCGTAATACTAATCCCCCGTCGGACTCGCCGCCTGCCATCAGCCCCCCGGTAACTCTGTGATTCACTTATGCTGGCTGACGTTCGCACACCCGATCAAGCTGAACACCAAGTTTTTACGAGTAAAAAACACGGCCGGTCAGAAATCGTTGGAGCTACCTTGAAGCGTTGACAAAAGATGCTCTAACACCGCAACACGCTCAATATCAGATCGATATTCAGCTCGTCGCCGCGAAAAAGGTCGTCAAACGTCAAGAATGTATCCCCGACCTGGAGCACTGGAGCTACAGTAGTAAAAACCCCTTTCATGAGCAACGTCGTGCGCGACTTCGGTGAGTCCAACTCGTGTTCTTCAAATGCGATCCCATATTCCATTAGGGACTTTTTTAGAACGCTGCAGTTTGGGCAGACAGGGAGCGTGTACACGTTGACTGCTTGATTTCTCTCTGAAGTCATCAAACGAGTCTTTTCGCTGCTCATCATTATTAATACCTCTCACAATAGGTTTTGGCTCATTCATCAAGCCCGGGACCATAAGGTCGCAAGATCGAGGATATTGTTGAATACTTGTTGCCGCCCTCTTGAATACTCTGGACTGTTAAAGTGGCCAAAATAGTCTGCTTTGATTACGTTGAACGCGCTCAGAGGGTTTTGACACACAGACTCAAAACGAGTGTGGCGGTTCGCAGTTACCGAGCTTATGGATGACGCCCTACTAGCGGTGAATGGAGCTCTAGGACCCATCACAGGAGTTGTCGTCCCATTGTTTCAGAGTCAACTTGACTGAGCCAAACAAAAAATGTTAGGCTACGGGCTGAGTCGCCTCCCACTATGCCAGCAATGCTTTTCTCACTTCGAGCGCGTTTCCCTTGGTCGTCAGCAACTCGACCAGGTCGATGGCAAAATCAATCGCAGTTCCGGGACCTTGACTTGTGATGATCTTGCCGTCGTGCACTACGCGCCGCTCCACACGCCGCGCGCCAGGAATCTCTATTCCCGGATAACACGTCGCGGTTACCCCCTCCATAATACCCGCGACTCCAAGGACGTGCGGCGCAGCGCAAATCGCAGCCACGTACTTGCCAGCGGCGTATGCTTCGCGTATTAGTTTCAGGACTCTTTGATCACGCTCGAGGTTGAGGTAACCCGGGTTCCCCCCTGGAAGGATAAGCGCGTCGTAGGTCTTGACGTCGTCGATAGAGGCATCAGTAACGATTTTGATTCCGTGCCCACCTTCCACGGGCGAAGCCGCGATGCCAGCGAGGCGGACCGAGATGCTTGCACGGCGGAGTACGTCAACGATCGCGACTGTCTCGAGTTCCTCAAACCCAGGAGCGAGAAGGACAACTGCATTCATAGCTTTCCGTGGGGCATCCAACCTTTTAAGCGTTTTCCACCCGCGCGACGGGACCAGCAGCCGTCTAGGAGCGAGAGCCTGCTAGCGTCCATTGTGCTTACTTGCACGCTCGTGAATGGCAACTGTGGCCGCGGCTACAAAGCTGAAGTCAATCAGCGGGTCGAAGAGAAGGCGCTTGGCACCTTTTTTGGACTAATTTGCAGGAAAATGGCATCTGGGCCTTTTATCACTCTCCTCTTTTGAGTCTATCGGCGAGATCTCTCAAAGAAATCACCCAGCCGCAAAAAACAGGGCAGACGAGCTTCTGGATCAAAGAAACTGCGAGTGTAATTTATAGCGATTAAGGATTTAGGTGACAATAAACCGAAATGAGGTGTTCGGCGTGGGAGCTGAAGAAGAACAGGAGATAA
>CAZHSW010000074.1:0-8021 GCA_964534635.1 uncultured Methanomicrobia archaeon
TCAACGATGTCCGGCAAGAACGCATATTCTTCGCGTATTCTGCGAACAACGGCAACGTCAATCTCTGCCTCAATAATGGCTTCCACGTGACCCGCCTCGGCGATGACTTTGCCCCACGGATCGGTTATCATACTGCGGCCCGCGAGTTCGACCGCTGGCACTGGCCTGCCAACCTGGTTACAACCGATGAAATAGCATTGCCCTTCGATGGCCCGCGCCCGATTGAGCGTAATCCAATGATCCAAACGTGTGTGTGGCCACGCAGCGGGACAGAGGATGATCTCGGCACCTTGCCTAACCAAAGCCCGAAAGAGCTCAGGAAAGCGCAGGTCATAGCAAATCGAGAGCCCGATAACCCCGAGCTCCGTTGGAACAGTGACAACGCGATCCCCGGCGACCAATAAACGCCGCTCCTTAGAACGATACGAGAATAAGTGAATCTTGCGATATGTGGCAAGGATCTGCCCAGAGCGATCTATGAGGACGCTTGAATTGAACCTTCGACCGTACTCGTCCACCTCGAGGACGCTTCCCATGAGGATATAAATATGCTTTTCGCAGGCCAGCTGGGCAAATGCGTCGCTGGTGGCCCCAGGAATTCGCTCTCCAGCTTTAAAATCCTTGCAGTGTGCAAAAAGCTCCGGTAGAACAATGAGATCACCATTCGCCCGCCGGGCCAACGAAACCGCACGCTCGACGTTATCGTACCACGTTCCTAAGGCACCTGTCTGGATGCACGCTACTCTGTTCGTCATAGGTGAGTCATTTACGCCAATAACCAAAAGTAGCCACCCCCAATTGCCCCTGAAGCATATAGTCTTTAAGGACCTAGTCGCCCCTGTGGCGCCTTGTTCGGCCGATCACACGCCTATGCACCATCAAGCAGGAAAATATTTCTATTTTCAGTCGGAACTACGGATGAATGAAGCGAGAGCAGATACTCATCGAAGCTTTGCCTTACATTCGCGAGTTTTATGGGTCATTCATCGTCATCAAAATTGGCGGGCACGCGATGGTCGACGAGCGTCTCATGGAGGGCATTATCGAAGATATCGTGCTCTTACGCTACGTTGGGATGCAGCCTGTGCTTGTTCACGGAGGCGGGCCCGAAATCAGCGAGAAGATGGAGCGAATGGGCAAAAAGCCTGAATTTGCAGCAGGCCTCCGCGTTACGGATGAGGAGACTCTTGAGATCGCCCGCATGGTCCTCGTCGGCAACATCAACACCCGTCTAGTAGCGCTGATCGGCAAACACGGCGGCAAAGGAGTCGGTCTTTCAGGAAAAGATGGCCGCATGATCGCCGCTCGGAAAAAAGGCCCTCAGCGCGTGGTCTATGAAGGGATCGAACGCGAGGTAGACCTCGGTTGGGTTGGTGAGACCGAAGTCATTAATCCAGAGATCCTTATGATCATGGCGGGCAAAGGGTACATCCCCGTGATTGCCCCTATAGCAGTCGACAGCGCGTGCCACAGCCTGAATCTGAACGCTGACACTGTCGCAGGAGACATAGCCGCGGCGCTAATGGCACGCAAGCTGATCGCCTTGACAGATGTGAACGGAATTCAGCGTGACTCCAACGACCCACGATCTGTTATATCTCGACTGACATTCGCTGAAGCACAAAACGCCATCGATTCCGGGAGCATTAGCGGAGGAATGATTCCGAAAGTACACGCGTGTATCAAGGCCCTCGAAGCTGGAGTGGAGAACGCACACATCATAAATGGCACCATTCATCACGGACTCCTGCTTGAGCTGTTTACCGACGAAGGCGTAGGAACGATGATTGTAAGACGGTAGCAGGCTGCAATAGGGACGCATGACAACGATTCGCGAGATAGAGCTAAAAGGGCATATCATTGACTCATTGACGCTAACGCGGGTGCTCGACAAGATCATGGATCTTGATGGCGAGTTTGATATCGTGACATTCAAGGTAGGGGAGCACAAGACCGACCCGAGCTACGTAAGGCTGGCCGTAAAGGGGCGCGACGAGGCACACCTCGACGCGATCCTGAGTGACCTTCACCGACTTGGTGCACAAATCCCTGAAATCGAGGACGTCAGAGTTGCCGTGACCGACAAGGACAAAGTCGTCCCAGGAGGGTTCTATTCAACCACGAATCACCCTACGTTCATTCATCAGCACGGCGCCTGGATTCCTGTCGAAAATATCGAAATGGACTGCATGATCGTCGTTCGCGATAACCGGGCGCTATGCACACCACTCCACCATATCAAGGCCGGCGATCTGGTGGTGCTCGGACAGCAAGGCGTGCGTGTCGTGCCTCCGGAGCGGCCGCGCACACGCTCCCTTTTTGAATTTATGGGAGGGGCCGTCTCTTCTGAGCGCCCCGCAGCGACCCTCATCCGTCAGATCGCCGCCGAAATGGTAAATGCAAAGGTTCAGAGGAAGAAAATTGCCGTCGTCGCAGGACCTGCAGTTTCACACACCGGCGCAGCCGAAGCTCTGTCGAAAATCATCCGCCGCGGGTATGTCCACGCCCTGCTTGCCGGCAACGCGCTTGCTGTTCACGATATCGAGCGTGACCTTTACGGAACGTCACTCGGCCTCGACATTAAAACCGCAGAACTCGTGAGCGAGGGGCACAAGCACCATCTCTACGCCATCAGCGAAGTCGTCCGCTGCGGATCGATCGCGTCGGCGGTGCGCCAAGGCCTCATCAGGAGTGGCATCATGTATGAAAGCGTAGTAAACGATGTGCCCTTTGTGCTCGCCGGATCCATCCGAGACGACGGTCCGCTGCCTGAAGTCATAACAGACGTCATGGCCGCACAAGACGCCATGCGTGACCTCTTAAAAGATACCGACCTCGTGCTTATGATGGCAACGATGTTGCATTCAATCGCCGTTGGTAACATGCTTCCGTCTTACGTGAAGACGATTTGTGTTGACATTAATCCGGCGACTGTAACGAAGCTTACCGATCGCGGAACCGCACAGGCAATCGGAATTGTAACAGATGTGGGAACTTTTTTGCCGACATTGGCGGCCGAGCTCGAGATGATTGGCGTGGACGAGGTGTGAGAGCCCAATTCCGCGGATATGAGTTTGCGTATTTCGCCGCCGAGTTGGCCACCGCAAAGGATTTAAATCTCGATCGGAGGAGGAGTAGACGAGCCGACAGCGAAACTGCGTCCGCCTATCAGATGTCAGCTGCCGCCATAATACACGGCAGCCCCCCCGTCGTCAAAGATTTTGCTGCGACTGTCAGTCGTTTTGCCCAAGTCTCCATAGCTTATGACCGTACCCTGTAGAACCGTCGTTGTTCGCACTTGCGCGACCTGTCCGCTTTTGAGATTGAACGTCCCAAGATACATGTATGCGTTGGACGGCGTACGGGGCAGCCAGCTCGGAAACTCTGATGCGGGATGATCCAAGTCAAGACTGTCAAACAAAACGCGGCGATGTGCATCTGCATAGATCTGCAGCAGAATGCCGTCTTGGGTCTCGCCCCGCACAGCGTGTAGCCATGCTGCGGCAATGACCTCTCGCTCGTTGAAGCGCGGGGCGTCGACGTTGCCGTTTAAGATAAAGGAGGTCGACTGCTGCCCCGTCACCTCGTAGACAAAACCGGTGCTAAAAAAAAACAGTACGACGAACAACGCAGCTACCACTCTGTATCTAGCCACAAAGTGAGTTTTACGGGAGCTAAAAAACCTGCTTTCGAACGCCCAAATTATGAAAAGAGCTCCGGTGACACAAAATGGAGCCAACACGAGCGTCGAAATGTGAAACAGGCGCGTGGTGTTGATCGTGAACGCTAATTGTGGAACGACCATCGCAGCTATCAATAACCCGAAGCCGCTGAGCGAAAGCGCAACGAATTCAACATCGAACTTGCGCCGGCAGCGGCGGACTGTAAGGACACCGAGTCCTACAGCTATCAAAAACACGCTGAGGAGATATAAGAAGAAACCGACGAGGTGAATCGCCGAAAGCGGACCGGTCTGAAGCAGGCTGTTAAGTGAAACGCCGCTGTCCACTGCCTCCGGAACAAAGAGCGCAGCTGTGAGAACAAGAATCGCGGCGCTGTAGAAACGCGAGTTCGGTTTCTCCTGTCTTTTTCTCCGCGTTGAGAAGAGATAAATCAGTACGAACGCGCTCACGTAGAGGCCAAACGCAACCAAGATACCTATTTCAACAGCTCGAGACTCGAATACGAGTTTGAACATCTGATCTAGGGTATAACCGATTGCTCCAGCGGCAGCAGATCCAAAGCTCAAGTACCACGCTGCAATAAAAACTGCAAACGACAGCACAAAGGCGGCGGTTATCATCCGCACGGCCGGTAAATGGCCGACCAGCCTGCTTTGATCTAATCGTTGAAACCGACGTAAGGCAGGGTTGTCCACAAGAAAGAGCAAAAGCCACGCGATAACGGCATAAGCCAGAAAAATAACTGCCAGCGCGTAATGCGAAACAATGAGGGAAATCGCAAAGATGGCATACAAGGTGTGCGTGCGTTTTTTCTCAGGCGCTGACTGGTACTTATCAACGATCAAAATCAGCAACAGAACGAAGAAGACTTCGGCTACCTCCTGCCTCGCCAACGCTGGCATTTCTCCGAAAAAGGTGAACAGCGAAGAAACAAAAAAAACTGCCAGGAAAGCCGTCCTGTCGTTTGTTTGGGATCGAAAAGCAATGAACAGCCCAAGCGGTACGAGTGCGAAAATGAGAGGGTAAACAACCTTGAAAAGCCACGTCGTGCTGACGCCGGTTATTAGTGTGAGGACAGGGGCCAACAGAGTGACGCTGATGACGCTGTTAGTCGCACCAGAGATGGATGGGTTCCACACTCCGTTTGCCAGCACAAGGTTCGCATGATAGAGCTCTTTCTGAATGTCCCATCCCCAAGGGTACGATGAGATTAATGAGCCAAAAAAAAGCATAGCAACGGCGATCACGAAAGCTGCGAGGGGGTACCCTTCATTCGGGAAGCGTGCAGATGTCGCGACCCAAAACACAGTCGCGCCGATTATTACCAATACTGTCAAAAGCCCGATATTCGTGTGATATACGTTAGCCGCATAGACGGCGAATATCATCAAAAAAGGTATGAGACTAAGGAAGAGCACAGGCCGCGCAAAAGCTAGATTTAGGTTTATTCTAGCGTCAGGCACAAAATCTCGATCCCGCCAGTAGCTCAGGGCAGCCAATGCGACAATGACAGCAGTTAGTGTTCCCATCGAAGAAAAAGTCGTCAAGGGTCGGGAAACACCTGCGAATGGATAAACGACATCAGCAAAAAGTCCAGCGAACATCACGATTGCGATGCTGAGACCCATCGCAAAGACTAAAGTCCGCGGGGCACCAAGATGGTGCGCCCGCAGCGCTCTAAGGATAAGGAGGCCCGGAACAAAAAGCAGCAATACCGCGCCGAAGAATCCACGCAAAAGCACGAGGTGCGCTCCGAGTGCGTCCAGCCCGAGAAGGACCCATACAACAAGGAGAGCGGTGAAGACCACTTTCAAAGTCGCTCTGAGGCTCCAATCGTTCATTACTAAGGGATTGGGCAACATAGCGTTTTTGGAATATTGATTGCCGGGCTTCCTTATTAGATCGTACTGAAGGCATCGCGTCGACTCTGCCCTTAATTGCCATATCTCTTTATGTCTTCGTCGACCATCTGGCGTACAAGCTCTTCAAATGAAGTCTTGGGCCGCCATCCCAACTTCTTATGAGCTTTCGACGCATCGCCGCACAAATCGAAAACCTCTGCGGGTCGGAATAAACTATCATCGACTCTAACGTGTTCCTCCCAGCGGAGGCCGACGTGATCGAAGGCCAACGCCGCAAATTCCTTCACGGAATGACTTTTACCGGTAGCAACGACATAATCGTCGGGTTCATCTTGTTGTAGCATAAGCCACATTGCGCCTACATAGTCGCCCGCAAAGCCCCAGTCGCGTTTAACCTCGAGATTGCCAAGCCGGAGTTCTGACGCTCGTCCGCAGTAGATGCGCGCCACTCCGTCGGAGATCTTCTTTGTAACGAATTCAATACCTCGCCGTGGCGATTCGTGGTTGAAGCAGATGCCATTGCAGCAGAATAACCCATAGCTCTCTCGATAATTGATTGCCGCGTGATAACCATAGACCTTCGCTACCGCGTAAGGGCTCCTTGGATGAAATGGGGTTTTTTCATCCTTTATGGGACCTGGTGACGTTCCAAACATTTCGCTGCTGGAAGCTTGGTAGAATCGCGCCTTAGGACAAAAATGCCGAACAGCTTCAAGCATACGCACAACGCCAAGCCCCGTCACATCGCCTGTCAAAACCGGTTGATTCCAAGATGTCGCTACAAAAGACTGCGCAGCAAGGTTGTACACTTCGTCAGGCATAGCGGTCTGAACGGCGACGTTAAGCGAGGATTGATCGGTGAGATCGCCCTCGAGCAACATGAGTTTGTCTATAAGCGCTCCGATTCGCGTCACATTGGGCGTGCTTAACCGTCTCACTAGACCGTAGACTTCGTAGCCCTTTTCTAAGAGCAATTCGGCAAGGTAGGAGCCGTCTTGCCCCGTAATGCCAGTAATCAGTGCTGTTGGCATAATCGCAACGCTCGGTTCGCCATTCGTTGATCGTATTACCCCTATAAGAAGGTGCCGTCACGGCTTCGAGCCGATAGTGTGCGGCACATTGGACTCGTTTATCTTACGCGAACTAGTTGATTACAATTATTTTATCTTGAGACGGTTGGCTTCGGCAGCAGAACAGATAACCAGCTTTATTCACGTAACGTTGAGAAGCAGGTAGACTGACCGATAGACGTTTGCGTCGTTCCCCTTGTGCAAATCAAAGGTCAATTTTTGCCCAGAACCCTGGCTTACAGCCTTAAATGCAATATTCTCTTGCAGTGTTTGGTTATTAGCGAGGCTGAACGATTCTGTTCTAATAGTTTTGTTCGCGAGCGTTACCACCAACGTGTAGTTAACGTTCGCGTTTTCGTGATTGACGACGCCCACGGTCACGTTGGCAGTTTGGTTGACCGTGAGATTCGTCGGGTACCCCGAGGCCTTTCCGCTCGGACCCAGTAGGTACAGCTCGGTAAACGGTTCTCCTGGTTGCGGAAGAACGATGAGCAGCACCGTGCCACCAACTGCTAGGATCAACAAGACCGCAAGAATCCAAGTGACTAACGAGTTCCGGTTCACGCCATCGCTCTGATTCATCGTGTCTACTCATAAAAGTTTTCTTATGCTGCTTCATTCAAAGCGACGCCGATACGGCTTCTGGCGGCCTCTATGCGCCGGTATCAAAACAATCGCTACGCTGACACGTTCACCCATAGATGGACGTCGCGATATGGCTGCGGAGCCAAGTGATCTGCATAAAGGGAGAGGTCAAGCTTTGTGTTGTTTCCTTGTTCGTTAAGAGCGAGGTCGATCTTCTTTTCCCATCGCTGGCCGGCCGGAACGATTACCTCTTCTGAATAGACGACGCCGCGTTGTGTGCCGTTGTTCTCTGAGATGATGAGATTGTAGGTGATGTTTTGCCCTTCGTGATTGATAATAACTGCGGTCACCGGACTTGGCACTCCCACCGTGTATCTCGTTGTATAGTTACCGAGAGTCCCGTTGGCTCCAAGCACATAAAACTCAGTGAAGTGTTCGTCTGCTTTAGGTACGAAAACAGCGTAGCCAACTGTGGCGAGGGAGACTCCAATTGCCACCACAAGTGCGATGGAGAGAGCTCGATCGAAGCTACCTTCGAACCGCGACGCCTGTTGGTCTTGCAGCGGCTGCCAGACGCGCCAGTTTACAACGAATCGCTCGGCTGCCGCAAGACGGTTCCGGCGCAGGACTGCAACTGCGATGCAAACTAGGACAAATAAGGCGATAATCACAAGGGTTGAACCCTCGCGAACTCCCCATCTACTGTAGTTGAGAGCCATTTCGAGTAGTGGCACAATCGCTATGCTAAGCCCGAAAGATAGCCCCAACCGGACTCCGCTGTTGAGCGTCGTCTTACGAGGAAACAGTGCGGCAACGAAGGC
>CAZHSW010000075.1:0-3663 GCA_964534635.1 uncultured Methanomicrobia archaeon
CTGAGCTCGAGGTCTAGTGATTCGTCCCGGTTAATAGCATTTTTCCACTAATGCCGCTAGGTCTATAGCCGCGCGCAGAGCGATTCAGCAGTTAACTGGAGATTAGACGTAGCTGCGTGCCAAGAAATCACGCTAGGCAACAAATCAAAGCAAGCCTTACTTAATGTGCCTAGACGAAAAAGTCGGCCGAGATGAAAAAACACGTGCCCCAACTAAAGGATGGGGGACTTGTGTCGCTTGCCGCTTCCTCGCCTGCTCTTCAATCGACAACTTCTGCTAACAAAGCTAGCGCTATTTAGCTTGCTCATCCTCGTTCTTTTTCAGCTGGTTGTAAAGTTCGGGACCGATGCACTCTTTCGCGTAAGCGCACCACTGGATGCACATGTTCATGTCATTAAACAGCGTCAAACCACACTTGCCGCACGTAACTTTGACATCTGACGAAAAAATCTCTACGTCGTGACCGCACCGCGGACATTTCTTAATGGTGAGCGTCGGCGTACGCAAATGCGACGTCCCGGGGCAGCTACCGAACATAGTCGTCTCCTTCCAATGGGCGAATGCTATTACGCGGAGCTGACTCAGGCTCATAAATCGCTGTGACTCTGAAAAGACTTTTTGCCATGCTCGATGTTTTACGCGGTGAGCAAATGCAACCAGAGCTTTGCCGTCTCATAAAACAACCTGCTTGCTGATTTCCGAATTATTCAGTCAATGCTGTCTTCCATCTTTGATTCGCTTAAATCCTAGCAAGTCATCAGTGAATCTTACTATTACCTTTACTTTATCCCCACAAAAAAACGCGTCGACGCCACGCTCTCGGATTTTTCTGAGATTCTTAATGTTCGCGATTTCAGAATCAAAATCGCAAAAGAAATGCCAAAACTTCTTCTGCAAGAGGCGGAAGACGTTGCTGCACGTCGTTGGGTTCTTTTTATTAGAATAACTTATGAAATTGTGACCAGCAAGCCCCCGCAGTTAAGCTCTTCCGGCGCTGCAACTAACTAAACCTAATCAAAAAGAGTATAACCATTTAGCGCACGCAATTTAGAGAGACGCGCGACAGGTTCTAATGGATTACGAGGCTTGTTCAAGGTCAAAGACGGCGTAGACCCATTGAGTGCGCTTCTGCCAATCCGTGTACAACGTCCGTTTGGATACGCGATACTTGGTAGAAAGCTTCTCGAGGATTTCTGACATGTTCAACTTGTTAATGTAAAGTCGATACATCTCTCGTCTCCTCGAATAAAGTTCAGCTTTTTTCGTCATAGTCAACCTTGTGGGAATGCCTAGTTTATCCGCTACAAACTTAAGCTTTTTCTGGAAATGGAGGTCACCAGTGTCTAAGCCTCGCCCGTCAACGCGGGAAGGACGTTTAGTCACATCCACCCTTTTTCCATCCAATAGTCGTATTGATGCTTCCAAGCCTCTTTGTTTGCTGTCACTAATTGCCTGAAAAATGCCCCTCTCTCGGCAATTGCGTTTTCCTGCTCAGCGAAGCGGCTCTTTTTCTGTATTGAGTCCGCAAGAGTCTGTCCAAGCGTATAGGCTTCTGGAATGGCAGCTTCAAGCGCTGCAGCATTTCTGCCGATAGCAGCCCCGACCTGACCAACCGTGACCGCGCCCAACTGATTCAGGAAGTAGTTCATATAGCCAAGCGTTTCGCTGATGCCAGAACTGCCCGCCGTTGTCACAGCACAACCATATTTCCCCGCGAGCATCTGACAATGGATGGCGTCAGCTAATCGGTCGATCAACGTCTTGAGTTGCGCCGTGACGCCATTGATGTACACAGGGGAGCCGAGAACGATCCCATCGGCGCTGAGCATCTTCTCCCACAACGCAGAAAGATCATCGTCTTGAACGCACTCGCCTTCGGCGTAACAAACCTGACAGCCGATGCAATATCGTATGTCCATTTCACCGATGTCTACGAGTTCCGTTTCAGCGCCGCGCTGCCTCGCGCCTTCGAGAACCGCTTCCACTAGCTTAAGCGTTCGGCTGTTCTTCCTGCGAGGACTGCCATTGATGCCAAGTATCTTCATCATTGCACCTCGATTACGTCGGTTAGTTTAGCGTAATAATTTGAGGTGTAGCTTGCTACGCACATAGCTTTATCGTAGTCTAAGCAAGACTGATCTCCGTGATCGACTTCGACGAGGTCTATCAAGACGGCGCACCGTGGGACATCGGGCGTCCGCAGAACGAGTTCGTTCAACTTGAAGCGGCCGGCGAAATCTTGGGTTCGGTGCTTGACGTCGGTTGCGGCACCGGAGAAAACGCGCTGTTTCTTGCGGCACAAGGACACGAGACATGGGGTATTGACATCACCGCTAGCGCAATCAACGCGGCAAAAGCGAAAGCGAAAGAGCGTAATCTGCACGTCACCTTCCTCAAGCAGAATGCGCTGGACCTTCACGCTCTCGGCAAAACTTTTGAAACAGTAATAGACTCGGGATTGTTCCACGTTTTGAGCGACGAGGAGCGCCCCAAATTTGCGACGAACCTAGCGAGTGTTCTTTCCCGCCGCGGCACCTATTTCATGCTTTGTTTTAGTGAGTTGCAACCGGGCTCATACGGCCCGCGGCGGGTCACACAAGGCGAGATCAAAAACACGTTTGGTCGGCCTTGGCATATTAATTACATTCGAGCAGCGCTTATGGAAAGCGCGCGATCGCCCAGCGGCATCAAAGCCTGGCTCGCATCCATCTCGCGAGAGTGACAAGTTCGCGAAAGCAGGGAGAACGAAGCCGAAATTGTCATCACAAGCCACGGACACGCGTAACTTGAGCCTATTTTTGGCAAACTTATACATCGGAAGCAATATCATAAATTATCTAGGAGTGTCCAGGCATGCACAGCAAAATAGCCGATGCTATTAAGTTGAGCCGAGGTCCGGTCGCGATCCTGTTGACCGATCGCAAACCAAAAAGCGCGCTGGAGTTCACGGAAGCGCGCGGGCAAAAGAACCGATGCATTATCCCCCTATTCGTAGCAGCCGTAAACGGGCGCACAGCGGTCCTCGAAAAGGAAACCGTTCTCTGTCCAGGAGGGAGGGTCGGACTATGCTTCGGTCCGTACCAGCTGGGACATATCGAGTACTTTCTTTCAACCGGCAAAGAAGGGCAATTCGAAGGCGAATATCGAAAGAAAACGCCTGAACTCGTTCGAGAGTTTATAGAGAACCTTCCCACTATTGCGATCCCGACGCGCTACGTTGTGATGAAGCCGCTGAATGAAGTCTCTGACCACGAAATTGCTGAAACCGCCATCGTCGTCTTTTTGGTAAACGCTGACCAGTTGTCAGCGCTCGCGACTTTGGCGAACTTTGACCGACCCACCAACGATAACGTCTCGACGCTTTTCGGGTCCGGCTGCGGAAGCCTCGTGATGCAAGTACTCGCGCAAGAGCAGGCCGAAATGCCGAAGGCGGTGATTGGCCTGACTGACATCAGCGCCCGCAAGTACCTTGACAAAAATGAGCTTGCCTTTAGCGTGCCCTTCAAGCGGTTCCTCGAAATGGAAGCGAACGTCGAGGAGAGCTTTCTGACTAAAGGGAAGGACTGGCCAGAACTCGTGCAGCGGCTGCAAAGTTGAGACGCTCGCCAGCCAACACTGCACATTTCGTTTGCGGATGC
Source organism: uncultured Methanomicrobia archaeon (assembly GCA_964534635.1). Classification (GTDB taxonomy): domain Archaea; phylum Halobacteriota; class Bog-38; order Methanoflorentales; family Methanoflorentaceae; genus Methanoflorens. Next base: position 3,639 of record CAZHSW010000075.1, read on the forward strand.
GGTCTTTTTGCAGCGGCTATCCCCT
>CAZHSW010000076.1:0-12209 GCA_964534635.1 uncultured Methanomicrobia archaeon
AAGCTGACGCGCCTCAAGCTCGTGCACGTGGCCGTATGCCTTGTTTCCTCGAATATCAGCGACTTTTGACTGCGTGACGGGTTGCTGGAACGCGATGACTGCGAGCGTGCGCAACACCGGCGTTTCGAGATCTCGCTGTGCGATCCGACGAACCGCCTCTGCATACACGGCCTTCACTTGCATGACGACGTCTTCGTCTGTCTGCACGATCTCTAGCGCCCCCTTTTGTCTATACTCATCGATCAACGATTCAACGAGGCTTTCCACGTCTGCGCCTTGGCCCACAATAGATTCGAGCTCAATTAGTTTCAACGGCCGCCCTGCGACAAAAAGCGACGCCTCGATAAGATCTCTATCGTTCATAATAGATCCGCGCGACGTGATAGCTAGAGGCTTTTGCACGTGATGAAAATATCACCAAAGAACTCCTGCTGCTCAAGTAGTATTTGACGGCGCGTCGCCATAAAGAGCAGCGGTATGTAGGTCTCGATAATGTTCTCCGCGGTGCCATCGACGATGAGTTCACTAAGCCGAACCCGTGGGCTCTCCACGAAACGCTTCTTAAGCTCGCGCCGCACCCGCTTCACCTGCCGCTCAATGTCCTCGGTGTGGGCTACGGTGAGAGCATCGAACTCGTTGGCTTGGTGCTGCTGCCTAAGGCGCCGGCTGTCAGATTTTTCCTTGCGCTGCGTTGCCTTTTTGAGTTCCTGAATAAGTTCGGAAAGAGTGACGCGTCGTTTTGCGTGTCGGCGCACCTTCGGCTTGAGCACTGGGAAACACACCTGCTCCTCTTCGAGCGGCTCGTCATAATCTGCATCTTCCGATTCCGATTCCTCGAGAGCATCTGACTTCAATCTGATTAATATTGACGCGAAAAGGAGAGTTCTGCTTGAGATCCTTAAGTCTAGCCTCTCGAGTTCAAAAAGCCGCGCTAGAAACTTGTCGGTGACATCGACAACGTCGATGTCCCACGGATCGATCTCGCCGTTTTTCGCAAGCGAAACCAAGATGTCGATCGATCGCTCGTCGAATTCGTCAGTTATTGCGTTCCGCGCAACAATGCGTTCCGAATTCGTCAATTCAATTTCACTCCGGTAACGCTCGATATGTTGCCTTCCTGCATCGACACGCCGACGGTGCGATTTGCAGCCTCAATCATTGGTTTTCTAAGGGAGACGACGATGAACTGAGCACTCACCGCCAGTTTCTTGATCATGCGTGCGACGCGCTCAGCGTTTGCACCGTCCAAGAACATATCGATCTCGTCAAACACGTAGAAAGGCGCCGGCAGATAACGTTGAATGGCAAAAATCATCGCAAGCGCGGCCAGACTCTTCTCACCTCCCGACATCCCCTCGATCCGCTGCACGTGTTTGCCCAGTTGCCACGACCGGATATTGAGACCGCCGTCGAAGGGATTCTCGTAGTTCTCCAAAGCCAGCTCACCAGTGGCACCAGAAAGCTCTGCGTAAATCTCCTTGAAGTTGGAGTTGATATGGTCAAACGCTGTCAGCAACGCCTCTTTTTTCATCTGACCGTAGCGGTCGATACGCTCAAGGATCTCGGCACGCTCATTGAATAACGTCGCCTTCCGGGAGCTAAGATCCTGTTGTCGTTGTTCAACATTCGCATAATCGTCGATGGCGCGCATGTTAACGTCATTCATCGATTCGAGCTGCGCATCGAGCGATCGCAACTCAACCACAACAACCTCGTAGGGTTGGTCGGACTGAACGTCGCCGATTTCACCAGCCTCTGCTCTTAGTTCGTCACGCCGTTCTTCTAACTCCAGCCTTTGGTAGTCGAGAGTGTCAATAGATTGTTCGATGCGATCAATCTGATGTTGCAGGTCCGCTTTCGCCGTCTCCTTGGTACTGATCTCAGCCAGCATCGAGTCACGGCCTTCGCGCAATTCGGAGAGCTCCCGCGCAAGGTCACGTTCCCGCCCGCTGAGTTCGTCAAGCTCGTGCTCCAAACGCGCAGCCGCCTCTGCTTGGTCGCTGACGTTTTTGTGAAGCTCTCTAATGCGTTTTTCCGTCATTTCCAAGTGCTCTTTAGCGTCGCCGAGCTTCTCGTCGTTGTACTCGTGTTGCAGACGCAATTCTGCGATATTCGCATCGTATTTGCCGATCCGGTTCTGAAGTCGACGCACCTCAGCGGCGATCTGCTCGATTCCGTCGGCAAGCTTCGACGCATCGGTACCTTTGAGCTGTTTCTCAAGGTCGGCGATGGCGCGCTCGAAGGCGTCGATTGCCGCACCGTGCCGCGCTTCTTGTTCTTCGAGTTCATTTATTTGCGCATCCGCCTGCTCGTTCTGTTTTCGCATCGCAGCAAGTCGGACTACGTTTTCATCTGCCGCTGCTTCGGCCTGTGCCTTTCGCGCCTCGATGACGGGAGCCTCTCGCCGCAACCGGTCCCGCTCGGCCTGAGCCGCAACAAGTACGTGTCTCGTCTCAAGCAAAAGGTCGTCCATTTGACTGAGTTCCTGCTGTAATCGCTCTCGTTCTTTTTCGTACTCCCTTAACTGCTGACCGAGCTTCTGCAATGCCTTTTCCTCGCCGGCGACAAACTTCAATGCTTGTCGGTCAATGCCTCCTGTCATGGCGCCGCTTACCTCGAGCAGTTCGCCCTCAAGGGTCACCATCCGGTATTTGCCGATCAGCTTGCGCGCCGCGTCAAGATTAGTAACAACAACGGTCTTGCCAAACACATACGAAAACGCAGCCGCGTATTCAGAATCAAACTCGACTAGGTGAACGGCGTAATCGATAATGCCATCGTGTATTTGAAGGGCTTCGCGATGAACCAACTTCATCTTGTTAAGCGGCAAAAAGGTCGCGCGCCCGACGGTGTTTTGTTTTAGATATGCAATAGCACGCGCTGCGTCAGCGTCGGTATCCACGACAATATTGCGCATACGTGGACCGGCTGCGATTTCCAGCGCGGTGGCATACTGAGGATCGACTTGGCCGAGTTCGGCGATAATGCCGCGGACACCTGGGAGCGGAGCAGCCATTATCGTTTCTACAGCTTTGCCAAAACTGTCCTTTAAGCGCGTTTCCGTCCTGACGAAATCCTGGTGGGTCTTGTTGAGCCGGCGTTCGACCGTTTCGATTGCGAGCTTGAGGTCTTCTCGCTGGGCTTCCAAGTCTCCGATCTGTTCTTGTGCCTGCTCGAACTGTCGCGACAACAAAGTCTCGTTATGATGAAACGTCTCAAGCTCTCTTTGAGCCGCCTCAGCTTCCAGACGCACAGCGCTCATCTCCCGTTCGAGCGTTTCCACGTCTGTTGATGCCCGCCGAATTATGTCGAGTACTCGATCGCGCGCTCGCACCACATCCCCACGCTTGCCCTTTTCTTCGCCGAGCTCTTCGCGTCTCTTAAAAAGGTCATCGCGGGCCTTCGTTATATCAGCGTCGAGTGTAGAAAGTTGTTCTTTGCAGGCTTTGAGCTCCTGTTCCTGCTCTTCGAGCTCGTTCGCAAGGCTCGAGCGCCGCAACGCTTCTTCTTGCATATCCCCTTGCAGCGCCTCTTGTTTCTGCTTCAGCGCATTCAAAGCGATAAACGCCTTGCGCTTCTGCGTTTCAAGGTGCTCGATCTCTTTGCTGACAAGGTCGATCGTATTTCGGTGTTGTCCGATGCCCCACTTGATTGTTTCGATGCGCTTCGCCAATTCGAATTGCTCGTTTTCACCTTTTTCAGAGACTGCACTAGTGAGCACGCTCAGCTGCCCCTCGAGGTCATAAATCGCGTCCCGAACGGCGGTGAGCTCATTGACTGCTTTGTCCTTGCTCCGTTGCTTGCGTTCAAGATCGCCTTCGATCGCATTGATCTCGCGGTCCAGCTTATCGAGTTTCGCAGCGAACACCATTTTTTCGTAATCTTGTTTTTTCGCCTTAAGCTCCTTGTATTTGAGAGCGTACGAGCGCTCCACCTGCAACTGTTCGAGCCGCAGCGCTACCTCATTGAGTATGATATCGACACGATCGACGCGTTGCCTCACGACTTCGAGCTCATCAAGCGCTTTATCCCGTCTCCGGTCGAATTCGGCGACACCAGCGATCTCGTCGATGATCTTCCGACGCTCTAGCGCACTCACCTCAATAATGCGCGTAATATCCCCTTGGAGCACCACATTGTAGCCTTCAGGAGTAATGCACGCTTTTGAGAGGAGCTCATGAATATCAGAAAGCGTACACGGCTTACCGTTGAGATAGTAATAGCTATAGTAGCCGCTCGGGGTGCGGCGCACCTTTCGAGTGATTGTAACCTCCACGTCGGCCGGAAGTTCAGCGTCTTCGTTGTCAAACCTAACCTTAACCATCGCTTCGTTGGCGCCGTTCCCGTTGAAAATTAGGTCAGTGAGCTTCTCAGCGCGCATTGTCCGCGAAGTCGAAAGTCCGAGACAAAAGAGCACGCTGTCAACTATGTTCGACTTTCCTGACCCGTTCGGTCCAGAAACAGCCGTAAAATCGTCAAAAAAGGGAATTTTCACCCTTTTTCCAAATGACTTGAAGTTGTGGATTTCAAGCTCTTTGATGAACATCGGTTGGTTGGGCCACTATTCTGCTCACAGATCGCGATCAGCAAGGATCATGCCATCCCGAAGCGGCCGCTCGGATTCTCGTGCCTCATTGCGATCGGCGACGATATAGACGGTCTTCTCCCTTTTCAGTGACCGGCGCTCTTCGACCTGCTTATCACCGGCCGTTGGCTCGTCATGTTCATATATCCCGGGAAGCTGCGTCAGGTCGTGAACTGAGGAACTAACGTCAACCAGTTGCTGAGTGATTCCGTTGAGTAAGGCGGAGAACTCAGCAACCTTGTGCTCGAGCGCGGTCACACGCTCCTCGAAGGTTGGCCGGGGAGTTGACTGCTTAGGTCTGAACCGGCCCGACATCTCATCCGGATCGTCGTAATAACGCATACCCCACCTCGTATTGTAGTACGGGGTTCGGGCCTTATACTTTATGGTATGTGCTCGCGCACCAGGCGATGCAATCCGGTTCAGGGGGTTATTCTACGCCGATCACGAGGAAAAAGCACGCTTTCTCGAATGTTGGCGAGTCCAAGCATAGTAACTAAAAGTCGTTCCGCTCCGAGCCCCCACCCAGCGTGCGGTGGCATGCCAAAGCGAAACGCGTCAAGATAGAACTTAAAGCTCTCCGGTGCGAGCGATTTATTGGCAAGCTGTTTAGAGAGAAGCGTGAAATCGTGAATTCGTCGGGCACCAGATGCGATCTCCATACGCGGGTGCATAAGATCAAAGGCATAGCACAGGTCGTTGTGTGGCTGCGCGTAGAACGGCTTAAGCTCAACCGGCCAATCGACGATGAAATAGTGCTCTCCAATCTCTTCGCCTATGGCTTTTTCCGCAGCGGTGTCCAAATCATCGCCCCACGGAATGTCCGCGATTTGTATCGCCTCTGCGTATGCGATCCGCTTAAACGGAATTCGGGGGATCGACATATCCACATTTAAAGCTTGCAGCGACACGCTGCAGCGCTCTGCGACGGCAGCGTAAACGTGCTCGACTAGTTCCTCGAGGATGACCATGACGTCACGATCGTCCATAAAAGAGACCTCAACGTCGATCGAGGTGATCTCATTGAGGTGTTTCCGCGTATCATGCTCCTCCGCGCGGAAGATTGGGCCGACCTCGAATACGCGTTCGAGCCCAGCAGCCATCATAATCTGCTTGTAGAGCTGCGGGCTTTGGTTGAGGAATGCCTCTCGTTCAAAGTACGAAATAGGGAAGAGCTGGGTGCCTCCTTCGGTCGCTGTTGCCACCATCTTGGGTGTTTGAATCTCGATAAAGTCACGAGCGGCGAGGAACGTTCGCACCTCGCGCAGCACGCTTGCGCGAATAACAAAAATTGCTCGGGTGGAAGGAAGGCGCACGTCCATAAAGCGCGCATCTAGGCGCGTGTCTAAATCGGCGGGGACTTTGCCTGTTACGTCGAGCGGAAGCGGAGATTCTGCGGCGTTAAGAATCTCAACTTCGCGTGGGATTATTTCATACCCTTGAGGGGCTTTTGACTCCTCTTTGACGAACCCAACCACGCGCACGACTGATTCCCGGCTGATACCGCGTACACATTCGATGAGCTCCGGCGATACTTTCTTCTTTGGCATTGTGACTTGCATAATGCCATCCCGATCACGTAAAAGGAGGAAAGTAATGCCTCCAAGGTCCCGAAGCTCGTGCACCCAACCGGCAACGACAACATCAGTTTCAGGGACAATGTCACTCGAACGCGTCAACTTCATTGAAGCCTCCGCAGCACAGAGGCGGCGTGCCCTGGCAAGCCCTCAACGCGCGCAAGGGAATCAACGAGATCTGAAAGGCTTTCGAGCCCATCTTTAGTCAACACTTGAACGCTCGTCGTCTTTGTGAAATGGTCTACGTTAAGCCCGCTCACGTAGCGAGCGAACCCCCCTGTTGGCAACGTGGAACTCGTTCCTGTTGCATAGTCCCCAGCCGCTGCGGGTGTATAATCTCCGACGCAGATCGTTCCGGCGTTGCGTATTTTTCCCAGCACGTCAATTGGATCGCGCACCATGAGCTCGAGGTGCTCAGGTGCGAGGTCATTGACGAAGTCAATGCAGGCATCCAAACTTTCGTCTAGAAGAATGGCGCTACTGCTCAGATCGATAAGATCCTTGCGCGAAGCCGATTCCCGCTGTGCTATGAGCTCCTTTTTCACTTCGCGCGCCAGTTTCGCCGAGGTAGTAAGCAGGAAAGCGGAAGACTTTGGGCCGTGTTCCAGCTGGGCGATCAAGTCGGCAGCGATGAATGAGGGGTTCCCTTCATCAGCAAGCACTGCAATTTCGCTTGGACCGGCAGGAAAATCGATTTCCACCTCAGCCTGCACGAGGAGTTTCGCTGCAGTCACGTAAACATTGCCTGGGCCGACGATCTTGTCGACCTTTGCGACGCTCTGAGTGCCGTAAGCCATTGCGGCGATCGCTTGCGCCCCTCCAATCTTATAGATAGCATTAGCGCCAGCGATGTCGGCCGCGAGCAGCGTCGCGACGGGCACGGTCCCATCAGGCATCGGGGGGATGCACACGATAATCTCGCGAACGCCAGCGACCTTCGCCGGAACGATATTCATAAGTGCTGTTGAAGGATAGACCGCAAATCCACCGGGGACGTACGCACCGATACGGTCTAAAGGCGTGGTCTTCTGACCAAAGACGACCCCTGGTGCCACTTCGTGAAGCCACAAGTCGCTTTTGACTTGACGAACGTGGTACGAGGTGATGTTATCTGACAAATGATACAAGGCGTCGATGACGTCCTGCGAGGCATTCTCGTACGCAGAGAGGAGTTCTCCTTCTGTAACTCTGAGCTCCACGATATCAGCTTTGTCGTATTGGAGCGTATACTGCATTACGGCCGTGTCGCCGTGCTCTCGCACGTCACTGACGATTTTTTGGACGTGTTCCATAACTTCGTGTACCGCAGCGCCGCGGTTAAGGAGACGATCGAATTCGCCATCGGTTAACTCAGACAAGCGTTTGCAGATCATAACATCACACCCGTACTGCCTGAAAGCGTATTAGCTTTATCGTTGAGCTCCGTATGCCGATATATGCCCGCAAGATCTGTTTCGCAGTATTTAAGTAGGAAGAAACGAGCATTACAAGCGCATGAGCAGGAAAGACTTTATGAGTGACATCGCGATGGCCCGTAAAGAGCTCAGCATCAACCGAGTAAAAAAAGTCCTCAAGGTGTGCGTCACTATCGCCCGGAAATCGTACTAATCGACTACGGGTACTATGTAGCCGCATCGCGAACACACATTTCCTCGTTTTCCAGTTCGAAAACCCGCTCGTTCAATTACGAGCGTGTTGCATTTAGGGCAGAACGTATTTTCGTGGCGACTTGCAACGTTACCTAAATAGACGTAGCGCAGTCCGGCACTTGTCGCGATATGGTGCGCCTTTTCGAGCGTCTTTATAGGCGTTGCCGGACGGTCGAGCATGCGCCAGTCTGGATGAAAACGCGAGAAGTGGACAGGAATGTCGGGGTCGATATTAACTGCCCACGTGCTAAAAGCCGCCAGCTGCTCATCGTCATCGTTGAGTCCAGGGATAATCAGATATGTCAACTCGAGGTGAATACCGGTCTCGTGCATTCGCTCGCACGTGCGGAGTACAGGATCGAGCCGCGCATTGCAAACGCTACCGTAGAACTTCTTGCTGAATCCTTTTACGTCAACATTTGCAGCGTCGAGGTAAGGACCTATCTTTTCTAGCGCTTGAGGCGACATGTAGCCATTGGTGACGTAAACAGTGTATAAGCCAGCTTCTTTCGCAAGGATCGCCGAATCATACGTATACTCAAACCAGATAGCCGGTTCGTTGTATGTCCAGGCGATTCCGCGGCAGTTTCGTTCGAGCGCGAGTTGCACTGACCGTTCTGGCAGGACTTCCGTCGTGCCAAGCTCGCCGACATTCGCAAATGAGATGTCATAGTTCTGACAGTGCTCACACTTAAAATTACAGCTCACTGAACCCAGCGAGAGAACTCTTGAGCCAGGATAAAAATGGAATAGCGGCTTTTTTTCGATGGGATCGACATTCATTGAGCTTACCTCGGCATAGATAAGCGTTGCGAGCTTGCCGTCGAGATTTTGTCGCACGTGACAGATTCCAGAGTCCCATTTCTTTATTTTGCACTCGTGAGCACACGCAAAGCAGCGAACTCGCTGATCGTCGATCGACTCCCATAGCATCGCATCGCGTATCACGAGATCGCCTCCTCGCTCGGCTATATTTGGGCAACTTGTTCTCTTGCAGTCCTGAACTCTGTACTCTCTTGGTAGCCAAGGATTCAAAGTGTATTATCTTGTCTACACGCCTCAAGGAGAAAAAGTAAACGCTGCCAACGAACGTGCACGCGCGTCGCCGCCGTCGGCTATTTGTTGGCCTAGCCTAGTAATCGGAAGCTTATGAGATTACGCGCATAAGGGATGAGTTTACGAAGTGACATAAGGTGCGAAGTCTCGGCGTGACAGTAAATAAGACAGTGCTTGTCACAGTGCAGCATTTGACGCCGATCAGATCGCGCCCGTTCAGAGTCCATAAGCGTTGTAAGATCATCGTCAAGGAGGTTGCCTAGCTTCGTGCCAATCGGCATACAAGGATAGACTATGTCGCCGTTCGGCTCGATCATCACGCTGAGCGTTCTGCAAGTGTACGGCTGATCGAAGCTCTTGATGTATGAGTCACTTGTTGTGAGAGTGTTCCCATACTCACGCTTCAATCGGGAAAGGATTGCACGAAGCGCCATAAGATCTGGCGTGAGGTCCTCCGTGCCGTCGAAATTGAACGCAGGCATTACTAAGATCTTGTGACCGTGTGTGTGTACCTTTTCGACCTTTTCTTTGATCTTGTACAGATCGTGCCGTGTCACCACCGTTTGCACCGTCGTTTTTACGCCGAGATCGGCAAAATAGCCCAACTGTTCAAACAGGTGGACGTTGCAGTGGCCTTCATCGAGGGACAATTGAAGAAAATCAAAGTGCTTTGCGTAGTCCTCAAATGGCCGGCGATGAATCAAGAGCCCGTTGGTAGTAAAAAGGATATAGTTCGAGCAATCGTGCGTGTAACGGAGAATTTCACCGATGTCTTTGCGCAGCAGCGGTTCTCCTCCTTCAAAACTAATCGTAAAGGTGCTGGCTTGAGACAGATTGTCAATAACGGTAAAGACGTCGTTCGTCTTCAGATCGGGAATCTTATCAGCCCAGACGTTACAAAAGGGGCATCGCAAGTTGCATCGGTGCGTGATCTTGAAAGAGGCGTAGAAAGGATGGTCAAAATCATTTCGCACGTAATTGGCGAGATACCCTCTGAGAGCACGTACGTTTCTATTCATTGTAGCCTGACCTCACCCATCGGCCTGAGACGAGTAGGAGAAGGGGCCTACGTGTTCAGCGACAGCCATCTCACTCCTCAAAAGGCGCGACATAGCACGATGCTTGCTTACTACTGATAAGTTTTCCCTCGTCGAAAAGGCGCGCTGTGAGCGGGCAAGTACCTCCTTCGCTCGCGCACAGCTCGCTCACGAATCGCTTCGTGCCCCCTTGGGCAATGAAGCCTATGTCGATGACGTCCATCAGCGTATGAACTTTCGAAGGAAGGCGTGCTGCGATCTCGAGCCGCAGGTTCCGCGTGTCACGATGCGCGACGACTGTTTCTGTTTCGATCGTCTTTTCGTCGGCTCAGTATAGACGGTTCACCAAAAAGGTCGGTATCTCAGCGGGATCTTCGCTTAGACGAAAGCTCCTTATCATGCGAAGACCAACTCACCCGAATACCGTGCGATATGCCATCACGCGCTGTAGACGGCCTGTATGGTTCGCAAACACGTGAAAGTTGAACGCCGCACTTTCTTAAAGTCGCAGCTCTTTCACGAAGCGAAAGAACCAGCACGTCGACGTCGCGCTCACGTCGGTGAGCTCTTTGTGAATACGTTCTTCAACTGAACCGTGATCCAATGACGTCCCCGTTTGAGCGCCTCGGACGCAAGGATCATTCAAAGGGGCGCTCACGTCGCTGCCGCAATCAGCTAATTTACTTAATCATCACTCGCGTTTTCTTCTCAGCCTCCGCTGGCTCCTTTTTCGGCAAATTAACCTCAAGCACGCCGTTCTTGAACGTCGCTTCCGCCTTGTCCGCAAGCACTTCGGCAGGAAGGTCAAGGATGCGCCGATATGACGCGAATCCGCGCTCCCTGTACGTGTAATCCTCGTCTTTGCGCTCGGTTTCAGAACTCGATTCGCCGCTAATCTCAATTCGCTCAGGCGTGACGTTGATCTCAATGTCCTCTTTTTGCAGCCCTGGCATATCAGCAACGACCTGCAGCGCGTCTCCGCGATCAAGTACGTCAACGCGGGGTCGCTTTAGCGCTGGTTGCGACGGTTCCGACGGGAAAACTCGCTCGAGAGCGTCTTCCATGTTGGCGCGAAACACATCGAGCATACGGCGCATTTCAGCAAACGGGTCGCTCATCCAATAGTCTTTCGGCACAATCCGTCTCTCTTCATCTTTCTTTTTGTCGGTCATATTGATCACTTCAAAGACAGGCAGCGGAGATAATAAACATATGGAACAAAAAAATGGAAGAGCGAAGCGCCCCGACAACCTATCTTAGAAATAAGTCACGAGCATTCTGAACGCAGGCCTTCTCTGCGCGGCCTGCATATCCTGCTACGATAAGCGCGTGCATCACGCGTGCAACCGACAAGCAGTCCGAGCGCTGTGAGCTCATGTCGCTGTTGACAACAAACTTCGCGTCAGGGTACTTGATAATTAGTTCTACAGCGTCGCTTACGGAAGCTTTCCCGGGCTGAACGGTGATGCCGATGTAAGTTCCTGCGTCGAGTGCGATGTCCACCGTTGACGGATCGATATGATCAATGACTACATCAGTTGCTCCCACATCGTCAACGACCGCGACGATATGCTCAAGCACGTCGCGCTTCGCCCTGCGAGGCGTGTGAATTACTTTTGGATAGCGTTCAAAGCCGAGTTGCAGACGAAAGACCCGTTCCTCGATAGCCGTGCACCTTTCGAGACCGATCTCTCCGATAGCAACAACGGCAGGGTGCGCAAGATACTCCGGCAAAGTCTTCAAGGTCTCGTCGACATCGTCGTTGATCGATCGAGGATGTACGCCAATACCGACGTGTACCGAGATCCCGTTTTCAGCGCCTCTTCGCACTTCATCGTGTATTAGCTTGTGAAAGTGATCAGCGAGAACGTGCGCGCTCGACATTCGCATCGGGTCGTGCGCGAGAGTGAGCACGTCAGTCACGCCGGCAACGCCCATGAGCTCAAAGTCCTCAAACGGGCGAGTATCCATGTGAGTATGAGTGTCGAACACAAGTCCATGAGCACCTCCCGAAGCTTTATTAATTGCGCATCTAGAGCATCCCGCGATCTCAATGTCCTGACGTCAGAAGCACTGCACATCATCTCGGCGACCGATAGTTATAAGCGTGCAGACTAAGCAGAATGGGTGGACCGAATATGCTAATTCCAAAAATAGACGTTGAACTCTGCGTCGGTTGTGGGGCGTGTGAGGACATTTGCCCTGATGTTTTTGAGCTTCAAGATGACGGGCTGTCGCACGTTATAGACGCAACGGCCTGCAGTGAGTGCGAGTGTCAGGAAGCCGCCGACAGCTGCCCAACTGA
>CAZHSW010000077.1:0-4437 GCA_964534635.1 uncultured Methanomicrobia archaeon
GCTCACGAAGCGTACAGTGTGTGGCCTGTGCAGGGTATTGCGGCCGTAAGCCGCGAGGCGGTTCTCGGCTTCGACCGTTGTCAGACCATTATCTTCTGGCACGACTTGGATCATTTTTAATGAGCCTGTTTCGTCTAAACTAACCGCGATCGTCAGAAGCCGCGATCGTCAGAAGGTGTGGTATATACTGCACCAATATTTATGTCACGCCCGTGTATTTCGGGAATACAGCAGTCCCTCCACCTTCTCTAACCCCGGGCAGTTGCATTGCGCGAACAGTCATACGTTATTTTCGCAATGCTAGAGTAATTGCGAGTGACTTACTTACCGCATGGGCGCTGAACCGTCTAAGAGCCTTGCCGGGATTGTGCGCGCCTTGGAGCTGTCCGAGCTAGCGTTGTACAGTGCGGTGGCCGTTTTGCTCATTGTTATCGCCATCATCTCGTTACTAGCGGAAATCTCAAACATTGCCACGTATCTGAGCAGCACGTCGCCGATACTTGGCGTGCAAGAGTTGTTCGTTACCGTCATACTTCTGGAACTTTTGACGACGGTCGTCGGCTACCTGAAGACGAAATCGATCAACCTCGGGCTATTGCTAGGGGCTGGCCTGACCGCAATGATACGAGAGATTATTACAGCAGCGTACTTTCCTCTCGCGGCTCAGGACTTCGCTCTCGTTTTGCTTGCGACAGCTATTCTGGCGGCCATCGTCTTTGTAGGAAATAGGGCAATTCAACGTGATGTTTCCGCTCGCACCCTACCATTTGTTTCAACGACAAAGTCCTTTAGAAGTGCTTAACTAGGATACTGGATGTGACTCTCGCGGGGATCGCTGCTTTACGACTGTTTTTGCCCTTGGCGCCAGCAGGGCAGCATATGCCTTCTTTACGTCCTCAACGAACAAATCTGCCATATCGCGGCTGAAGTTCTGCTTAACGACGACGCGCATAATGGTGATTGAATCGGCATTCGGTGGCAGCGTGTAGGCAGGAACGATCCAGCCGCGCTCGCGCAGCTTCGCCGACAGATCGTAAGCTGAGAAGTCGACCGGCTCCTTAAGCTGCAATGTGACAACGGGAAGCAGCTCAGCGGCGTTTAGAACGTCAAAATGTCCAGTGTCGAGCAAGCGCCTCGTGAGGTATTGCGCGGTATCAAGTACGGCGTGAGCGGCCCTCTCGTACCCCTGCCAGCCGAGTCTCAGCATGTTATAGTACTGAGCAAGCAGCATTCCGCTCCCGCGAGAGAAATTGAGGGTGTAGCTCGCCATCTCGTCGCCGAGGTAATTGACGTAGAACATGAGCTCGTCTGGCAAGTCACTCGTATCGCGCAAGATAAGCCAGCCCAAGCCGGGATAAACCAATCCGTACTTGTGCGCGGACACGTTGATCGACTTCACTTGATCCAGCCTAAAATCCCACCTCAACGCCGGCTTGCTAAAGGGCAAAATGAACCCCCCGATCGCGGCGTCGACGTGAATCGGGATATCCCATCCGCGGGAGTTCTTCGTTTCGACAAGCAGGTCATTAATCTCCTCGATCGGATCGATCTGGCCGGTAAATGTCGTTCCCAAGATGACACCGACACAAATCGTATTCTCGTCGACGAGTTCGGCGACTCCTCTCTTAGTGATCGTAAAATGATCCGGTTCGAGCGGAATCACGCGAGGCTCAACGTCGAAGTATTTCGCAAATTTATCCCAGCAGATGTGTGCATCGGCGCCAAAGATGACGTTCGGCTTGTCATACGGTTTTCCTTCTGCCTGACGACGTTTCTTCCACGTCCACTTGTGGGCGAGTAGCCCGAGCATTACCGCCTCAGATGATCCGACCGTCTCGGTTCCGGCAAACGTCACCTGTTCCGGAGCGTTGAACAGTCGCGCGAGCATATTGATACACCGTTTGTGTATCACTTCGGTCTGCGGATACTCGAACTGATCGGCGAAATTCTTGTGGATGTTCTCGACGACGAGTTGCGTCGCTTGCGGCTCCATCCACGTCGTCACAAAGCTTGCCAGATTAAGGGACGGATTGCCATCGAGGCTCATCTCGTCGTGCACCAACTGGTACGCGCAATCAGGACGCATCCCCGTTTGGGAAAGCTCATACTTCGGCACCGGCAACGTGCAAAAACGTGACGTGTACGCGGGCCCGACGACCTTTTCAGGCTCTTCAAGTTTTTCGAGGTCTACTTTGTGGGAGAGCATAACATGAAGAGAGAAGGACCCTCTAAATAGTTGTCGAACTCCGTCACGGGAGTATTTGATTATAAGCCCTCCAAGAGCTTACTTTCGAATCCTGACATTCCTTCGATGCGCCGTCAGCTGCATATCAACCGGATGCTTATGTCGCCAACGTTATGCGGGTCGGACGGCGTAAAGCTCTCTTCACGACTGTGGACCGCCCGCGCATCGGTATATATAGTAAGCGTCGCAAAGGCAACACAATGGAAAAAGAGCGTGTTTCTGTCCTTTGCTTGGTGACTACACTGCTGGCGCTGACCGTTGTCTTGGCAGGATGCACATCGAGCATCAGCGGCAATAACACCTCGAAGGTGGCAACACCGGCAAGCGAGAACGCAACGATGCCTACAACGACGAACGCGACACAAGTCACGCCCGGAGCGCCTTTAACCGTGGCAGAGGGACAAGATTTTACCGTAACGCTTCGAACCAATCCATCGACCGGGTACTACTGGGAACTACGGTTCGATAACAAAGCGCTGTCACTTACCGATCGGACGTTTGTCAGTGATCCTAACCCGTACAACCTTGTCGGCGTACCAGGATCGGAGGTTTTCACGTTTCGCGCTCTGACGAAAGGGACTACCGAGATCACGTTCGACAATGTCAGTCCGTCTAAAGCGGTGACCGGCCAAACGGTGTGTGCGGTGACCGTCACATAAGACGGTCGCACGAAGGGGTTGTTAGCGCTTCAACGCACGAACTGATTTTGACAGCGCTGTACTTTCGGCAACGGATGCTCCAAGCAGTATCGCGAGAAAGATCTCATCTTCGAGCGCTCCCAGCCGCTTCGCGCCCTCAACGTGCGTCTCCAGACAGTATTCTGATCCGAGCGCGGCAGCGGCGCCGATCGCGATTAGCTCTTTTGTCAGCCCAGGCAGAGCTCTATCAGTCGCAAGTTGCTCATTCTTGTAAAAAAATGCTTTAAATGCCGTGGGGTTGCGTCGCATCTCCTGATAGATCTTGGGGATGAACCCATAATAGCCTTCTATCCTCTCTAATATGGCGCGCATTTCGGCGTCTTCATGTTCGTGCATTCTGCACCATCTCCTCTCGTTGACTTGACGTTCGTTGCGTTGAGAAACCAAGAGTGATCAAGAAAGCTCGTTATAACACTTGTGCACACGCGTCTCGAACAGGCGCGGGGGCTACCCGAGCCGATGAGCGCGGCATTCAACCAAAGTGTAGGGGCAGACGGGAATGTCTACCTTACCTTATTTAATCCTTTAGAACGCAACGAGTCACAAACATGGTGTCCGACTGCGAGTGGCACCGTGTGAAAAAGGTTGCGTTGTAAGAGCGCAAGAAAGGAGCCCGATGAAATGTTTGCTATACCTCCTGTTAGTCCGAATAAATACATGCCCGGTCGGTTTAAAGGAAAGACCCTTCTCATCACGGGTGCCGCTACGGGAATAGGTGCTGCTGCAGCCATTCGTGCCTCACGTGAGGGCGCCAACGTGGTGTGTGTGGATCGCAAGACGAAGGAGCTGGAAAAGACAGTTTCCACGATCACAATCGAAGGCAAAAAGGCTATCGCTGTGGTGGGCGACGTTTCGAACACAGCCGTTGCCGATCGCATGGTCGAGGAGAGCATGAAGACATTCGGCGGCTTAGACCTCGCCCTCAATGCCGCAGGAGTACTGGACGGGGCAGATCCAGCGCAGCCTCTCGTTTACGAACGCGACAAGCAATTGCTGCCTCGGCGTATTCACGAAGCCACAGACGAATATTGGGATGCCGTTATCGCAAGCAACGCAACAGGAATGTTCAAATCGCTGCGCGCCGAGCTGCGTCAGATGGTAAAACAGGGCCGCGGCGGGGCGATCGTGAACGTCGCTTCTATTGCTGGGGTCACCGGTCTTGCAGCGAACGCAGCGTACGTGGCAAGCAAACACGCCGTGATTGGCCTCACCCGAAGCGCGGCAGTTGACTACGCTGAATATGGCATTCGTGTAAATTCGGTAAATCCCCACGGAACAGAGACAGCGATGACGGCGAGGTTCGGCGCTTTTATACAAGAAGTGGCGAAGCTGGGCCGCAGCGATGCTGAGGTCAGTGCTATAACGCAAAGTGCTCGCCAGCTAAAGGACAGCCTCCTTCAGCTTAACGACCCGGAGCATCGTTTTGCCAAGCCCGAAGAGCAAGCGGCGGTTATTTTGTTCCTTTTGTCCGACGAGGCTTCGAACGTAACCGGC
>CAZHSW010000078.1:0-18123 GCA_964534635.1 uncultured Methanomicrobia archaeon
GCGGGATCCATTTGCGATAATGCTCACTAACGGGCCGTTTAGTTTTGCGCGGATCCCCCCTTTTTTTCCCTGTCGCTAGTGAGACTGCTGACGTTGCGATGATCGCAAGCCCGAGAGCAGCGTCAGTTGCGGCGAGGTTGACGCCTAAGAAATAAACGATCGTCGCCGTGGCCGGGATCAAGACAAGGGATAGCGATAGAGAATAAGCTACCGTCTCCAGAAGATCTATGTGTTTCGCGTTTTTATAAATCAGGAAAAATGCGAGACCTGGGAAGGCGAGCGACAATGGAAGTGAAAGAGACTGCAAGGGAAGAAGTAGGAGCACCCCCATCGCTGATGTTAAGAGCTGATATGGTATCCGAAGCTGGGTGTTCATGGTTCCTTATCTACCTTGGACTCTCGCGAAGCCTGCAATAGATGAGAATCTAAGAATTGCAAGACCGCAAATGCTCCAATGCCGGCAGCTATGATCAACGATCCAACAAAGAAGGTCAAAAACCGATCCATGAATATGTTTATCCCCAACAAATCGTTTTTAGTGAGCAGGAGAGAAGCTAGGATCCATGAGTAAAGCAGGAACCGTTTGTTTGCCTTGTTTCGTTCGAGCCAACCAAGTCCTATGAAAGCGAAAGGAAGGACAATCAGCCCTGCCCGCTCAAAGAATCCAACTCTGAACTCGCTTGCTAAAAAGTCAACCGGTGTGCCTTCGTGATATTTAACTTGCGCTAGCCCTAGGATGCTAAGCGTGTGCAATGAATATAGCTGCCATAATCCGTACGCTACCAGGACTGCAAAAAGAGGGCAAACAGCCTTCAGAAACTCGCTTCTGTTCTTAACTTGCGTCAGCGCGTATACTGCCAAAACTACCGCAAGCGTAAGCAGAGTGATTTGATGAGTCAGCGCAGTTACGGCCGCTGCGACAACAGAGAGGGCCACATAGACATTAAACTGGAACGGGACGTCGGTTTTGTTTGCGATAACAAAAAAGAGAGTAAGCAAAAACGTGAACAGTCCAAGGAGCTCAGGCAATGCCCTGATTGTGAAGATTGTCATTTCCGGAGACAGCGTGAGGAAGAACAAGGCACCAACTGCTGCACCTGCGTGCACGAGCTGCTTCGTAAACGCGTAAAAGACGCCAAAAACGGCGATTGCTAGCAGGATCGTAACTAACCCGGAGACCACCATGGGATCCAAGCCGGACAATAATGACTGCGACGCTATTAACAAACGATAAGCGGGAACATAGAAGTTCGGGAAACCGCCGTTATACGAGAGCTCTTGCGTCGGATAGTGGCCCGATTCTAGCGTCAGCCGTTCAATTCCGACGTGATATAGGGTATTTCCGTAAGTTGGGATTATGTAACCGCGCAGGACGCTTAGGCGGTAGCTCACATACAAGACAAATAGCGCGGCGATGACTGCGTACCTAAGGAGAGCAGCAGCATCGAGGGACGTTAACCAATCGCTAATCTCTGCTTTGTTAGGCCACTTTATAGATTCGAACATCTTCATTTGAATATTGGAGCTTAAACAAGTCGCTGTTGTCGAACTTAGTCGCGTCGATAGAGATCCACCCGAAGCCGCAAAAAACTTGCCTGCTCACCGGGACGAATACGTAGCTCAAGTTGTACTGCTTGCACAACGCGTATGCCTCGCTCGCTGAATGCGTTTCGTAAATTTGCTGTGAATCTCTCATGTTTGCGATAGGATCCGGCGCATTCGCCCAGTCTCCGCCGACGATGGGAATGCGGGTGGTCATTCCCATGATTAGCTCGCCACCGAAGATGTCTGCTTGGAAGTGGTCGGTAGGTCGAGTGTTAGCTGCGATCCATTTCGTGGATTCAAGCTCCCCCTTCGCCACTACAGGATCGAGCCACAGGTTAGCCTCTTTCTGCACGCTCGCCAGGCCATATATCGCCGTTAATAGCAGCACAGCCGTTAAAAACAAGATTCGAATCAGATTACGTGCTAAGCGCACCATAAGCCTCTCTTTGTTATCGTATTTCTGCTGTTAAGCTCTTGCACTGCTCGCTTGCTTGGCAAGGTTGATACTTCCCCGTAGACTACAAGAGCAGGCGGTCTTTTTTGAATCCCTCGGTCAGTTCCGCTGACCGTCTCCTCTGACATCTATGCCTCTTTCAACGAGTGCTTCAATTTTTGCCAAAGGTTTTCTAATATTCGTCTCTGCCGAATAGTTTCAGGAAACACAACGCTTGAGATCCGACTACTTCGTGACGTTGCTTAACCCTTGTGGCTGCAACTTTCACCGGTCAATCCGCTCTTTAGGCATCTTATTTTGTCAGAGTTGAAATCAAGCGCGGCCTAATGATATGGGATCGGCGGATGGATGTCGAATCGCCATCCTGATTCCTTCCACAATCCGTTGCGCGTCATAACATATCACGAGGAAAAAGCTTCTCGATTCGTTGCGGAAATCATTGTAGCTTGAGGCTGTCTAGGGGCGCTAAAAACAGCAGCTCAGCTTCAAATTGCGTTACTTGGCGAACACAAAATTTAACGCTAGAATAATAACTGCCGAGAAAATGCACGCTATAATTACCGATCGGGGAGGGATATGTATGGCGTTTTTATCTTCAGATTCATAGTACCTTACTAGGCCAGCGCTAGACATAGGCCCACCGGATTGCCGTTGTCCCTTCGCCATAGATTAAAATACCGATTGATGCGATTTATACGTTACTATGGCGGACTACGTCGTTGGGGGACAAATCCTCTCCGGGAGCGATTTTGAAGCGATAACCGGCTACGTTCGCGTTGAGGCCGGCAAGATCGTTGAAATCGAAGAACGATCCACTATCACACAACGGGGGTGCCTTGCGTGTGGGATCGTGATACCTGCTTTGATAAATGCGCATACACACCTCGGAGATTCCATAATCAAAGACGTCCCTTTTAATGACTTAGATTCGTTGGTAAAACCCCCTCACAGCGTGAAGCACCGCGCTCTGCGTGATATTTCGCTACAAGCTTTGACAGACGCAATGCGAACCTCACTGCTGGATGCTCTCGTTACCGGAACGATTTTGCTTGCAGATTTCAGAGAGGGAGGGATTAGTGGCGTAAACGCGTTGATCGCCGCGGCCCGCGCGGTGAAAAAAGTTCGAGTCATAATTCTTGGAAGGCCACGCAATGGGCGAGATTATATAGGAGAAGATGAGATTGATACCATTCTCGACGTCGCGTCCGGCGTAGGGATAAGTGGAACGCGCGATTTCAGCACTTCGACAATAGAAGCACTGACTGATAAGGCGCGAATGCTAAACAAATTTGTTGCCATTCACGCAGGGGAAAAAGACGGCTTAGATATCGATTCTGCGATAGCATTTAACCCTGACTGCCTTGTTCACATGACGCACGCTTCCAAACGTCAGATTGAGTGCGGTATCCCGATCATCGTCTGTCCTAGATCAAATCTGGTAACTGGCGTCGGGTCGTCTTTTTTGCATCCGCCGATCTCAAAAATGTTAGAGGCGACTCTGGTCGGGCTGGGGACGGACAACGTGATGCTTAATTCGTTGAACATGTTTGCAGAAATGGAGTTTGCGTCGAAAGCGTTTGTGCACGACGACCTTCAGGTGCTTCGAATGGCAACAATCAACAATGCGAAGATATTGAAAGTTGATCGTGAACTGGGCTCTATTGACGTTGGGAAACAGGCCGATCTCCTAGTCCTCAACACCAAGTCTAATAATCTTCTAGGCACTCGAAATATTGTTAACAGCGTGGTCAGAAGAGCTCGTCCGGATGATATCCTTCTTTTCACCCAAGGGGGCTAGTGGAGTGACGCGACCAAGGAACGATTTTGGTGTCGCACTAGGCGGCGGCGACAGCGCGAACGAGTTAGATCACGTCGAGCGTGTTTATTCCACTTTTTCACAGTTTGCCCGTGTCGGGCAAAAACTGCGATCGTCGTTAGTGAGGGCCAGACCATGAACGTTGAAGATGTGATGACGAAGGAAGTCGTCTTCGTTGAAGTACCAGGATCGAGAGACACGGCGCTTAAAGTCATGAAGGACAGGGGCATAACGAGTGTGCCCGTGGTCAAGGATCGCAAGCTCGTTGGAATGATCACACGCGGCGATATCTTTCGAAATCCTGAAGAGGATCAAATTGCTCTTCTCATGACGAGAAATCCTGTCTCTGTCTCTCCGACGGCCACTATTAACGAAACAGCCCTTATGTTCTTTGAAAACTCGATCAGGCGGATGCCCGTCGTCGACGAGTCGACACTTGTGGGCTTCGTTACGGTTACAGACATCATAAACGCAATAGGCAACATGGACATCAAAGTCCCGATAGACGATTATATCATTCGGGAAATCGTTGCTGTGTGGGAAATGACGCCCGTTGACGTTGTCGGAGAAATCATGAAGCTTGCTAACGCTGAGGCGAGTCCGGTGCTTGATTCCACAAACAGAGTCGTTGGAATCGTCACAGAGAACGCCCTTTTGAAGGCCAGCAAAATTGAAGACACTATCGAAAAAGCAGACTTGTCAGCAGGCTCAGATGAAGACGCGTGGACTTGGGAAGCAGTGCGAGATACGATGAGCTTATACTACGGCATCTCTCGAGTCGAGCTTCCAAATGTTCCTGTGAAGGACATAATGATGGGAGAATATGAATCGCTTTATCACAAGACAGGTATCAGCGAATGCGCCCGACAGATGCGCCGCTATGACGTAGAGTTATTGCCTGTCATAACCGCAGACGAAAAACTGGAAGGGATTATAAAGGACTCAGATCTCATCAAAGTGCTTTTGTGAAGGCAATAGTGATGCTCTTTTTGGGCTTAGGATAACTGTGTGCGTATTTGCATAACCGTTAAGCTTGGAGACATTAACATTACTAGCGAGGGTTAAGGGCTGGCTAAGGAATGCCTCGTCTCGCAGAGCTTATAATATTAACAGCTTGTGTGCTTGCAGCCTTGATACTGTGTGCTCCGCTGTCACAAGCGTTTCCTTCTCACGCATCAAGTGCAGCCCAGCTCGATACCGAGAACTTTTTTGACCGCATTGTCAACCTCCTGAACAACATCTTCGACATCAATTCTCTGCTCCCGCGAACTCCGTCTCCGACGGTCAATATCACGGACGTCAAAACTGTGAACACAGGACCTTCCAGTGCAACGCCCCAGGTAGTTATAACGTTGAAAAATGGGAAAGTCGCTCTTGAAGGCGTACGTGTTGACGTCGGCTATAAGAATGCTGCAGGCACAACCGTCCGTACCGACAGCGCGCTGTTGGCACTGAAAGCAGATGAAATGCGCTCGACCACATTCGCCCCAAAAGGCTTATCGAATGGCAGGTACGCGATAGGAGTTGTAGTGTACAAAAACGGCACAGACCCGTCTAATCAGGCCACGCCGCCGTTCGACGCGCGTCAGAACGCGGCAACGCTCATAATTGTGAGCCCAACCGCTTCAGGAGCAAGCGCAAACAAAGCTGCGAATTCGGGAGGCATTGCGAGTGTTGTTGGCAACGTTCTCGAAAGCATCAGCCCGTGGATTTACTTCATAATCGCCATCACTGGCCTTATCACCGTTGCACTTTTTTTCGTATTTTCACAGAACAGATCAAGCGATGACCGCTTCCAATACGAGCACTTCAAAGGAGACGGCTATAGCCTGAAAGAAAACGACCCGTCCAAACCTCCGCGGTCTAAGAATGAATCAACGGTTGCATCAGATCACTTGGAAGACGCTGCGCCTAACGCTGTCTTACGGAGGCCGAGACGTGCAGAAATTAGCCCGTCTGAAAGGACTGGCTGGGAATCTGAAGCTTCTGTCATTGATCACCCCGCTCAGTCGACAGAACAGACGCCTCAATTCGATGCCGACGGGTTTGTTGTTGGGGATGTGACTTCGAGAAAAGCACTGAGAAACAAGATGCGCGGCAAGAAAGGCTCTTAAGGCCTAAACTGAACTTCTCGCAGATTACGTCAAACGTGCTGTGTTCTACGGAACTATTCCCAGATTGCGTTTACGTCGAGGTGCTTGCCCACCGTCTCTTTAATTAAGCTGATTTTCTTGCTGTCAAACGGATCTATTCGCGCCGTTAGTCTCTCCAATCGCTCAGCCGCGGTAAGTGTGTCCACGTGAACGAGGATGACGCTAACTCCGAGTTCTTGGGCTCGCGCAATGACGTGATTGGGCGGGTGCAGCCCGCCGGTGAGGACAAGGCACGATGTCGGAGTCGATAAGGCAGCAAGCTGCAAATCTGCTCGATCGCCACCTGTAATCACGGCTTTAGCGGGAACGTGCCTAAAGTATTTCAGCGCAGATTCGGGAGTCATAGCGCCAACAAGAATATTTTCAATAAGGCGGTCTTCGCCTTCGACTATGACTTCGCCGCCAAATTCCTCAGCGATTTCGTACGCGTGAAGTGCTTTAAGCTGCTTAAGAAATGGAATCGACCCGAGGATTTTTATCCCTCGCGTAATCAGGTATTTTTCAAATACCGGATCTTGTGACTGATTCAGCACGACGCCTTTGAGCTTGACTTTGAGCTTGTCGAGAAGCAGCTTGATCATCACGATCTTTTCGACTGAGAAGATGTCGGTTACGAGTACGATCTCGGCGTCGAGAACTTTGGCAAGCTGGACGCTTGACACTCCGTGAATGAAGCCCGTGCTGATATCTTTTGTCCCTTCGATCAAAACAGCTTGCTTGTTGCTACAAATTCGGTTTAGGCCGCAGAGTATGTCCTTCGCTTTGACGCCCTTGAAAAGGTTGTAGGTGAAAGGCGACAGCAACGATTCGTCTTCTAGGTTGAGCACGTGTTTCATCAGGTAAGCGTCCTCGTCTACTAGATTCCCCTCCACGGGGATTAGATTCTCACGGATGGGCTTATAGAACCCCAAAACCCCCTTGAAATTTAACGCCAAACCTAAGGCGACTATGGTCTTTCCGCATCGCTCAGATACGGAACTTACGACGAGCTTTGGGACCTTGCATTCAGATCCCGAGTCGACAGCGTCCGATTCTTTTTTCAAGACTAATACCCTCCATTGATGACGACGAGTGCATCTACGGCGACGCACCCCTCCTCTTGAACTACCAGCGGATTGATCTCTATTTCTTGGATCTCCGGGAAATCTTGGCTGATTCGACTAACGCAGAGGATGATGCTTGCTATCGTGTCGATATCGACAGCCTTCCGACCACGCGCGCCGAGCAGAATGGGGTATGATTTGATCTCAGTAATCATCTGCTTCGCGTCATCCAAGGTCATCGGGGATAGCCTGTGCGACACGTCTTTCAATACTTCGACGTACAATCCTCCTAGCCCAAACGTGGCAAAAGGTCCAAATTGGGGATCCCGCGTGACGCCGACGATAACCTCCTCACCGTGCACCATCTTTTGCACCGTTACGCCTTCGATCCTTGCTTTTGGCATTCTCCTGTTAATGTTAGCATATATCTGATCGAAAGCGTTCTTAGCCGCTTTGTCTGTATTGATGCCTGTTATTACGCCGCCTACGTCGGTCTTGTGGAAAATATCTGGTGAGTTCACTTTCAAGGCAACCGGGTAACCGATTGCGCGAGCTGCTTCAACAACTTTATGTCGTGAGGCCACAAGCCTCTCACTCGGTGTCTTTATGCCATACGCGCGCAGTATGTCTTTCCCCTCCTCCTCTGTTAACGACGTTCTGCCTTCTGCCTGAACCTGCTGGATCCTACGCAGTGCATTAGGTCGTTGGCCCACTCCTATCGATGGGGGCAGTTCAGGCCTTTCTGAAGTTGCTATCTCTCGGAATTTGATGAGGTGGCTTGCGGCTCGGACAGCATTCTCTGGACTTGGAAAGTCTGCTGTCTCGCTTTGTCTCAACCTCTCGCGCGATTGGCTGAGCTCTCTGCCGCCGACAAACGAGGTCATCATCGGCTTTGTCGTTTGCGACGAGAGCTCAACGAGCAAGTTCGCCGTCTCGTCTGGTTCGGTCATCGCTTGTGGGCTAAGAAGCACGACAACGAGGCCGACATTTTGATCGGCTAATACGATTTTCAAGGTGTCGACGTATCGTTGAGGGTTCGCATCGCCCAAAATGTCAATAGGATTATATATGTTACTTTCTTCCGGCAGGGCGTTTTCTAGGGCTTCGATGGTATCCTTTGTGAAATTTGCGAGCGGAACACCAAACTCAGCACTCGCGTCGCTCGCGAGCACCCCCAATCCTCCCGCGTTCGTTACGATGGCTGCCCCTGGACTTTTCGGGATAGGGCAGCGCGAGAAGGCTTTCGCCGCTTCAAAAAATTCGTCTATTGAATGCACCCTTATGATCCCAGCCTGCTTGAAAGCAGCGTCGTATACGGCGTCTGAACCCGCTAGCGCCCCTGTGTGAGAGGACGCCGCCCTCGCCCCCGAGTCAGTCCTGCCTGCTTTGAGTGCGATCAGCGGAGTCATTCTTGACGCCTCTTTGGCGACGTTCACGAAATCACGGCCGTTGTCGATGCCCTCGACGTATAGTGAAACGACTCGCGTTGACGGGTCTCGAGCGATGTATTCAACGAGCTCCGCCTCAGAAACGTCGGCTTTGTTTCCAACGCTTACGAATTTGTCGAAGCCGAGGCGCTCGCTCGCCGCCCAATCAAGAAAAGCGGTGCAAATCGCCCCACTTTGCGATATAAGTGAAATGCCCCCTTTGCTTGGATACTCGCTTGCAAAGGATGCGTTAACGTTCACAGCGGTACTTATCACGCCTAGACAATTTGGACCGATAACTCGAATGTTGTATCTCTTGGATATTCCCCGAATTTGGGCTTCTAATAAGGCGCCGTGTGCTCCAGACTCGCGAAATCCCGCCGATATAATTATTGCAGCTTTGACGCCGACGCGTCCCGAATCCTCCAGCACCGAAGGCACGATTCTCGCCGGTACCACGATAATCGCAAGATCGACCTTTCTTATCGTGGGATACGCAATTAGTCCGAGGATCTCGTCTGTGTTTGGATTGATCGGTATGATCTCCCCCTGAAATTTGGCATCCAAGAGGTTCTTCAGTATGGCGTGCCCGACTTTGCCACTTTCTCGAGCAGCTCCAATGACCGCTATGGATCTCGGATAGAAGAAGTCGTCCATCGTCTTATTTTTAGGTTTATTGAGCTTTATGAGCACTAATATCCATTTCAGCTTTTCTGTGGCTTAATTTTTCGATTACAAGATTGTGCCGCATTAGGATACTCGAATGTTTTATATATGAACCTGCCGATACTAGGATGCACTCTTCGAGGTAGGCATGATGCCACGTTCGGCAAATAGTATAACGTTGCTGCTGCTGTCCATTATCGCCGCTTTATTGATGCTAAGCGCAGCCCTTATGCCCGCATCAGCGACCACACAACTGCAGCTGCAGCCGAGTTCGATACTTTCGGGCGATGCTGTGCAAGTGTTCGCCAACGTTGCACGAAACGGAAGCACCGTAACGTTGTCGTACAATGCCGGCGGCTCGTGGATAACCATAACAAATGTGACTGATATGGGAGCAAACGACCTGCTAAACAAGACTCCCGGCTTCATCGGTTACTTGTGGATGACGCCGCAACTGCCTCCCGGGCAGTACCTCGTTAAAGTTGAAGACCCGTACGGGCCAAATAGAAACACCACCTTAACGGTTAACTATGGCCAGCTCAAGCTAGTTCCTGCCATTTACGGTCCAAAAGGGGTGCCTGACAAAGGCCTTGTTAGCCAAGGGAACTCCTTTTCCCTGATCGCGACAGTGACCGGCAATTGCCGGCTTTGTCATCAAACGGACAATCCGACGACGCAGAACCCAGGTGTCGACGACCAAAAGGTTATGAATCAGTTTTCAGCCGATTTAAGCCACATCACTGGAAGTTCGACCGACACCGCAGTTCCTCCGGACTACATTCACCATGAGCAGGTGCAGTGGGCGAACGTCGCGAGCAAACTACTCGCCGACAATCAGACGATCAATGGCACTGTAACTGGCAAAAATCCTGCAGGTGGCGCGGTGACGCAATCGACGGCATTTGCCGGCGTCAACAAGGCAGTCGATATACCACCAACAACCACATACGGACAGGCCAGTGCGTCTGTAAAAGCAACAGCCTCGGCAGGCAACCCATTACCTGGATTTGAAGCGGTTTTTGCCGTTGCCGGATTGACTTTGGTGGCTTACTTGATGACCCGCAAGCGATGAGCGATTTCTAGTAGGTCCGGTACTAGGTAACGATTTGCGGTTTTAAATTCGCCTACAGTTTTGCCGGGTGCCCTAAATATGAAGCAGCGCACGCTTGAGATTCTGCTCGAACGAGTGCAAGTATTTGAATCACCGTCGGCAGAACTCGAACAATACAGCACTCCACCACCGATCGCTGCGCGCCTTCTTAACATCGCTTCGTTGCACGGCGACGTTTCTGGTAGGCGAGTGGTCGACCTAGGCTGTGGAACTGGAATCCTAGCTATTGGCGCAGCTTTGCTGGGAGGAGTGGCGGCCGGCGTTGACTCAGACGAAAAGGCACTCGCGATCGCTCGACGCAACGCGAAGGCGCTTAATGTTGAGGTAGCTTGGCGCGCAAGCAGCATAGAAAGCTTCGAGGGCTCGTACGATACTGTTGTCATGAATCCGCCGTTCGGTGCTCAAAAGCGACGCGGCGACAGACCATTCTTGCTCAAAGCGGTAAGCTTGGGAAATGTTGTATACCTGCTGCATAACGCCGCGGTAAACGGCTTCGTGAGGCGCTTCCTTAAGCCACACCGCTTCACAGACGCTGTTCCGGTTACGCTGCCCATTGCACATACCTTTAAGTTTCATAAGGATGAAGTTAGATACGTAAATGCGATAATTTACCGAATCGAAGTCACCGACTAATTTTTTGTGCTAAACTTGTGACAGGAAGCAGAAGTGAAAGAAATGATTGATATAGTTGTTCCAGGGGACCTTATTGGTGCTTCTGAGGAGTTCATGGCAGGGGACGGAACCTACGAGGAAAGAGGCAAGATATTTGCCGCAATAACCGGCACCGTCGAAACGGACAGGAAAGAACGTATGGTTCGGGTGCTGCCTGTTATGAAGACCCCACCAGTTCTAAAGACTGGTGACATCGTCGTCGGCCGGGTCGTCGACCTAAAGAACGCGGTCGTTCTCGTTGATATTGCCAGAATAAAAGGCCAGGAAAACCGCGAAATAGCGAATGCAGATCAGGGTGCAATTCATATCTCAAACGTCAAGGATTCGTATGTTGCGAAACTCGACACGGAGTTTGACCAGCAAGACATTATTAAAGCGAAAGTCATCGACGAAAAGAGCTTAAGATTAAGCACAGTCGAGAAGGACCTAGGCGTCATAAAGGCCTTGTGCTCAAGATGTCGAACGCCGCTTGTGCGGAAGCAACATAAACTCGAATGTCCTAGCTGTGAGCGCATCGAGACGCGAAAGATCTCTGAAGACTACGGCAAGGGCATAATTTAGTCTTCGACCACGGTGCTGCCCTCTTTGTTGGAGTCACAATGAATCTGAGGATTATTCGCGTCACGGAGGACGAGGCGGAGATCGAGTTCCTGGACGAGGGTCACACTTTTTTAAACGTCTTAAAATACTCACTACTGCAAGACCCGCAAGTCGAAAGCGCTACATATGACGTGAAACACCCGATGATAAGCAATCCGGTATTTCACATAAAAACAGAATCAAAGGACCCTTTGAAAGCGTTGCGCGATGCGTCATTGAGGCTAAAGGACGAATTTGAAACACTTTTAGGTCTGATACGACTGAGATCTGAGGAGCTTGGCTAACGACTCGAATACGACCGATGAATCACATCAAACTTGCTGATAAGACACTCGTGGAGCTGAAGGTCGCGGATAAACACGATTACGAAGATGGAAGGTACGAATACTTGTATGGGTGGCTCTCTCGGGTAGACCAGTTTCTTGCTAGGTCATATAAGCCGGAAGATCTTGATGAGGCCAAGCAACATTGGCTGCGTAGCTTCGACAGTAACAGACTGACAGTGCTCGGTCTGTACGAAGGCCAGATCATAGGCTCTGCGACCTTAGTTCTCAACGACCCGAAGTCTCGAGCTGCGCACGTCGCGTCTTTTGGCATCGCGGTACATCCCGATTTTCAGCGAAAAGGGCTTGGCAAACAGCTAATCCTTGCGTTGGAGGAGAAGGCGTTGGAGATGGGTATCACGAAGATCGAGGTTAACTGTTATGAAGGGAATGTCGCAATCGCTCTGTACGAATCCCAAAACTACAGCTACGAGGGAAGAAGGCTGAAGAAGGGGCGGTTGGACGACGGTACCTTCGTCGATGAAATATTGTTTTATAAGTTTCTGCGTCCGTCGTAACTCAGAGGCGTCGTTGTTCATTGTTCGCCTGTTTTAGCTGCTGCTCCCAAAAGCACATACAGTGTTTCGAAGAAAAACTTGCGCGAACTTATTGTCCTGACAACGTTAAATTTGGCGTCCATCGAATCCTTCACCTGTCGGTAGCCTGTCAACGACGATATAAGCAGAAGCACGCGTCCCTTCGCTGTCAAGTATCTGTCAACTTGCGAAAGGAACCGCAAAATTACTTCCCGGCCAGATGAACCCCCGTCCCAGGCCCGAGTCAGCCAATCGGGAGTTAACTTGTTTTGGATTGGCAGATAAGGAGGGTTAAAGATGATAAAATCGAAACGTCGACATAGATTTGCAAAAAGATCGCCCTCAACTGCATTCACGCCATTTAAACGAGCGTTCGTGACGGCGTGCGGGTTTATATCAGTTGTGATCACGGATTGAGCTGCGTCTGCCACCAGTTTGGCGATTAATCCGCATCCGGTGCCGATTTCTAAGACTGAGTCTGTCGCACATACCTCGCTTATCACAGCATCGGCGAGCAGAAACGTATCATCAGATGGTTCGTAAACATTTGGGAGCACAAGGACTCGCGTGCCGCGATAGCATAACGCGTGGCCTCCTCGAGGTAAGTTTGGTGTGAAAATCGCGTCTCTGTGCGTCATTATTACTCGTTAAAAGCTTTTTTTTGTCCCAGCTCGAGAGCCCTATTCGACAATGTTGCAATCTCTTCTGGAGAGAGCTCATAAGGCCGGCGCGCCAAGCATCGCGTAGATAGTTGCGCCCCGATCTCAGCTACAGCTGTCACGTTGAGTAACTGTGCCGCTATGGCTAGCGCAGCTTTAAGCCGCTTTCGTCGCTGCGTAAAAAGGGCACGAACAAAGTCGTGGAAAAAAGCCTCGTCACGCACGTCGAATCGGGGCTTGACCGGGACCAGCTTCACGAGCGTCGACGTGACTCGGGGTCGGGGCGTGAATGCCGTGTTTGGCACGTGCTCTAGGATCTCGGCTTGCGCTTTGTACTTGAGGCATACGGTCAGCCGGCTGTAGTCTTTTGTGCCGGGGGCTGCCATCATTCGCTCGGCGAATTCTTTTTGATACATTAAAACGCCGCACACGAAAGGATGGGCAAGCAACTTGAACGTGACTTCAGATGAGATTTGGTAGGGTAAGTTTGAGACTGTCTTATCAAACGGCGGAAATGGGATTCTTAATGCGTCGCCGTACAGTACACTTGCACCGGGTATCTGGCGAAGCTGCTCGGCCAGCCGCCAATCCGCTTCGATGACTAACAGGTTGAGGCATCTTGGTGCGATTTTCCGGGTTAAGTTGCCGGTGCCACCGCCAATCTCTAAAACCGTATCAGTTGATTGAATGTTGGCGTAGCCGATGATGCGTTCTATAATTTGGTCGCTTATTAAAAAGTGTTGCCCCCGACCAATCCTATAGTTTCGGTCAATCTCAGGCGTCATCGAACGCTTCAGCGTTGCTCCCGTTGCTACTTCGCAAAAAATCTGTATTTAGCGTGCTCGTCCTTAAGCTCTTCTTCAATCCTTTTCGCGATCACTTTTTCTGGGTGATACAAGCCTTTTACCCTGTGCGCAATATCTTCGAAGCTCTCAAACGGCTTTTTTTTGCGCTCCGAAAGTATCTGCCACATCAGCTTTTTGCCTACACCGGGGAGAAGCGCAAGCGTATGCAAACGTGTGGTTATCGGCGGCGCTTCGTTGAAAAAGCTCACAAATCTGGATTCTTGCTCTTTGACAATCATTTCAAGCGCGTACGGTAATTCTACCTTTGCGCCGTGCGTGAGCTCCCTGTAGCTGATGCGCCTTTTCACGTGATCGATCTCACTGCGTTCCTCCTCCCCCACGTAAAGGCGTTCGTACGTTTGCGGAACGTAACCTTCGCGCGGTATGAGTTCGAGCAACGTAAAATTCTCCTCGCCAACGACGTGCACGATAGGCTTCTTTTTATAAACAGGATGAGGGTCGTCGGGATGGCCGCGTGGTAAGTAGTCTAAGACGCGGACGTGTTGTTCTCTCTCTCCCTTCATGCTCTCCGCCTGTGCTCTTAATAAAAACGCGCTATGATATCGAGTATTTCGTCTAGTTCCGCCTCGGTAAGCGAAAACCGCTCTTTTGCGTAGATAGACCGGACCTCATCCTTAGACAGCGGTATGATATCTGCGATTCGAATAGCAATCTCTTCTTTCATTTTTTCAAGACGCTTTAACGTGTCCACGAGCTGTCTAGATTGCTCGGCGGTAAGCTTTGCGAACGTGGTGACGTGGTCAAGCGCCCGCCTGAACTCGTAGGGCTCTTCCTCCGGACTCGAGGTTTTCAGCTCTACGAGGATGTCTTTGACCTCAGAAAGCGTGAGATTCTCCTCGCCTAACACAGCTTTAACAATCATTTTCTTACTTTTGCGCCTTCAAATGCTGTGGGCGAGCGAGTATCGTCTTGACGGCATTGCCGTCTGTCACTTCAATGACGTATGCGCGGCCACGTTGTTCGACTACCGTACCGGTCTTACCGTGGAATTTTGGATTTGGCATGCCCTTATGGACGCTCGGGTCGAGGTCGATATGCACTTTCTGTCCGGAGTTGAAGCTCTTTAGCGCGTGGCTTACGGGAGCTACGCCCCGTTGACGTATGGCCTTCTTTAGCTTGTAACGGGTCTTTCGTCGCTCACCGTGTGACTTTGGCATTACAGACCCCCACCAACCTCTAGAACGTCAAGTTCTTCGACTTTTGCATTTATACCCAAAAGGGCCGAGAGATTTGGGACGGTTCTCTGCGCATCTCCGGATATCAACTCTTTAACGTAGAGCCCGCCCTCGCACCGAATGATTATGTCGTCCCCTTTGAGCTCAGCGGAATATACTTTCTTGCGCCGCTTCAGCTCTGCGCGACGATGAACAACCCTTTGAGGTGTGATTTGTTCCACCTCACCTTCAAGCTGTAGCAAGGCTTTTCGCAGCTTTTCCGTCTGAATCGGATGCTCGTATATAACTTTAAGCCTATAAACTTTATCCGACTGAGCGTTCTTGACTCTTGCTACTGTTTCACGGTCTACAAATGCGAGATCGGCAACGGCAACCTTCCGTTGAGACGTGTTGATAGCAAGCTCAAGTTTTTTTAGATCGATTTGTCTCTTACGCGGGGATTTCACCTCTAATACAAAGGGCCTGCCGTTTCCAAGCATCAGCGCGTCAACATCTTCTCGGCCGGCTCCGTGAAAAATGACGTCCTCTCCAAGACTTGATTCGAGAACGGAAATGCCGATCAATTCCTGAACTGATTCCGGGTATGTTTTTCCCGTCGAGTCACATTTTGGACAGCCTTTTCCGCGGCATTCGCGGCACAGCCATTTTGTTTGCGGGATGCCCCTTACATATTTCTTATAGCGGCCGTAAAGGAACAGCGGAGCTACGTGGAGCTCAACCTTGTCTCGCGCTAAGTCGACGATGACGAGGATATCTGGCTTAGTGAATTCGACCTTCTTGCACGCGAGAAGCTCTATTCTCTTTCCCAGCTCCCTGTTCAGCTCAGATTTGAGCGGCTCCGCTCTCGTTGTTTTTGACTCGGCCCACAGGATCTCTTCGTTCTCAGCCAACCTGCCAGAGAGTTTCGTGCCGACTAGAAAAGTGGAAAACTCATAGCCGGAAAGCCGTTCGAGACATAGGTCTACCCACCAATAAAGACGTTTAAATAAGCCTCCGCAGACCCAGCAACTCTCCTCAGCTGATTCCCAGTCTTGCACGTTAGCTTGCTCATCGTCAAGCATTGCCATAACGATTCGTATCGCTTGTCCGCGTTGTTTGTTGGTCAAATGCGTGGCACACTTCGCAAATTGTCGCCCCAGACAGTGAGCGCAGATAGGCCCCTCTTGCAGGATTGTAGCGGCTATGTTGAACATGGTCTATCTAGTTCGCTATTGACTTGTGTTTTGGACTGATTGGTACGGATCTTGACGGCGTGTTGGGATGCTTTCCACTTCGGTGGGCATCGTGCCCGGACTGATTTTCTAATAAGAGAGCCATCGTGTTCGTCAGATGAAGGTGTATCAGTTTCGGATCTTCAACAAGGCCTCTTGCGAATCTTGTTCTGCTAGGAGCAGCAGAAGTCGGGTGAAGCGACGTTTATGAAAAGGAGATAGTGAAGCGGCAGCAAAGCATCGCGCAAGGATGCCGGTCAGGCTTGCCCAGCTTGGCACGTGATCAAGCGAACAGGCCCCGTGTGCGGCGGCGGCGTACCCGACTTTTATAAACTGCTGCATCCCCGCCTCCAGAGGGTTTAGCTTAGTACTTTTTCAGTAAATGCAAGTGTTCCTGAGATCTTCTTAACGCGGACCTTCACGGTATCGCCCTTATGGGCGCCCGGCACAAAAAGCGAGTATTTACCGACCTTAGCGATTCCATCGCCTCGCTTGCCCACCGCTTCGATCCGTACCTCGTACACGTTTCCCTCCTCGAGGGCGTTCGCTGTGCTTTCTTTCTTGATGTAGCGCTTCCGTATGGGCCTGTGGGCTCCGCAAGCGTCGCACTTTAACATAAGCGTTCGGTCGCTTTTCGTTAAATGGGTGTCCGGTCTGTTACATTCCGAGCAGATCACGTACTCCGAAACATAGTCTTCTATAAGAGCGGCTATCATCTCTTGTGAAAATCTGCCTTGAAGAATGACTCTGCCCGCCTCCGCTTTACCCGCTGTTCCCAGTTCCCTCAAAAGAAACTTAAACAAGTGCTCGGGGTCTCTATTCAGCACGTCAGCGATCTCACCGAAATTCTCAAAAACAGTCATTCTCCCTTCGATGAATACGCGTGCTACGGGAATCGAAAAACGCTTGGCGTCTACCGTTGTCTGAGGCAGGCTTTTCATACCCCTGTTCAAGTAATCCTCGTAACCTTGCGTGCTGTTCACCTCTTTCGCTTTTCGGCCGAACTGAAGGAAGTAGAGACGCGCGACTTTACGCTTTAATTAGTTCTTGCCCTTCGTCTACTGTAATTCTGCACGGCGGCGGCACTTTCATCGAAGCTCGACGAAGCGCTTCTTTGGCTTTAAAGAAGTTGGCCGAGTTGACGTAAACAGTGAAGACTCTTTGATCACCGGCGACGCGCGCAGCAGTTCCTACTGCCTTCCCGAATGCTCTTCTCATCCCATCTTGAACACGATCTGCACCAGCGCCGGTTGCCATCTTGTTCTCGCGCAATACTTGGTGCGGATATAAGCGAAGTTTGAGTCGGAAATTTAGCCTGCCGGTTGATTTCATTAAGTA
This sequence comes from uncultured Methanomicrobia archaeon, assembly GCA_964534635.1. GTDB lineage: Archaea > Halobacteriota > Bog-38 > Methanoflorentales > Methanoflorentaceae > Methanoflorens. Next base: position 17,596 of record CAZHSW010000078.1, read on the forward strand.
GCGATTGGCGGCAATCCTCGCAGCTTCGAGTGCCGTGTGTCGTATTTGGCACGGTTCGTCAGCCGTGAGTGAAACTGCCACCTTAAAATCGCCACTTAGGTTGCCAGTATCGTATTGTGAGATTTTGCTTCCAGGGATGCCGCCCATATAATGCTTCCGCGTGTAAGCAGGCCCAACAATCTTTCTGTACATTTTCGCAGGTTTGCGTGTCATTTTGCCCTCAGTGCGTCGCGATATTTAGCATAAACGTAATTCGTTAAAAAGGTTTGCTGAAAGAGAAGGCACAAAATTGGGCAGGTCAGTGAGAAAAGCTGCTATGGAACATCGGGTTGATTTTACCTAGGCAAACTTGCGATGACCGCTGCGTGTGCTTTGTAAAACGGCTCCAGTTCGCGCACACATAAGACGTTAAACAGCTCCTCGAGCTTTCGAACTTCGCGCTTATAAATCACCTTCGGCTTCGCGGTGACATCGATGCTTCTTGCTTTAATCATTATGCATGCGTAACCGCCGCTTTTCAAGAACATT
>CAZHSW010000079.1:0-7180 GCA_964534635.1 uncultured Methanomicrobia archaeon
GTGAGCTCACCCCCTCCCAACAGTTGTCGAGCTTTGACCACTCGGTCACACAGTGAATGTGAGAAAATACTTTCTGTTAAGGGAGGGATTGGAATTCATCGAAGCTTAGCTTACACTCTGTTTCGACTAGCCCAGAGATTGTAAACACCCACTCTGAGAGATCAATGCGTGGGATTGAACCGTAATGCAAGACAGGCCAACTGTCAGTCTGTTGTTGACCGGGAGGGATTCTATTGCTTCGTTTAGTATCAGGGCTGTATATTACACGCTCTCCTTTCATCGAACTCACGGCATTTTTTGTTTCTTTCCACAGGTTTACAGTGCGCTGCTGTAGTTGCTGAATGTGCAGCAGTTGGGTATTCTCGTAGAGATTTTCAAATGCTACCTGTTTTGTCGCTTTATTCGCTCCGTTGCCTTCGCTGCCGCATCTCTGACGTCTGGATCCTTGTCTTTGAGGAGATTTGCAAGGGCCTCGAGAGCCCGCTGATCACCTATTTCTCCCAAGCTCCTTGCCGCTCTGATCTTAATATCCGAGTCCTTATCTGTTAACATTGCAATGAGTGGCTTTACAGACGGGGCCCCAATTTTCACCAACGCATCAGATGCTCGCCAACGAACTCCCTTGCTCTGGTCTTTCAGATCTTCAAGCAGGACTTCTACCTCCTCAATCCCGCACGAATCCCCGAGTCCACAAATCTCGCCGATCGCTTGAGCGGCTTTTTCACGGACCACTTGATTCTCATCATCCATATTCTCGATCAATGGTTCCAAGGCCTTTACGTCGCCTATCTGCCCTAGTGCAGTCGCTGCTTCAAGCCGTACATAGTACTGCTTGTCTTTCAACGCATTAATGAGCGCATCAATTGCCTTCGGGTCACCGATCTCGCCAAGTGCCTCCGCTGCGCATTCGCGGACGATCGTCTCCCTGTCGTTCAGAGCGGCGATCAGCGGATCCACTGCACGGATGGACTTGGCCTTACCTAAGGCCAAACAAGCCATTTTTCTCGTGTCGGGATTCTCACTTCTTAAATCGTTAAGCAACAATTCTACTTCTTTCTCCAGGTTCTCTGTTCCGTTTGGCATTTGTTCCTCCAGCTGTGTCAACACAGAGCTCGACAGCAGCAATCTTATAAAGGGTCAGACATGCGGTGTCCTATTACTGATATATAGATGCCACCCTCGTGCTCCGGGGACGGTCTCAACATTAAACTCGCATTTTCGCAACATAAACGATGGCCACAATTAAGCCGATTGCGCGCCTCAACCTCACTGAACGGGCAGGTGTCTGTATCCTTTTTTTGAAGCTTGCAGTTCAGTCTCCCTAACAGCACATTTTTCTGCGCAGGCCCTTTCCAAGTAAGAGCGGGCTTAGTCGCGAGCCGCTCTTAACCCGGGTCGAGCTGCGGCGGAACTGCGAGCGCAGAGACTTCACTAGCTACCAGAAGATATATCACTAGAAGCAGTAACCTAAGCCTTGAAGTATGTAGAAGCGAGAATAAACGCATGCTTAACGATGGATCGGCGATGCGGTCCAGTTTGACGTGATTATAAAAATTAACAATTAAAGAGTCAATTGTAACTGAGGAGGACAAATCACAAGAGGGGAAAGTGATGGAAACGAGGTTAGCGGTAAAAGACGTCATGACGAGAACAGTCGTGACAGCGCCTCCCGAAATGAGCGCCGCCCAAGCCGGCAAGAAAATGGTGGAAAACAAGGTTGACAGCATCATAATCGTTAAAGATGGCAAACCAGTAGGAATCGTCACCGAAAGTGACATGGTCGCGAACGTGATCTTTAAGAATTTGAAGCCAAGCTCGGTGAGGCTTGAGCAGCTCATGTCAAAGCCACTCATCACGACGAAAAGCAGCGATGACGTCCACGACGCAGTGCGAACGATGGCTCGGAAAAAGATTCGTCGCCTCCCTGTAATCGAAGGAGATGACCTGGTAGGAATCATTACAGATGCTGACGTAATCCAGGTCTCTTCTGAGATGAATCAAATTCTCGATGATGTAATAAAAATGAACAGGGAAAGCGTCCTCGACAGTCGGGATGTAATTGTGACGGAAGGTGAATGCGAGGAGTGTGAGGAGTTTTCTAACGATCTGAGGCAAGACGGGGGACGCTTGAAATGTCCAAGGTGTCGCGCCTCAACTTCAGCCGGCGTTTGCGAGATATGTGGGGAGTTTTCTGACTTGGTGGAGTATGCTGACGGCATTATAATATGTGAATCGTGCCGGGAGACCGTGCAATGACCGTCCAGCTAATGTCGCCGCCAGTCACTGTACGCGAAGATTCTTATATTACACACGTTCGTCAGCTCATGCGTGACGGTTATCGAAGCCTGCCAGTCGTTGACAGCCAAAACCGAGTTCAAGGCGTGATAATTTTAACAGACGTTATTAAAGTGACGTCAACCAAGTCGGATGTCACGGTTGTCGGCTTCGTTCGCGAAACAGGGCTTGCAACCGCCGACTTTACGCCGCTAGACGCGGCGAAAATATTTGCTAAGACAGGTTTTGACGTACCTGTGGTAAGGTCACCAGAAGATCATACGATCATCGGCGTGATTGACTCAGAGCGCTTGCTGAGCGCCTTACGTTTTGACCAAGATACCACTGTTGACACAGTCATGACGACAGACGTGAAGACCTGTGACGCGAGTGACCCCGTATCGAAAGTTTGGCTGAACATGGCACAATACGGATTGTCGTGTTACCCGGTGATGAAGAAGAGGCGTCTTATTGGGGTTATCACGCTCAAGGACATTCTTAAAGCCGGCCACGTTCGACTCGAGCGGGAGGATGACAGGGGCGGTCGAAGGATTCGTTCACCTGCCGTCGAAAAGGTCATGAAGACTCCCGTTATCACCGTACAACCAGATTCGACCGTCTGGGAGGCGGTGAATCTTATGAAACAATATGCAATTGGCCGATTGCCCGTGGTTAGGGACTTTAAGCTGATCGGTATAGTCGATCGGCAAGATCTCGTGCGAGCCATCGTCTGATTGCCAAAGGGATTGCAATGCTAAGAGGAAATAAAAGACAGAGGAGGGCTCAGAGCGATTTTAGCGGTAAGTCAGACCGCGGTAGCCTGAACTTCAAGAGCAAGTTGTCCCATCACGAAGGCGACATCATGATGGTCGCCAAGCGCAACGTTGTCCAGATTCCGCCCACAATGACCATAATGGGTGCAGTCAAAACGATGGTGAAGTACCGATTTAGACGCTTGCCTGTAAGTGATCCAGGAACAAACAAGCTCAGAGGTATAGTTACTGTAATGGACATAGTAAATTTTCTCGGTGGCGGTGACAAAGCTCAGATAATCGAGAATAAACACAGAGGGAACTTGCTTTCAGCGGTTAACGAAGAGATCAGCTCGATAATGGAGGAGGAGGTCATTACTCTCCACGAACAGGACACTATCAGCGACGCTATCAAAACGATGCTTCGTCGCAATGTAAGTGGTTTCCCCATCGTCAACGAGGACAGCACGGTCATAGGAATCGTGTCTGAGCGTGATTTCGTCAGCCTAGTTGCCAACATCGTTACGGGAAAAAGACTTTCTGACATTATGAGTCGTGACGTCGTAACAGCGCGGCCAGACACGACGGTCGAAGAGGCTGCTCAACTAATGATTTCAAACGATTTCACTCGGGTTCCTATCGTTCAAGAAGGGGTTATGCTTGGAGTCGTTACGACGTCAGACATTGTGAATTACCTAGGCAGCGGCGAGGTCTTCGAGAAACTCGTTACCGGCAACTTGCACGAAGCACTCGGCATCCCAATCAAAGTGCTTGCGCGCGAAGCGCCAATCTCAGTCGACCCAACTTTGGATATCGGTGAAGCTGCCGGCGTGATGATGGCACGCAACGCAAGTGTGCTCTCAGTAGTAACGAACGGAGCTCTCTCCGGAATAGTCACTGAGCGGGACTTCCTTGGCGCGATTGGCGATTAGCACAACGTCACGCCTATGCGGCGCACGCCAAAAAAATCGGTTAGATTCTCGAACGCAAAAACCTAAACGTCGTACTGGACAAGGTTATGTTTATGTAGGTACGTCAGCAAATTATCCAATATCTCGTCACATACGTCTTCTTCATCGGCTATTTTTTCAATGATGACATAATTGCCAGAGTCCTCTCGTGCGATCTCGAGGTAGCGGCCCCTTATTTGGAGAAGCGCAGCTTGGTTCTCAAAGGCAGTGAACCCAGACTCTCTTTTTTTAATGTGCCGCAAAGCTACGTCAGCAGGCCAGTTTATGATAAAACTAATGTCAGGTTCCGGGGCGAGTTCTCGATTTTCCTCAAGTATGTCGCGCCACGCCTTGCTGTCTGACTGATAGGCAGCGGTTGACAAAAAATACCTGTCCATCACAACGATCTTATTAGCTGCCAGAGCGGGAGCTATGTGCGTCTCAACATCATATCTGCGGTCAGCGAGAAACAAGTCAAGGAGGCTATGGGTCGTGCTCGAGCTGTCCTCGAGCTTTTGCTTTATGAGTTTTGACTCAGGGGTCTCATCGGTCGGCTCAATAAAGCGTACAGCGTCGAATCCGAGTGCTTTTAGCCTCTCGACCAATCGCGTCGATTGCGTTGTCTTCCCCACGCCGTCGATTCCTTCAATCGCCACAAGAATTCCACGATTCAAGGAGGTCTTCATGCTTCAAACACGTTCGGAAAGACAGCGGCAAATCGCTCGACTTGGTGCGTCGGAATAGCGAAACTAACGCGGACGTAGCGATCCACAAATCTGCGCGTTGTGTATTCAGCTGGTCGAATGAAATATCCTCGTTTCAGCATCTCGGCAGCGACGCTCTCAGGTTTCTTTCCCGTAGCAGAGATGTCCACTACAAACATACTCCCTTCTGACGGATAGACGGGGAGATACACGTTTGCTATCTGCGCAATTGTATTTTTAATGATGGCCTGGTTTTTCTTAATGCACCGCACTATTTCAGGGAGCCAATCGGGCTTTGTCTGAAGGGCAGCAATTCCTGCAACCTGACTCACGATAGACGTTCCGAGATCGTTTATCTTGTAGCGGGCCATTTGCTGCACGAGCTCGTTCGACGCGATATGAGCGCCAAGCCGCAGACCTGCTAAACCGCAGTTTTTAGAAAAACTATAGATGGTTATCGTGCCTTCAGGATAGAAGTTCGCGGCGAGCGTGTGGCGTTGAGCTACGTCGCGGTATGTAACATCGTTTAAAAGGTAGATTCTGGCGTCATTGGCGATTTCACAAAAAGCTTTGATCTCTTTTTCCGTATATGTGATGCCCAGCGGGTTCAATGGGTCAACGATCGCAAGCATTTTTGTTCGCTCGTCTATCGCTTCAGTGACCATCTCCGGCGTCAATTTGTAATTGTTGTCTGCGGAGTAAATAGGAAGGTCGAGAACTTTGGCTCTGCACAGCTCGGCAAACCTGTGAATAACGTAGTAACCTGGATCTGTTGAAATCATGCCGTCTCCAGGAAGTAACAGCGAACGGGTTACTTGATAAAGCGACTCTGTACCCCCTTCCGTAACGTGGACGTTGTGATCTGCGCTCAGATCGAGGTCTTTGAGAATTAGTGCGCGCAGGTCTTCGAGTCCGTACGGAGGTGGGTATTTGTGATACTCCTCCTTGTTTATGGCGTTGACCATAGCCTGCTTGATTATGTCAGGCGTCGGAAAGTGGCTGGTATTTTGGCCCATCCACACAACAGAGTCGTCGTCGTAAACCTGCTGAAAAAATAGGTTTTCACTATTGACGTCGTTCACACAATCACCACGAATCGAAAGACGGCGCTATAGCCAAGAATCATTACCGAAGTGCTTGACACTCTGATAGCTGGTTTGGAACTTAAAAGGGTTGTGGTTAACTAGCCGAATTTGCACAATAAGCGTGCTGTCGCGTTGATTGTGTTAGTTGTCGGCCGTGGCCTGGCGCTCTCACTGGAAATTAGAACAAGCTTTCTTTGGTCGATCTCCGCGCAAAACGCGTCCCGTCTAGAGCCTCTAAACGATAATCCTCAAGCAATACTTTAAAAGTCTCATCGAGCGGAACGGACAGTGAGATTTCCTTAGTCCTGCCATATCGGCCTTTGCTTACAACTTTGGTACTGATTATTCCCAATAAATCGAGCTCCATAATAAGGTCGGTGATTCTTCTTTTGGTCAAGATGTCGAGTTCTATTTGTCTGCAAAGGGTCTCATAAACTCGATTTACTTCTCCGGTTGTAGCGCTGCGCGCTCCGTTTTGCTCAAGCGCAATTATGCTGTAAAGGACTAATTTTGCCTGCGTCGGGAGGGTCCTTACTACTTCTGCAACTCGATTTAGTTCTATTCGCTTTTGAGCGGTGCGAACGTGTTCTTCCTTAACGGTATCGGCGTTGACGCGCTCTGCAAATTCTCCTGATACTCGGAGCAAATCCAACGCACGTCGAGCATCTCCGTGTTCCTGAGCAGCCAAAGCTGCACACAGAGGGATTACCTCTGGATTAAGTGCATGCTCTTTAAAGGCTATGCGCGCACGCTCTTCCAAGATGTCACGCAGTTGATTGGAATCGTACGGAGGGAATATAATTTCTTCTTCAGCAAGGGAGCTTCTTACTCTGGGATCGAGGTACTCAGTAAACTTGAGATCGTTGGAGATGCCAATCAGGCTGACACGTGTGTTGGTGAGCTCAAGATTTATTCGTGATAGATTGTAAAGCACGTCATCTCCACTTTTTCGTACCAACTTGTCAAGTTCATCGAGAATGATGATTACGCTTCCGCCTTGCGAGTCGAGTGCTTCAATGAACTGTGAATATACTTGGTCCGTAGGCCAACCAGTCATTGGAACGTCCTTGTCAAATTGGCGGGCTAAATAAGCTAGAACGCGGTACTGGGTGTCAATCACTTCACAATTAATGTAAGCCACGTTGCAAGGCACACCTCGTGATGCACCTACTTCCGTCAACTCTCTTCCTACGTACTTAGCGCAAGCCGTTTTGCCTGTACCTGTTTTGCCATAAATAAGAATATTTGAAGGGGTTTCGCCTCTGAGAGCAACAACTAGAATAACAGCGATAGCATTGAGTTGATCTCGTCTGTGAGGCAAATAACTAGGTGTATAGGACGGTCTTAGTACTTCTTTGTCTTTGAAAACAGGTTTGTTTTCTAAAAGATTGTCGAAGAGTCCTTCCAACTCTCTG
>CAZHSW010000080.1:0-6732 GCA_964534635.1 uncultured Methanomicrobia archaeon
AGAGGGTTACGCGCACCTTGCCCGTCTCGTCGCCTATCACAACGTTCGCGACTTTTCCCATCGAGCCGTCGCGCTTTGAAAAAGTGCGCACCGATCCGACTTCGAGTATAACGCCGGCAACTTCCACAGAGTTGAGCCCAGCTATGAGGTCGGCGATCTTCTCCTTGTCCGTGGCAGTGGCGACCTCCATATTTTGCACCGATTCGTCGATTTCAATTTCTCTTGCATTGACCTCTAAACCGTACGGTCCGGCCCTGACGGTCCCCCCAATTTTAAGAGTTTGCCCGACCTGCAGCTCTTCTGCGTGAGTCGCTAGGTCGTTCCACAGTACCACGCGAATCGATCCCGTTTCGTCTGAGACGACGATGTTAGCGACGTGTCCAACGTCGCCGTTTCGCGAGAATTCTCTTGTCGGTGAGAGATGCGTGAGCTTTCCCACAAATGCCACGGCTCTCATTTGTCCGTCAATTTGTCCGATCTGCACGACCGTATCGATGCCCAGCTCGTGAGCGACGAGCATAGCTGCCGTCTTATCATCGCATAAGCCCGACATGTCCTCCACTTTTTTGCGAACGCGCTCAATGAACTCATCCCTTGGGATCGTGTCTGCCAGGCGTTCGTAAATGCTCGCCACGTTATCAGAGAGGCTGTCTCCGTTTTCTTGCACCTTCAGTAGTAGTACCATCTGTCTTAATAACTTTGTCAAACAATGCGGCGAGTTCAAATCGTGCGGCCCGACCAACTGCTTGGATTCAATTCCCAGCAATTTATGGCGCTGAATGCGCTCGCCGCCGCAGCGGCCTGACCTGCCTTAATGAAATGTTTTTATACTTCTCCTACGTGTTATGACAGCAACCTAAACGCTGTTTTTTGGCTGAGGGGCAGATCGATAATGGGGCAGACCATTGCCGAAAAGATATTCTCCAAGTCAACGGGAAAAGTCGTTAAGGCAGGAGACTTTGTTGAAGCAGCGATAGACATCGCTATGATTCACGATGTCACCGGACCTCTCGCCGTGAAAACCCTCTATCACATAGCAGATCGCGTGTGGGATCGCACCAAGGTCGTTATGCTTTTTGATCATCAAGTACCCGCTGACTCGATAGAGGCCGCAGTCAACCACCTAGAGCTGCGCAAGTTTGCAAAACGAGAGGGCATCCTTAACTATGATGTACAAGAAGGGATCTGTCATCAAGTCATAGTCGAAAAAGGGCACGCGCTCCCAGGAGAGCTCATCATCGGCGCCGATTCACACACGTGCACGTACGGCGCGGTCGGCGCGCTCGCAACAGGGGTAGGCTCGACTGATATGGGCGTCGCACTTGCCACCGGAAGACTCTGGTTCAAGGTCCCGGACACAATAGCGTTCGAAATTAACGGAAAACTCGGGCGGCGGGTCTACACTAAAGATCTGATACTCGCGATTATAGGCGACGTAGGAGCAAACGGCGCCACCTACAAGTCGTGCGAATTCGGCGGCGAGACGATTAAGCATATGGAAATCGCCAACAGAATGACCCTCTGCAACATGGCGATCGAGATGGGAGGGAAGGCCGGAATCGTCGCGCCAGATGAGATGACAGCGACGTTCCTACACGAACGCGCTTTCGGAGGGGATTTCACGCTGCACTCAGACGAAGACGCTACGAAAACCGTGCGACGGTATGCAGCGGCCGAGATTGTACCTATGGTCGCGAAGCCTCACCGAGTGGACAACGTAGTGCCAGTCACCGATGTTGAGGGTCAGCATTTAGATCAGGTTTTCATCGGCTCTTGCACCAACGGCCGCTACGAAGACCTACAAGCAGCCGCAGAGATTCTCGAAGGTGAGACCATAGCGCGGGGCGTGCGAATGATCGTTATCCCGGCTTCGCGCACCGAGTATCAAAAGGCGTTAAAAACAGGCCTCATCGATGTCTTTACCGACAGCGGAGCGTTAGTTGAGGCCCCGTGTTGCGGTCCGTGTATGGGCGGATCATTCGGCATGCTTGGCCCGGAAGAGGTTGGGTTAAGCACTTCGAACAGAAACTTTGTAGGGAGACAAGGGAGTCCACAAGCTTCCATATATTTGTGTTCACCAGCGACCGCGGCTGCGTCTGCGATCGACGGCATTATCTCAGACCCGAGAACGCACTAGGAATCAGCATGAATCCACCAAAAGGCCATTTTACAGGTAGAACGTGGAGGTTCGGTGACAACGTCGATACGGACGCGATTATTCCCGGGAAATACCTCGTACTCAACTCAACAGCCGACCTCGCGAAGCACGCGTTCGAAAACGTTCGCCCGAACTTTGCGAGTCAAGTCGTTAAAGGCGACATTATCGTAGCTGGAGAGAACTTCGGTTGCGGCTCTTCGAGAGAACACGCTCCCTTGGCCCTAAAAGACAATATTAGCATCGTGATTGCGCGTTCATTTGCGCGGATCTTTTTTCGAAACGCCATAAACATCGGGCTTCCTGTGATCGAATGCGACACGACTGAAATCAAGGATGGAGATATCCTGTCCGTAGATTTAGAGCAAGGTAGGATCTACAACGAGACGCAAAAAAACGCGTACGCTATCAGTGCATATCCGGCCTTCATTATGCGCGTCATAAAGGCGGGCGGGCTGGTAGCTTATGTGAAGCGTGCGCAGCTTGAGGGCCAGGAGCCCCGCGAACGGAAAACCGATTAAACGTTAATCGTGACCGTTTTTCGCGCATTAGTGAAACGTTGCGAATGCCATGAAGACATATAAAATCCCAACAATCGCTGGCGACGGTGTCGGACCAGAAATCATGGCCGAAGGAAAAAAAGTGCTCCAAGCAGCTGGCGAGAAATATGGATTTGACATCGAGTGGAAGGACTATCCATATGGAGCCGAGCACTACCTCAGAACGGGAGAGCTTATTTCAGAGGATGCTCTCAAGGAGCTTGGTAAGTACCCGGCGATCTACCTTGGGTCAGTCGGTGATGCACGCGTCCCCCCTGGCGTCCTCGAGCGTGGCGTTCTGTTCGCATTGCGGTTTTATTTCGACCAGTACATAAATCTCCGTCCTATTCGGCTGCTCGAAGGGGTAGAGACGCCGATTCGGGACAAAGGGCCCGACGATATCAACTACGTCGTCGTGCGCGAAAACTCGGAAGATCTGTATATTGGCGTTGGAGGCCGGGCGATGAGAGGGAGCGTCCGTCGCGAAGGCGAGGTTATCCGCAACCTGTATAACGTGAGATTCGGCCTCGATATTGACTCTGACAGCGACGAAATTGCGTATCAAGTAGGACTTATCTCAGCTGAAGGCACTAGGCGCGTCATGCGATACGCGTTTGACTTGGCCACACGAAGGAGAGAGCACGTTTCAAGCGTTGACAAGATGAATGCCATGACTGAAATTTACGGCTTTTGGCGCGAAATATTCGCTCAAGTCGCGGCCGACTATCCAGACGTAAAGACAGACTACAATCTCGTGGATGCTATGACGATGTGGCTCGTCAAGAATCCTGAATGGTTTGATGTCGTCGTTGCCCCAAATTTGTTCGGAGACATCATTACCGATCTAGGAGCTATGGTCCAAGGAGGGCTCGGGCTTGCTCCAGGCGGCAACATAAACCCCGAAGGAACGTCGATGTTCGAACCGATTCACGGCTCAGCTCCTAAATATAAGGGACTGAACAAGGTGAACCCAATAGCGACTATTTGGGCGGGAGCGATGCTGCTCGACAGCCTCGGTGAGACTCAAGCGTCTAGCGGCGTTTTGAGCGCGATCGAATGCAATTTGCGGGCGCGCAAGGTCAGAACCTTCGACCTTGGAGGGCACGCGACGACGTCTGACGTCGGAAACGACATAACTAAACACCTTCAAGAGTCGGTGGGCTAACCAGATTGAGCAAGCGATTTATACCGTTAAAAACATAAAAATAGCCAGTCCTGGTGGGGTAGTGGATATCCTATGAGCCTGCGGAGCTCAAGACTCGGGTTCAAATCCCGGCCGGGACGCTTCTCTCAAAAGAGAGCTTATTTGGAAGCGCAAGCAAAAGAGCCTTGCGATATCGGGTTGCTTCACGATTAGCTTTTGGCTATTTCTTATGCTTGCAAGAACCGGGCGAAACTATAGCCAAACTCGTCAAAACTAAGACTTCGGTAAAACTTGTGACTGCTCTTTCTTTCAACACTGCTCGACAGAACCGCGCGACAGTCTCCCAGCAGGCCGCGACTGGGTTTCACGTCAATGCTCTCGAGTTGCAAGCAACTTTAGTCGCACCACATAAGGATATACGTTCTGACAGGCCGTGAACTTTCGTGTAAACAAGAAGAGCGTAGTTCTGAGCGCTACGTTTTGTTCAATTTGTTCGCGTCGACAATCGCTTTTCTGATTACGTCTGTCTCTTTTGAACGCAATATGTGACACTTGCGGTCTTCGTAGCTGATGCCGCGTACGATCACAATCGGGGTGCCGCCCGCCCCCTCCCCCATAAGAATGTTGGCCATCCCAGCGATCTCGTCACCGATGCCCTCATTAGTTATCTCCAGCGTCTTACCGGCTAGATCTTTCGTGCCGCGCCAGTCTCTCATCGGGGCAATTCCAGCAAATCCTATAGCGACCCCAGTTTGTCCCTCGCGGAACGATCGGCCGCAGGTGTCAGTGATGATTACGGCCACGTTCCGACGGTAACGCTCTGCTATCCGTTCTCGTATGTCTTGGGCACTCCTAGAAGGATCGTCAGGAAGGAGGAGGACGAAACCCTCGTCGACGTTCGACCGATCCAAACCGGCGTTCACGCACACTTGGCCAAACTTGTTCTCAACTAACAGGAACGGCCGTTCTATCAGGATCTCGACGGACTGGCCGAGCACCGCTTCAATGAAGCGTGGGTCTTCGTGAAGCCCCGCAGCAATCCTTCGGGCCCGATCACTCGGAAGGAAGCTTGGCAGGCTCCGAATCAACCCTTCGGCCTTGGATACGATCGTGGAAGCTACGACCACGATATCACCGTCGCGAAGGTCGATATTTTTCACATAATCTGTGATATCGTCGCCTGCGTTTACAAGAGGTATATCGTTAACAGTAAATGCTTCCGTTCTCAAGAGAATCACAAGCGGCTTACAACGCTGATCACAACGCACAAGGAATACTTATCGTTCAAGTTGCCCATATTGGAAGTGACGGCGGATGATGAGAGTTACCCCCACTGAGCGCAAAATGAGGAGCAAAACTATCTGATGCCGTCGATCTTAGTCAGCGGATATTCGGCTAGTCGATAGCGATGACCTTTTTGTTAGCGAATCCGATCTTCGGCAAGTGGATTTCGAGTACACCGTCAAAGAAGCTTGCCCGAGCGGCAGAGTCATCGATATTCGCAGGGAGCTTAATAGAACGGTAGTACTCACGAGGCGCGCGTTCTCTTACGAGGTGTTCGGCATTGTCGTATTTCGAAGTCCGTTCCGCGCTGATCTCTATTATGTCGCTGCTTCCTTCAAGCCTTACTTCGTCCTTGTTAACTCCCGGAAGATCCACTAGCACAACGAGCTCCCCCGGCAGATCTATGAGATCGACAGGCGGCGTTGCAGTAAATGGCCCGTCATATTCGACGCGGTCATCTTCTAAGAGTCCATCCATCCTGCTGCGGATATTACTGAGAGGCTTTAAATCCTTCCAAGACATCGCAACTTCCCTGACTCCTTTTGCTCGGTGCAGATATAAAACAACATACTATTAAGCATCTTTGCTTTTCAATAGCTTTGCGTTGGCCCGCCGCAAGCAACTGCTTGCTGCACAAAAAGGGCTGCGAAGCGACAATTGCGCGTTCTACCGCAGAATTATCTGTTCGCGCCAAACAGCTTAGATCATAAGCGTTGCTCAGTTGCCCGATCTTCCCTAGGAAGTGCAAGCGCGGCCGCATCGGCAACATCCTCGAATGGTTCTTGGTTTGCCTCGTTTTGAGACGATATACGCGGTCGCAGGACTCTGGTCGCTGCGTTTCTGGTGAGCTGGCGCTGCATAAAAGAGAAGCAAAGTTTATAGCATATGGATAAACATACTCCTACGAAAGCTTAGCCTATCAGTCTATATTGGAGGTGAAAAATGGTCAATAAGAAATTCTTACCTGTTATATTGGCAACTTTGATTACCGTCGGTATCGTCGGAGGCACTACCACAGCGTTCGCGCAAGTGGTCGTTACGAAAACGACGATCGTTACAAATGCAGAAAGCACTCCTACGCTTTCGGATCTCGTCAAAGCCCTCAACGCGACGAACTTGACAGCTACGCTCAACGACACTACCAAGAACTTCACCGTGTTCGCGCCAAGCAACACAGCTTTTTCAGCACTTGGCAATGTGACGCTTAACGATTTGCTGACAAACAACACGACAAAACTCTCGACAATCCTCTTAAATCACGTCGTTCAGGGCAGACAGAACCTCACTACAAATGGGAGCGCTATAACGCTCGGAGGAAACACAATTACGTGGACAGTGACGACACGCGGGGGTACAGTGACGCTAGGCAACAGCACAGCGAACATGACAGGACCAGCCGTTAACACAACTAACGGCCTTGTACAACCTATTGATGGCGTTTTGACGCCACCAGCCGCAGCCGCAGCGGCATCGGCGAGTGCAGCAGGAGGATTCCTCGGCTTGCCTGGTTTTGAGGCAGTATACGCGGTCGCAGGACTGTTGGTGGTCGCATATCTGGTGATGAGGCGCCGCAGGTAAGATTTTGAATTCTATAAAGTGAGTCCGGTTTT
>CAZHSW010000081.1:0-3587 GCA_964534635.1 uncultured Methanomicrobia archaeon
AGAAGCTATCGAAATGGCAAAACACGCCGGGCGAAAAACGGTTAAAGCCGAAGACATCAAACTCGCATACACGAGACTTAACCGATAATCGCAAGTCGCTATTTTGGATGGCATCTCTTCATAAATCGAGGTGCTATCGCCTACTTTATTGAAGGTCCCCTCTATTTTTGACGTCCATAACGAGCCATTTGCCTACGTTATGGCAGTTTTTGCAGATTAGTTTCTGCATCTCGACAAAATCAGTCCATATCTCTGCGCCACATACACGGCACTGATAGAGATAAGCCCTCAAGTTGGTACCTCGCTAGCAGATAGCAGTCTTTTTTCGGATATGACATATTAAAACTTCGCAACGGAGTTCAGCTAACACAGCAACGGACGTCAAGTATTGAAAGTTCGCAGACTAAACTAGGCAAGAGTCGTTGATCTTAAGTGCCGCACCTTAGCGTGTGCCAACCGGAGTGGCTCTGGCAATCTATGCTGCTTTGTACAGTGCCTAACAAGCTGCAGCGCACCAAACAATGACATTCGATTGCCTGGACTTACAAAAATCGGCTTGGTGTTGATACTCGTTTTCACAACAAAGCCGAGCAATTTGCCTTCGAACGTCAAGCCGGTGAAGCTCCCTGGCAGACGAGGTTCAGCATACTCGCCACAAAGGGGCCTTTTGGAAACGCCGACCGTCGGCAACTGTAGAATGACACCAACGTGTGACGCTAGGCCTGCGAATCGCGGGTGGTTGATGCCGCACCCGTGAATGATCAGCGCATCAGGCTGGATGTGCAGTTTCTCTACTGCAGCCATCAGCGCAGGACCCTCGCGAAAGAAAAGGTAGCCGGGAACGTACGGCACGCATGCTTCTGCGACTGACGAAGATTCGTCGATAACACGAATTTGCGAGTCGACCACTACGGCCGACGAGAAAATGTAGTCCCCAGCTGACGATTGAGCAACCGCCCCGATCGAAGCTATCTGATCCGGCGGATCTTCAAGAATGACTCTTCTAGAAATATACCTCTGCGTTCTTCGCAGGGCATCAAGTTCCTTCTCTTCTGTCGCAACCATAGCGTTGTAGTTGCTACGTTAAATTACTCTGTTCTAACACTCCTGCAACGGACCGTTTTAAGAAACTAACCGCAAGCGAAGATATTCTAGCAAAAAGTCCCAATCAGCGGCATTCCATAAGCGTCTCACGACGCATCAAAGTCGCCACCGTATAGAGGAAAGTCCGTTTTGCTGGTCTTATTTACTTCTCGGAAGGAATATGTTCTGAACAATTCCGTGTACCGTTTCGCCACTTCCTTCCAAATGATAGAACGACCGTACATGTAGGTGCGTATTTCCATCTCGCGTCTCAGCTGTTCGTTGCGCATCAGAGAGGTAATAGCTTCTGCTATCTCTGAGGAATCACCAGACCTCAAAATGACGCCTCTCTCATCAGCCAGAGCATCGCGCGCATGTAAATACGGCGTCGCGATTGTGGCTTTTCCGCAGCCGATTGCCTGGCTTAGCACGCCGCTTACAATCTGATCTCTCGCAAGGTAGGGCAATACACAAATGTCCGTTGCAAGGAAGTGTAAGATTAGGTTTCGGTTGGTCAGATACCGGTCGACGAACATAACGTGGCGTTCCAATCGAAGACCCACCACGATCTCTTTCAAACGCTCCCGATAGCGCTCTCCTTCATTCTTCACAATATTTGGATGCGTCTCTCCAACAACTAGGTACAGCACGTCCATTTCAGGATTGTCGGCGATCACTTGCGGCAGGGCCTCCAAGACACGTTCGACACCCTTTGCCGGATGAAGGAGCCCAAATGACCCGATTACGAACCTTCGCGATAACCCAAGTTTTCTCTTAGGCCTCGCAGTGCTAATAAACGGAACGTCGGGAACACCGTGCGGGATGACCTGCACTTTGCCTGGCTCAAGATCAAAAGCATTTTTTAGAATGTCGATGCCAACCTGACCCGGAACAACTACGTCCGCAGAAAGACGGTAAATCTCGCGCGTGACTGTTTTAGCCTCTTCCGGAGGCGCCGGCAAAACCGTGTGCAGGCTAGTAACGATGGGCTTTTCAAGAACCTCCATAAAATCAAGGATATAACGACCCCAGGAACCGCCGTAAAGCCCATATTCGTGCTGTATATTCACAACATCCACATTCGACGCGTTTATCTTGTGCGCCGCTTCAACAAAGCTGATTTGATCCGAGTCTTTAATAACAAACGCGACTCGCGACTTGGGATAAATAAGGGGGCTTAGGCAACCGTAGGCCCCAGTCTCTTTCGCTCCATCAATGGCGCATACAGTCGCTTTGACGTCTGGGTTCTCGCTAATGAGGTTGAAAAGCAAGTCCTGCGTAAAGGTCGCGATGCCACACTCTCGAGGGGGGAACGTGCTTACGAAAATAACGCTCAGCCGATTGCGCGACATCTAACGATGTATTGGAGCCCAGTCATTTAAACCTATTGAACTTGCACCGAAGAGGACCTAGAGGTTATGTGATTCCAATCTGCAGTTCCAAGATCGAGCGACAGGAATGGCCGTCCACGTTCTCTTGATTGAATCGTTGGGAAAGTCGCAAGTCGGTGGATGTGTCACTTTGCACTCACTGCACGCAACTATCGCCGATAAATAAATTTGCCGTCACGCGTCAATACGTTAGATGTAAGTACTGCCAATATAGGCAAAGTTGTGGAAGTGACGCATATGTGGGCAGAGCGCACGTCTCATATTTCGCTTTCAGGAATTAGGGAAGCTGCCAAGATGAGACACGACGCAATAAACCTGGGACTCGGAGAACCTGATTTCGACACCCCCGCGCACATTAAAGAAGCTGCAAAAGCAGCTCTAGACGAAGGGTTTACCGGCTATACCCCGAATAATGGCTATCCCGAACTTATCGGCGAGATTGCTCGGTACTACAAGCAGTATCGCGTAGACGCCGGGCCGGAGCAGATACTATGCACGTCGGGCTGCAGTGAAGCACTTCACCTAGCTTTAGAAGTGCTGGTAAATTCCGGCGACGAAGTCATTGTCCCTGATCCCGGATTTGTGGCGTATTCACCACTCACTCGAGTGGCAGGAGGCGTGCCTGTGAGTGCACGAGTAGAAGCACCAAACGAATTCAGGCTAACGCCCGATACCGTCGCAGAATGCATTACAAACAAGACAAGAGCCCTGGTTGTTAACTCGCCGGCAAACCCTACAGGAGCGGTCCAGCATTACGACGAGATGCGAGCGTTCGTAGAACTCGCCGACGACCACAACTTTCACATAATCTCTGATGAAGTCTACGATAAAATCATCTATGAGCGACAGCATGTAAGCCCAGCGAGCATTAATCCCGACCGTGTAATCGTCGTCAATGCAGTTTCTAAGACCTATGCGATGACCGGATGGCGTTTAGGCTATACTATAGCTCCTGCGACGATTATCGAAGAAATGCTAAAAGTGCACCAATACATCCAAGCGTGCGCCCCGTCCATCTCGCAAAAAGCCGCTTATGTTGCGTTGGCAGGACCGCAAGACAGTGTAGCAGCTATGGTCGAGGAGTTTCGCGCACGCCGCAACGCTGTAGTACAA
>CAZHSW010000082.1:0-3843 GCA_964534635.1 uncultured Methanomicrobia archaeon
TGAGCCCCTATCGCGAGCACTACTTTATTCAAACAAATCACCGACGCACGTCTGTTTAGTCGCTCCACACAACGCGTCTAGTGCGCAATTAGTCCGCATAGTTATCTTTTCAGAAAAATCCGTGTTTTTTGTCAAAGCGGCTGACCACTGCGCCTGTCGATCGTGTACTTACATTGACCGAATGATCGATGATCGAGGGCATTAGGCTGAGCGTCTTTCCCGTGTAACCGCTATAAAATGGTCTGTCGCGATCGCGTTTCTATACAACTGTGTTCGCAGCTGATTCTGTATGTTGACGGTCGACCTATCTTTTCTTTCGAACCTATCAACTTTCCGATTTGCTACGGTCCTTTTTAGATTCTCCAAGGTGCTAATCGCGCCGTCGACGTCTGCCAAAAAAAATCGCCCATCTTGCTTTGCGCGAAAGCAGGAGCACATTTGCCGTCCCCCACGAAATTGTATTGAGATGTAATCCCCAACAGTTCGAGGATTGCTTCTAGCTGGCCGATGCCGCAGTAAACGTCTCTCGGTCTCCATGTTGCCACGGCTGGAAACTGCGCGCCGAGGACTTGCGCAATCTTTTCGGCTTCGTTGCGATAAGCAACGCCTCCTTCCCCTCTAAAGAAGAAACTTATGCCTTGGCCGCTGAATGCGAGGAACATCGCTTCGGCTCTGAGGGACACATTCGGTAACATCTGATGCAGTGCCGAACGTAAGCTACCTTCAAATTTAAAAGTTATGTTGCAGGCGCGGCACTTTGCGACGAGCGTGTCAGCGTCTGCCTGTCCCACGTCGACATCTGTTTTTCCGTCGCAGTAGCAATGGTGCGAGATCGGCGCGTGCAGCGTTTCTCCGGCCTCTCTCTGAATCGGTCCTTGCTCTTTGATATTTAACGGCATTCTCTAAAAGGCAGGCGATTTCGTCAACGAATACTTGCTGGCATCTGAGAAGGCGCGCAAATGCGGTTTGACATCCACACTCTTCGATGAGGTACGCCAAAAAAACGTGTTGAAGTCGGCTGCGTTATTGCTCTTCTCGTGCGCTTCTCTGAACCATCGTCACTTGCAAAATCTTGATCTGCGAAACAGAAGAGCCCCAACTATGGAACCCAGGCTATCTCGCAGTTTTTCGGCAACTGCGTGCACGAGCACAACTTTTCGGACAACGCCGCTGTATGGAAAGAGCTTCAGCTGAAGTGCGATCATCATAACAATTCCGCCATCGTCCCACTGAACGGGCTTCAGCGCGTCGCAGTGAAAAGCTGAGACGTGTTTGGCGAATGTCTTAGACTTGCTCAGCACGGGGCCATCAGCGTAAACGGCATTTCAGCAATCACGCTTGCAAGCTCTCGTAGTTTCTGCATTGCATTCCTTTTATGACGACTCTACGAGACTCCCAGCTTTTTTTGCGGCGTCTAACCGGATTGGGTTGAACCAATCAGCGTGACAAGTAATGCCTATATAGTTATTTTCCGTATAGCCATGCTGAGTGATACAGTGAAAGCAATTGTCTTGGCCGCAGGCGAAGGAACGCGATTACGGCCGTTCACCTTGACGCAACCGAAGGCCATGGTCCCTGTGGCCAACAGACCCATTCTTGAGTATGTTATTGACTCCCTCGCCCAGAGCGGAATCACCGATATCAGTCTCGTGGTTGGCTACAAGAAAGAGAAAGTGATGAACTACTTCGAGGGCGGCAAGAAGTTCGGCGTGAAAATAACCTATGTCGAGCAGCCACAGCAGCTCGGAACCGCACACGCTATTAAACTTGCTGAAGATTCGATCGAAGAGCGTTTTCTGGTACTAAACGGCGACAATCTCACCAGTCCGCCAGCTATTGAAGAAGTGCTGAGCAACGCCTCAGGCGACGTAACTCTGCTTTTGACCGTGAAGGAAAACGTTACAGGCTACGGGGTCGTTACGACGGAGGGCAATCGTGTGACGCAGATTGTGGAGAAGCCGGGCACAAGCATCAGTCACTATATCAATACCGGCATCTACGTTTTTACGCCAGCAGCCTTTAACGAGATTCCTTACACCAAGATATCTCCGCGAGGAGAATACGAGATAACCGACACGATTCAGAGGATGATCGAGAAGCAATACGACGTCAGAGGCGTTCATACTTCGTCAATGTGGATCGATGCTAGTTATCCTTGGGACTTGCTAAATGCAAATGCGGCAGTATTGGCCTCAATCAAAGAACCACCGTCGCCGCACGACGGGCAAATCGAAGACGACGCAAACGTGCGAGGCAACGTAATCGTAGGGGAGAATTCAATTATAAGATCTGGGTCGTACGTGCTCGGGCCTGTTGTAATAGGCAGAGACGTTGAAATCGGACCTAATGTCACGATCTTGCCGTCGACGAGTATCGGAAACGGCGTGACGATAGACTCTTTTACCGAGGTGCGAAACTCCCTCATCATGAATGATGTGCGACTCGGTTCTCACTCGCTCGTCGCAAACTCCATAATAGGAAAAAACACGATCATCGGTTCACATTTCATTTCTGAGCAAACAAAGCTGGCAATGCCGTTTCTCGACGGGGAGCTCCACCACGTGGTGAATTTGGGCGCCATAATTGGAGAGAACTGTCGTTTCGGCCACGGAGTTCTCGTGGAGGCAGGAAAAATCATCGGAGTGCATTGCGTTGTCGAATCGGCAACCGCAATCAGGAAGAACGTCGACAACTATAGCAACATCGTTTGAGTTTGAATACCGCATTGTCAACAACAGAATCTTCTCAGCTGCAGGATAGAGTAGCTTGCGGCTGAGGGGCCGGAAATTAGGAGAAGCAAGTCACTCTTGGCTAAGCAGCATTGTGCTTCGCTATCGCGGTATCGCTTATTTTTCAGCTTGATTCGTATTTGTGCGTTAGTCGTAACTCCGATAACGAATAGTATTCCCGTTAGGAAGATACCGTTCAAATATCAAGAGCAACGTCTGCGCTTGAGCCGCAATTCTACGTAAGGACCAATTTAAAACTGACATCGCGGTCTCTTCACGGTCACTCCCTTAAGGCCCTGCCCGTCAGGTAGATGAACACGTCTTCGAGAGTGTTTCCGCGGATGGTAATGTCCGATACCGTCCCGCCAGCACCCTCGATGACTTTAATGATTTCCGGGAGCTTGCTCGTAGCGTTTAAGGCGCGTACAGCAACTCGCCCTTTAAGCTCAAAGACCTCCTCGAGGTCGTGGTGCGCACTAACGCTCTTCAGTATCGTTTTGTTCATCGCACTATCTTTTAGTTGCAGCTCGATGACGTCACCCTTCCCCATTGTCTTCTTAAGGGCATCGGGCGTACCAAGAAGAAGCAGTTTGCCGTGATCGATGATCGCGATGCGATCGCTTAAGGCATCTGCCTCCTCCATAACATGCGTGGTTAATACGACCGTTTTGTGCTCATCGTCTCGTAAAGAGCGAATGAAGTCCCACAAGAGCTGGCGCGACTGAGGGTCGAGGCCAGCGGAGGGCTCATCGAGGAAGACAATCTCAGGGTTGTGCACGAGTGAAACGCCGATGTTGAGCCGGCGCTTCATGCCGCCAGAAAGTTTTGAAACGACCTGATCTGCTTTGTCCGAAAGCGCGAGGAGAGCGAGCAATTTATCTATCCTCTCGTCTAGCTCGCATTCGAGGACTCCATACATCTTCCCGATGAAGGCGAGGTTCTCCCTACACGTGAGCGCTTCCCAGAGCACGAGATCTTGGGGGCAAACGCCGATTTTGCCTTTCGGCATCGACTCGACTTCCGCTCCATCGAAGAGCACGCGCCCGCTTGTAGGCTTCAAAAGGCCGCACATCATCTTAATCGACGTAGTCTTTCCCGCCCCGTTAGGCCCGAG
>CAZHSW010000083.1:0-12737 GCA_964534635.1 uncultured Methanomicrobia archaeon
CCGGTGATACAATTGTCAAGATGGATATGCACCATTTGCGAATGGGTGTACGATGAAGAGGCCGAGGGCATTCCGTTTAGTGATCTGCCCGATGACTGGGTGTGTCCCTCCTGCGGCGTTGACAAGTCTCTCTTTGAGGAGGAGAAGAACTAAACGCTGCGCCTTGCGCGTTAAGGTATATATTTCTATCTTACCATTTCTGGTCAACGGGGTGTTTTTTTAAAAGGCGCAACGCCTTTCCGCGTTCGACCGAGCGTTTTTCGCGTTTGAGGCCAGAGGACATCGAGAGCAATTGTGAAGGGGCAGCACGATAGACGAATGCGTGGACTCTTAATTGCAGGTACCGAGAGTGGAATCGGAAAAACGACGATTGCGCTCGCTATCATCAAAGCGCTGATTGATTCAGGCTTTAGCGTGCAGTCGTACAAGGTCGGCCCAGACTTCATCGACCCAAGTCACCTTGAGAAGCTGACACGCGCGCCGTGCTATAACCTCGACTCGTTTATGATGGGGGACGACGGCGTCAAAAAAGAGCTCGGAAAAAGTAGCGCCGACTACGCTGTCATCGAGGGAGCGATGGGAATGTACGACGGAGTTTCGAGCTGCGCTAAGATCGCAGACCTGACGAACGCAGCCGTCCTTCTCGTAATTGATGCTAGTTCTTCCGCAGAAAGTGTGGCGGCGCAGGCCTTGGGGTTTGTCAGATATGCGGCTTGCACCCCCTACGAACTAACGATAGCCGGCGTCATAGCAAACCGCGTGCGCACGGAAAAACACGGCGAACGGATTCGTAGCGCACTAAACGCGATAAACGTCCCGTTTGTCGGAGCCGTTGCAGCGGACGCCGAAGGAATCCCCTCGCGGCACCTAGGGCTGCTCATGGGTTCTGAAACGTCGTTATCAGACGCGGCCCTCAAGTCCGTTTATGATTCACTTAACATCGAGTTCATCAAGCGCGCTGCCACGGAGATTATCGCCGAAAAACCGCCAGAGGCGCAACAAACGAGAGATGCGCGAATCGGCATTGCTTTCGACGCCGCATTTTGCTTCTATTATCGGTCAAACATTGAATCGATCGAAAAACGCGCGCAAATAGTTTACTTCTCGCCAATTCACGACCAGCTGCCTGACGTCGACGGGCTGTACTTCGGGGGCGGTTATCCAGAGCTTTACGCCACTGAGCTGAACGAGAATAAGCCTATTCTCAAAAAGATCAAAACAAACGCGGAAAACGGCATGCCCATATACGGCGAGTGCGGCGGGCTCATGTATCTATCGCGCTCGCTCTCGCCAGTTGAGGGCAAACAAGTCTCGCTCGGAAATGTACTCCCTCTTGACGTCCAAATGACAAAGAAGATCCAAGCTTTGGGGCACGTCGAAGTCGAAGCCGCTACAGATTGCGCAATCGCGCGGCGAGGCGATATCATTCGCGGACATGAATTTCACTACTCGAAAGCATCGGTGGACCCCGACGCCCGATTCGCTTATCGCGTCATAAATGGCAAAGGACTGGACGGCCGTGATGGCATCACAGAGGAAAATGTCGTCGCTTCATATCTTCACGCACACGCTTATTCAATGCCCCACGGGTTTGACCCTTTTGTCACAAGCGCGACCAATTTTTCTCGTTCTTAGGCTTTGTGACATTAATTACGGGTTTGTTGCCTCTTCATGCTGCTTTTTTAGAGCGGGGCGACGAAAATGAATGTGAGGGAATTAGGTGGCGTCAGCAGAAGCTACATCTCTAGTGAAGATATAGCGAACTCAAAAAGCTCGCAAGGCAGAGCCGCGCACAGCTTTGGTTCGTCGATCCGGCCGAAATTGAAGCACGTAACTGGGTAAGATGGAAATGCCGTGGCTGCACTACACACGTGACCACGCATACGTTGTCCACTTCGTCAGTATCCGAGGTGTGCACGATATTAATTCGGCAGATATTCCCGAGAACTGGCATCTGTTTCTCCGAGAGCTGATCTTATGGATAGCGACACCAATGTATTCCCTCGAACAGCACGTGTTCTATAAAGGGTACTACAATGCGCTGGCCTTTGCGGCGTACCTTTGCGATTTTGTGGACCTGCTCCTGCTCGACTGACTGACTTCCCACTGTAGCGAGATCTGGCGTCTTTGTCCGCTCACAAAACTAAGGCTACCTAAACAAAATTCACGCCACACGATTTGAGCAAAAAAAATATTGTGAGACGAGAAGAGCATTAATAATACGGCGCCCCACTATCTAACTAGCGAGATCAAATGACTCAGAAATATGTTCCAGACACGAGCGTATTGATCGACGGCCGGATCACCAAGCTTGTAGACGACGGCGAACTGCGAGGAGCGACAATCATCGTGCCAGAAGCTGTGGTCTCTGAGCTTGAGGCTCAGGCGAACCAAGGCCGCGAAATCGGCTTTAAAGGCCTTAACGAGCTTAAAGCGCTCGCAGAACGCAATCGGTCCGGAGAGATCGAATTGGTTTTCACAGGCAGACGACCCACTGCCGACGAGATAAAACTAGCTGCCGTTGGAGAGATTGATGCGATGATACGAACAGTCGCCGTCGAGAACGGAGCTACGTTCATGACGAGCGACGTCGTCCAAAGTGAAGTCGCACGTGCAAAAGGGTTAGACGTCACTTACCTGCAACCTGAACAGGAAGCAGAACGGGCTTTGTTACTGCAGCGGTTCTTTACACGTGACACGATGTCAGTTTTTCTAAAGGAAGGCGTACCTCCCCGAGCCAAGCGCGGCTCAATCACAGATCTTCGGTTGGTCAATATAAGAAAGAGGCGCATGAGTGAAAAAGAGATACGGGCGATTGCCACGGACATCATTGAACAAGCGAAATCGCGTTCCGACGGCTTCATCGAATTGGAACGCCGCGGCGCCACGATAGTTCAACTCGGCTCCCTACGCATAGCGATTGCTCGGCCCCCATTCGCCGACGGGATCGAAATAACGGCGGTGCGTCCGATTGCGTCGCTGAAACTCGATGACTACAAATTCGCCGGTGAGCTGAAGAGTCGGTTTAGTGAGTCAGCGAGAGGCATAATGATAGCAGGACCTCCTGGCTCTGGTAAATCAACGTTGGCGCAGAGTGTCGCAGAGTTTCTTTCAGGGCAAGGATTTATCGTGAAGACCATGGAAAGCCCTCGTGACTTGCAGGTTCCTGACGAAATCACGCAGTATTCTGCCCTCGAAGGGGACATGGCGAAGACGGCAGATATCCTCCTGTTAGTGCGACCAGATTACACGATCTATGATGAGCTACGCAAAACTAGCGATTTCAAGACTTACGCGGACATGCGTCTTGCCGGAGTCGGGATGGTCGGCGTCGTCCACACGACCCGCGGCATCGATGCGTTACAGCGCCTGATAGGCCGGGTCGAATTTGGGGTTATCCCACAGGTAGTGGACACCATCATATTCCTCAAAAAAGGGGAGATCGAGTCCGTGTATGACGTCCATTTTGCCGTAAAAGTGCCTTCAGGAATGACGGAAGCAGATCTTGCACGACCGGTCATAGAAGTGAGGAACTTCGAAACGAACAAAGTCGAGTATGAAGTATATCTTTTCAGCAGACAAGTCGTCGTCATGGCCGCTCAAAAGGAGCGCGGCAAAGCAAGACCTGCATGGAAGTTCGCCGCGCGGGAAATCGAACGCGAGATCGGAAAGTATGCGAAAAAGCCGGTCACGGTTGAAATTTTGTCTGACACGCGCGCCAACGTGTACGTGAGTGATAGGGATATATCCCATGTCATCGGCAAGGGTGGGAAGAACATAGAAAAAGTCGAAGATACCCTTGGGATTGACATCGATGTTCTGGAAGCGACTGACGATTCACCCAAAACGCTCAAAGGTCGGGAACAAGACTCGTCGCGCAAGGCGCAGGCAGACGCAGAAATTGATCTCTCCGGCCGACACGTGATCGTGACTTCTGACGCTCGTCCCGGCGACATCGTCGACGTATTCATCGACAGCGACTACCTTTTTACGGCGACCATTGGACGAGGTAGTGAGGTCAAGGTGACGAAAGGCACTAACATCGCTAATCGCATCTTAGACGCACTCGACCGCGGCGCACGCATTACGATGCAGAGCGCTTAATAGATAGTTGTGGCTGCCCAGATCCCAGCACATAATTCCTACGAACCCTCTGGATACCTAGCGGCAATCAAAAGGAATTAGTAGAACAAAATGGCACAGCTATTGAGCTCGTTCAGATTGCAACTCAGGAGATCTGTCTCAAAAATGGAAACGCAGAACTTTACAACAGCCCTGTTATACATCGGAATTTTTGCTGGAATCCCGTTGGCAGTAATCGGCGTGTTGTTCTCCCTGATTCTAAAAGTAGTCGATCCAGACGCGATGATGATCCTCATCATTTTCACCGCTATGTTCGTGGCAATGTGGATATTCGTGCCGCGCGAAAGACCCGAACGACAGCGGAGAGCCGCGGAAACGAGGGAGCGGACGGTTGGACGTTCTGTTCCTTCGACGAAAGTGCCAGATGCGCAGCCTCAAGTGAGACGAAAAGCTCAAAGCAAAGCTCGGAAGAAGAAGAAAAAGCGCTAACTCAGCTATCTTCGGCCGACTGGATCGACACTATCTGCCACACTTTTTTTCGAGGTCTCAGAGTACAACCGCTTTAGCCACCGAAATGCCGTCAATCTGTCTAATCTGCGCGAGAACCTCATCTGGAATCGGATCGTCAAGTGCAAGCACCATAACCGCGCCGCCCCGCACTTTGTCACGGCCAACATTCATTCCAGCGATGTTGATGTTGTTATTGCCCAGTAACGTGCCGACTCTGCCGATGACACCAGGCTTGTCGATGTGCGATGTTATCAGCATACAACCCTGTGTCTCAGCGTCGACGTGATAGTTGCCGATTTTAACAATCCGTGGCTGATCCCCAAGGAAAAGCGTTCCTGAAACAGACCACTCGCCCTTGTTGCTGTCTATTCTGACCGATATAAGGCTCTGAAAATCTTCAAGTTTCTCGGTCCTCGTCTCAGTGATCCGGATGCCGCGCTTTTTGGCGTGCATTTCCGCGTTGACAAAATTAACTGGCGATTGTAGCACGCTATCGAGAACGCCTTTGATGACGGCAATGGTCAGCGGGTGCACGTCACATTGGGCGACCTCGCCAGTATAAGTGACTTCCACACCTTCTATCTGTCCCTCTACCAGTTGAATGCAAAACTTGCCGAGTTGCTCCGAAAGCGGCATGTAGCTCCTAACCGCCCCAAACGTCTCTGCTCTGATGGGCACGTTGACCGCGTTACGAACGGGTTCACCCTTCAGCGCGCTTAGCGTCTGCTCGGCGATGGCGACCGCAACATTGATCTGCGCTTCAACCGTCGAAGCTCCGAGGTGTGGAGTGGCTATACAGTTGTCAAGACCCAGTATTGGATTTCCTGAAGGCGGCTCGTGTTCGAAGACGTCGAGTGCAGCTCCCGCGATCTTACCGCTCTTCAGGCCCTCGAACAGTGCAGCTTCGTCAATGATGCCTCCCCGCGCCACGTTCAAAATACGGACGCCATCGCGCATCTTTGCGATCTCTTGAGCGCCGATGAGATGGTGGGTGTCTTTAGTAAGCGGAGTATGAACGGTAATAAAATCTGCGTTGGCGAGAACTTCGTCGAGCGACGCAAGATCAACACGAAGCTCCTTCGCACGCTCGATGGTGATAAAGGGATCGTAAGCAATGACGCTCATGCCAAGAGCGCGCATGCGCTTCGCGACCTCTGCTCCAATGCGCCCGAGCCCGACGACGCCGAGCATCTTGCCAAATACTTCGACTCCGAGAAACTGCGAACGTTGCCACTCTCCCTTCCTCACGGAAGCGTTTGCCTGTGGAATGTTGCGCGAAAGGGCCATCATCATGCTGATTGTATGCTCCGCTGCCGAGATCATGTTCCCCTCAGGCGCGTTTATCACGATGATACCCTTTGCGGTAGCGGCGTCAACGTCAATGTTATCGACGCCAACGCCAGCTCGCCCTATAACCTTGAGATTTGACGCCTCTATCACGTCCTTCGTGACCTTTGTGCCACTTCTGACGATAAGCGCATCATAGTCAGCGATGACTCGCATCAGCTGCTCCGGGCCAAGATCAGTCATTACGTCGACGTCGTGTTCTCTACTCAGGAGGGCAACGCCCTCTTGCGACAGTGAGTCACTTACAAGTATCCTCATAGACCGACTCCTCGCCGAAAAGACTGACGCACGGCGCGCGTCCACGCTGTTTGAATAAACAAGACGCCGAAAGCGTATTTCTAGTTTATGTTGGAAAGGCTTATCTAATCACCATCGCAAATAGCAGCCATAAAAATGCAAAGGATGCCGAGTATGAAAGACAAACCAACTATCGTTTGGCTTGAAGACGTCCGAATCGAAGATGTTCCTTCAGTAGGAGGAAAGGGCGCAAGTCTTGGGGAGATGATACACGCGGAAATCCCGGTGCCACGAGGTTTCGCTGTCACTGCGCAAGCCTTTCGTCGCTTTTTGGACGAAACGGGCATCGGAAAGCAGCTTTTTGCGACGATACGCGTGAACGTCGACAATGCAAAAGAACTGAGCACGGCTGCTGAGGCAGCCAAGAACCTCGTGCTGGCAGCGAAGATGCCACAACAAATGCGCCGTGACATCGTGAGCGCCTACAAAGAACTGGGACGGAGAGAGGGGGAAAACCCCCTGGTAGCCGTGCGATCGAGCGCAACGGCTGAAGATATGCCCGAGGCGAGCTTTGCAGGACAACAGGAGACTTTTCTCAACGTAAAAGGTGCCGAAGACGTCGTGTCCGCGGTACAAAAATGCTGGGCATCCTTATACGGCGCGCGCGCCATATTCTACCGCGTGAAGCAAGGGTTCGATCACGAATCAGTGAACATATCTGCCGTCGTCCAAAAGATGGTGAACGCAGCGAAGTCAGGCGTCATGTTCACGTCAAACCCGACCACAGGCGCACCGGAAGCGATTATTGAGGGTTCTTGGGGCTTTGGCGAAGCAATTGTCTCAGGCTCCGTCTCACCCGACACTTACGTCATCGATAGAAAAACCCGTCAGATCAAAGCAAACATTGCGACGAAGAAGACGATGGTAGTACGAGATCAAAATACGGGGGAAACAGTAAGTAAGGAAGTTCCGATTGACTTGCAGAACAAGCGCGTCCTCAGCGACGCGGAGCTGTTTACCATTCTCGATCTCGGCGAACTCATAGAAGATCACTACGAAAGCCCGCAGGATGTCGAATGGGCTATCGAAAATGGAGAAGTATTCATTGTCCAATCGCGGCCGGTAACAACAATCAAGAATAAGGAAGAACAACGAACGGACGTCGCGACTGCAGAGCCGGTTAAACTCCTCGAAGGCCTCGGTGCATCGCCTGGACAAGCGTCTGGTCGTGTAAAGATTATCCAAGCCGTCGACGAACTGGACCGAGTCTTGGACGGGGACATACTCGTTACCGGAATGACCTCTCCGGACATGGTCCCTGCAATGCGCAGGGCTGCAGCTATCGTGACGGACGAAGGCGGTTTAACAAGTCACGCTGCCATCGTTTCCCGAGAACTTGGCGTGCCCGCGGTTGTGGGAACAAAGCAGGCGACGAAGACCTTGACTGACGGCGCGCTCGTTACCGTTGACGGCGAGAGGGGGATTATATTCTCTGGAAGACTGGAAGCCAAAACGCCGATTGCAGGACCCATCCCCGTCAGCGCTGCCAAACCCGTGACTGCGACCGAGGTGAAGGTCAACGTATCGATTGCCGAGGCTACTGAACGAGCGGTTGCGACCGGAGCCGACGGTGTCGGCCTTTTACGTGTCGAACACATGATTCTCGGCATGGGCAAGCACCCACACTGGTACATCGAGCACAACCAAAAGGATATGTTCATTAACGAACTCGAAAAGGGCATCAGAGTTGTGGTCGACGCATTTTTCCCGCGCCCTGTTTGGGTGCGCACACTCGATGCTCCCACTGACGAGTTCCGAGAGATGGAAGGAGGAGAGGAGGAGCCGATCGAGCCAAACCCCATGCTCGGCTGGCGAGGCATACGGCGCGACCTGCGCGACGTCGAAGTCTTCAAGATGCAGCTTCAGACGATCAAGAATCTCATCAACTACGGTTACGACAACATCGGCATCATGCTGCCTCTAGTTCAGCACCAAAGCGAAGTGCGACTGGCAAAGCAAATCATCGCAGAAATGGGGATTGACTTTCGACAGATCGACGTCGGCATTATGATAGAGATACCCGCATCAGCTCTCATTATTGAGGATCTCATTGCAGAAGGCATCGATTTCGTTTCCTTTGGTACTAACGACCTCACGCAATACACGCTCGCAGTCGACCGCAACAACGAAAACGTAGCAGCACTCTATAATGAGCAACATCCGGCCGTGCTGAAGCTCGTGGAGTACGTAATCCAACGCTGCAACAAAGCAGGTGTCGTGACTTCAATATGTGGTCAGGCCGGCTCAGATCCAAAAATGGCCGATATACTTGTACGCATGGGGATTAGCAGCATATCTTCGAACATTGACGCAGTCTCGCGCGTCCGAGAGGCCGTAGCGCGCACAGAGATGCGCATGATTTTAGAAAGCTCTCGCGATTCCACGAACGAGAATTAGGGCGTTTCTCTACCATAGCCAGCTATGTGCGAGACCAGGGAACCTATTCGGACAAACACAGGCTACGAACGAGTTCTTAGTTCGATGTGCACGTATCCCCACCCTGTGGCCGTGCAGGCGCACATCGAAAACATTCATACGAACTTAGGTGATCCCAACTTATTCCCGGAGATTGCCGCGCTTGAACGACGCGCCGTTGCGATTCTCGGTGGTTTCCTCGGTGATCCCAATGCGACAGGGTACATCACTTCCGGTGGCACAGAGTCGAACATACAAGCTGTGCGAGCGAGCAAGGCTCTCGCCGGCGTACGAGAGCCGAACGTAGTTGTCCCTGCGTCTGCGCACCAATCATTTGAAAAGGCCAGAGACTTGACAGGCGTGGAGCTACGGTACGCTCGTCTCGACGAGCACTATGTAGTCGACGTCACCAAGCTCGACGAGCTTGTCGACGAGAACACGGTATGCATTGTTGGAATCGCAGGCAGCACAGCTTTGGGTACTATTGACCCGATCCCGGCGCTCGCACAGATAGCTCGTGAGAACGACTCTTTTCTGCACGTCGACGCTGCTTTCGGCGGATTCGTCATCCCTTTTCTCGACAAAACGTACCCCTTTGACTTCAGCGTCAAAGGCGTAAGATCGATGGCTATCGATCCACACAAGATGGGCATGAGCACGATTCCTTCCGGCGGGCTCCTTTTCAAGAACCCAGCCGATTTCGAAGCCCTGAGCACGAATACTTTCTACTCAGTAGAGCGTTCCATCACTGGCACCAGAAGCGGCGCTCCGGTTGCCGCAACGCTTGCCGTGCTCGAGCACCTCGGCTTCGACGGCTATAGAAACCTCGTGCACGAATGCATGCGGCTGACAACTTTGTGCGTTGAGCAAGCTGCAGAATTTGGCGTTTATCCAGTGATCCCGCCCATTATGAACATCATCGCTTTTAGAGTACCTGACGTGCAGCGGACTGTGCTGCAACTGACAGCGCTTGGCTGGCGCATATCAGTTATGGGCGGTGCGCTGCGAATCGTCATCATGCCTCACGTAAATGAAAGGACGATTATGGAGTTCACAGAAGACTTGAAAGAGACTGTCAGGAACGCACAGCATTAACGCCGTGACCAACCAAACCGCAGAACCCGAGGATTTATCTTGAACCTAGCAAAAGACTTCGAAGTTGAGCATATCGTCAAACTCGTTCGCGAGAGAGAGGTCCGCGTGCTCCAGCTCCAGTTTCCTGAAGGGCTGAAGCGGTATGGTCCTCAGATAGCGAAGCGTATAGCAGACGAAACGAAGGCCTCTGTTCTCCTTTCCGGCAACCCGTGCTATGGAGCGTGCGACCTAGATCGTGACACAACCGCCAATCTGCTCGTTCATTTCGGTCACGCAGAAATTCCGGAACTCGCAAATCCCAGCGTCTGTTTCATCGAGGTGCGAAGCGACATCGATGTTATACCAATAGTAGACGATGCGCGGGAGCTACTTAGCGGCCGCCGAGTAGGCGTCGTGACAAACGTTCATCACGTTCACACGTTAAACGCAGTTCGCCATCACTTAGAATCCGCAGGGCTCGAATGCTTCATCGGGGTCGGAGACAAAAGAATCAAATACGAAGGCCAAGTTTTAGGCTGCAACTTCTCTGCTGCGCGCGCCATTGACGTGGATGAGTATATATACATCGGAAGTGGCACGTTCCACGCGCTCGGCGTCGCGCTTGCAACCGGCAAAAAGGTAATCGCAGCAGATCCTTTTCTTCGCAAAACCTCTGTTGCGGACGTAGGAGTTATTTTGAAACAACGGTACGGCCTCATTGCGAAGGCAATGGAGGCGAGCACGTTTTGCATGCTTATAGGCACCAAGGTGGGTCAGCAACGACTTAGTCTTGCGAACGAACTCACAAAGGAGGCGACAGGACGAGGGTACAACGCATTCAAGGTGACAATAAATGAAATCACGCCTTGGACGCCTTACAATTTCCCAGCAGATGCTTATGTAAACACCGCCTGTCCGCGCGTCGCTATAGATGACGCAAGTCTTTTTAAGGCCCCGCTATTGAACCCGAACGAATTCGAAATGGTACTAGGAAAACGAGAGCTCAGCCCTTACGTTCTTGATGAATTCTTGTGCAGCTCCGCGGGTGTTTCGCGATAGGTCTCGAGCTCACGGAGACGGCGATGAGATCGCGGAAGACGCAATGCGATCACCTTTTTTCTTTGCATCGATGGCAAAAGCGTCAAGTTTGAGCTGCATGGCCCGTTCGGTGGGCTTCTCAATCGGATAGACCCCGGTGAGACAGCCCAAGCAAAGCTTTTCGCGAGGAAGACCTATCGAATCGATCAAGCCCGCAAGAGTGATATACCTTAGCGAATCGACGCCGATCATTAGCCGCACACCGTCTACGCTTTTTCGAGCGGCGATGAGCTCTCCATAAGTTGGCATGTCAATTCCTAGATAGCAGGGTGAGACGATGGGCGGCGTTCCAATACGCATATGCACTTCCTTGGCACCAGCGGCTCGTAACATGTCAACAATCTTACGCGACGTCGTTCCGCGCACAATCGAATCATCGATCATCACGACTCGCTTGCCTTCAATATGCTTCTTGATTACGTTGAGTTTGAGCCTTACGGCCGTTTCGCGCAAATCTTGGCCGGGCATGATGAAAGTTCTGCCTACGTACCTGTTCTTCATCAAACCCTCGGTGTAAGGCAGTTGCGATTTCTCAGCGTAGCCAACGGCAAAAGCGATGCCTGAGTCAGGAACTGGAATAACAATATCTGCTTCGACATCCCCCTCAGCGAGCGTTTGCCCAATTTTGCGCCGCACTTCGTAGATCAGAGCGCCGTCGATTATGGAATCTGGGCGAGCGAAGTAAACGTATTCGAACATACAATGTGCCGTCACAGCTTTTCGAGCAGCTCTATGGCTGACGAACCCATCGGGGCTGAGTGAGATGATTTCCCCCGGATAGACGTCTCTAATGAGCGTCCCTCCAAGCGTATCAATCGCAGCACTCTCGCTCGACAACACGTAACCATCATCAAACTTTCCTATGCACAGTGGCTTGATTCCATAGGGATCGCGAATTCCGATGACCGCGTCGTTAATGAGCAGCGTTATGGAATAGGACCCTCGCAGTTTGTTCATGAGCTCTTGCACGGCGGTAATCGTATCATATCGCATGAGTTCCTTCACAAGGAGGTGCGCTATGACTTCTGTGTCTGAATCTGATACGAAAATGCGACCTTCTGCCTCGAGTACCTGCCGGATGTCTAGGGCGTTGACGATATCGCCGTTATGTGCTATCGCGATTGCGCCGCCCCGATAATTCACGAGCGCTGGCTGGCAGTTTTCTAGGCGGCTTAATCCCGTGGTTGAATAACGCACGTGGCCTATACCTCGAGGTCCTTGAAGACGCGCAAGCCGATGTTCGTCAAACACCTCGTGCACGAGGCCCATTCCCCGTTCGATGTGCACAGCCGAATCGTGGGTGGCAATCCCCGCCGATTCTTGACCGCGATGCTGTAGCGCATAAAGGCCATAATAAATGGGCAATGCGGCATCTTTGGAATCTAAAGCGATTCCGAATACGCCGCACTTGTCTTTCATGGACAGCGTTTTTCTCCAAAACTAGCTAATATTTGTTAAGGTAGCGATACCTCCGAAGCCTCCTCGAACGACCGAATCCACAATGGACGCACATTTTTTTGTGGAAGTTGTATGAAACGAAGCCACAACGCCTGCACATCACATGCGAGCGTTTCTGGCGCTTGCCCATTGATGGCGTTCCCTTTGTCATTCGGTTACCTTTCCTAGACTTCGTTTAAGGTGAAATATAAACGACGTTGTCCCCACGGACGACGATGGTTCCAAATTTCTTAATCGCCTCGCCATCTTTGAGTTCCTCGGCCTTGTCGAGAACAAGATTCAAGTGAACGTCGTATCCCTGGAGCTCGCCTCTGAAGTCCCTGCCCCCTTTAAGTCTTACGATTACTGGCGTTTCCAAGGACTCGTTTAAGATATCAAGCGGCCTTTGGCTCATTATAAATCTCTGAATAGTTCTTCCCTAATAACATACTTAAGTTTATCTTAGTGCATCGAGA
>CAZHSW010000084.1:0-5815 GCA_964534635.1 uncultured Methanomicrobia archaeon
GGCTCTTACGACCCGCCCAGGCACGGAAGCAATCAGCCCATCGCGAGCTTCCGCTTTCAAGAACGCGTCGGGCACCATGTTGATTTTTGCGGGCAGACCTTCCATATACGTTGCCATCGTCTCCAGCTCTTCAGCGGCAACGTCTGCACCTTCGGCAAAAGGTGCCGAAGCTTCGTTCAGCGCTGCTGTGCACGCAACGACTTCAGTCTCGTCTTTTTTGGCCAAAGCTTCAGTTACGTGCTGTGTCGCTTCATGAATCATCTGATAGCGTAAGCTGAGGCGTTCCAAAAAAGCCTTCCATTCGTCAGCGCTCATCCCGGTGTTAGACTGTAGGTCTCGCCTCACGAGCGGCTTTGCGACCGCTGGCAGCGCTTCGACTATCGCGATAAAATCATTGATGCTGCTTATAAATGCATTAACACTATCTTTTGCCGTTTCGCACGTCTCCAAAAGGTTCTTAATCGTTTCTAAATTTTGCATGCTCGATTTTCCGTCCACTTCAAATTTTCATCAATCTCGCTTTCTTTTCAAGCGTCAGCTTGTCCCTTTTACCCATCTGCGACTCGATCATCTGCCACAAACGGACTATGAGCTCTGCAAACCCTCGCCGAGTTTGTCCCCTCTAAACTCGTGTATCTTTATGCCTTCAAGGCCAGGCATATCTTTTGAGAGAATCACAACCGCCACGGGGCTGATCATGCCCCCAAGTGCGAACGCGACGCTTGAATTTGTTTGGCCTCCGCCGCCGCCTCCGCCGCCTCCTGCGCCGCCCGTTCCGCAGTTGAACTGGTAGACGGCGATGGCGACTTTGTCACCGAATTCGACGGCCTTGCCTAAAAATTCAACGCCGCTGAAAATAGACTGCAGATTTGCGAGGACTTCGGTCATCACTGCGTTGCCCTTCACATACATCACCCCCACCAATAAAAAGAGCACGTAATAACTTTTTTACTAAATCTGGCCCAATTTAATCACATCTCTTTCATATGAGTTAGCAATATTACGAACGCGTCTAGCGTTATTCTCGTTTGGTAATATAGATGACGCTTGTTACATTGATAAATATCATAAAAAATGGTCATTTTTTAAAAATTTCTTTTTAAATTCATCCTATTGATGTATGAAAACATATAACAACAATTTTTGAACGTTGATTTTTAAAAATCGTTATTACTGACTAACAATGACCATCAGTAATCATACGCCCCTAAACAAGACACAATAGAACACGAACTTCAAATACGTACTAACGATTTGGCCGTAATGTGGCTGTGGTTGCGGATTAAATCTCTTTTTCACGGCGAAAAAATTAAAGGAA
Organism: uncultured Methanomicrobia archaeon; assembly: GCA_964534635.1. Taxonomy (GTDB): domain Archaea; phylum Halobacteriota; class Bog-38; order Methanoflorentales; family Methanoflorentaceae; genus Methanoflorens. The sequence goes on from CAZHSW010000084.1 coordinate 1,319, forward strand.
TCGCAGCACCTAACTGAAAGTATTTTGACGCACGTCGCTTCGCATTTACTTGTTAGCTAATCTGCCTTGAGCGGCCAAGCTCGTAAAATTAAAATACGATGATAATGAGTCAAGACGCTGGGGCTCGCACGAAAGCCACCTATAAACCTCAACTCGTCTTTTTTTTAACGGAAAGATCGGATCGCCTTTCGTCATTGCGGGCTCATAAGTCAATCGATGAGCCCGAGCCGACGATGAGACGATGCCCTTTAGGAAGTTTCTGCTCCGTCGAGCGAATTTGCGTTTTGTCCCCGATAAGACTCTCGACGATAGTCTTTCCAGTCGCGATGAGGCTGTCGCCGATGATAATCGAAGCTTCGATGTGCGCCCCAGACACGTGCGTGTTATCGCCAATAGAAGTATACGGTCCGATATACGTCCCTTTTTCAATTATACAGTTGTTGCCGATGACGGTCGGGCCAACAACGACTGCCCCTCGCCTCAGCACTGACCCAGGCCCGATCGAGACCCTGCCTTTGACGCGTGCGCCATCCTCGATCGCACCTGCGACCACCGGCACGAGGTCGTCTAGAAGGAGCCGATTGACCTCCAAGATATCTCCAGAGGTGCCAGTGTCCTTCCACCAGCCCTGGATGACGTGGTGCTTGACGATGTGGTTCGTATCTACAAGCTTTTGTATGGCGTCGGTTATCTCAAGCTCGTTGCGCCACGAAGGCTCAATATTCCGAATCGCGTCAAAAATAGAGGTTGTGAAAAGATACACGCCTACAAGCGCGAGATTGCTTTTTGGCTCTTTGGGCTTCTCCACTAGTCGCTTTAGCTGTCCGGTACTCCCGTCAAGTTCCGCGACGCCGTACCGTTCGGGATCGGAAACGTGTTGCAGCGCGATGACCGCATCGCAGTGCCCCTCGTCATACTCGGCGACGAACGGCTCAATACCGTGGCGCAGGATATTATCGCCAAGGTAGACGACGAACGGGTCATCCTCCATAAAATCTTCAGCGCAGGCGACGGCGTGTGCGATGCCGAGGGGGGCACCTTGATCGATGTACGAGACGTGCACCCCGTATTGTGACCCGTCACCGATTCGCTCAATGACCTGCTCTCTACCGTTGAGCCCAAGGATGACGCCAATGTCAGTAATACCCGCCCTTCGGAGATCGTCGATCGCATACACGAGCACCGGCTTGTTTGCGACTGGGATGAGCTGTTTCGGTCCACTGTGGGTCAATGGCCGCAGCCTTGTGCCGCTGCCTCCTGAAAGCACCAGCCCTTTCATCGCCATTCGTCCCTCAAAAGTGTGAGCCCCTCGCGAACATTAGCAAGACGCATCGCAAGGGCTTGTTCGGCTTTTGCTACGTTGAGCGAGGAGTTCATCGGTCTTCGAGCTTGCTGCTTTAACGTGTCTGTTGTCGAGATGTTAATAAGCTTTTGATTTAGCCCGAACACGTCTGCTATTTCGCGGGCGAAGGCATATCGACTTATTTGTTCGCGACCAGAAACGTGATAGACACCACAAAGATCAAGCTCACAGAGGCGAAGTAGGGCGCGCGCACAGCTTCCGACATATGTTGGTGTGTTGATTTGATCACTTACTACGTTAATTGGCGTGTTCCTTCGCAGCTCGTTTATTACCCACGTGACGAAGTTAGGTTTGTCTGGCCCATACAGGACGCACACGCGGACTACGGCATTATGAGGGTGACTCAGAGCGAACCGCTCACCGGCGAGTTTTGACTCGCCATACACGTTTATGGGGTGGGTTGGATCCTCCTCTGAATACGGACCATTCTGTCCGTCAAAGACGTAGTCGGTTGAAATGTAGACCACTTTTGCGCCGTGCTCGTCGCACGCGTCTGTAACGTGCTTCGTCCCGAGAGCGTTTACTTCCCACGCGCGCTGCGGTTCGGTTTCGCACATGTCGACGTTGGTAAACGCGGCGGCGTGAATGACAAAATCAGGAGCGACCCGCTGTACGGCATTTTCGACCTCATCAAACTTGGTGATATCCATCTGGAGGCCGTCTTGTAACGCGTGGCGGTTGTATCCGGCAACTGCGGTCACTCCACTTCTTGATGCTTCCCTGAGCAGCGCGCTGCCGAGTAGTCCGCTTGCGCCTGTGATTAGCACTTTCATGATGTTCAAAAATAGCCCGTTGTGTCGTACGATTAAACGCTTGCAGTTCGTTATAAAGGTTTCTCGGGATAAAAGAAGGCGCTTGTCGAAAGCGGGTGTACGCTTGGTCGCGTGTCCTGCTGTGCTGACGCACGGTTGCAGCAAAGTCTTTACGGTCGCAGTTTCATTTTTGGAACTAGGATTTTTTTGAGAGTAGCAGGAAAGAAACGTAAACTGACACTTTGTTTGGCCCAAATGCCCGCTTCCAGCGAATTATGCCCGTCAGCCCCTCTTTAGCAGTGACAGCGTGATGCCTGTAAGTTATGGCATCGTAGCACTTTAACGGCGTCCGAAGCTGTTGAGGGTGACTTTATATACGGCACTCCCTACAAGTTAAGTTAACCCACCAACTCGCGCGAGATGGGTTCTTTAATAAATTGAATGTGCACCTCAGGAGCAAACTCGTGGATCTGCTCGGCTTTACGTTATTAACATTCTCTTCAATCTTCATTCTAATCGATCCGATAACGGTGACTCTATTCTTCGTTTCGCTCATGAAAGGCGTCGATCGCGCCGACCAAAAAATGATAGCGCGGGATGCCTCCTTATACGCGCTCGCTATTCTCCTCGTCTTTGCTGTCGGCGGTTATGGACTCCTCCAGCTTTTTGGCATTACGCTTGCCGCGTTGCGCATCGGCGGCGGTGTTTTGCTCTTTCTGATCGGAATTGAGATGGTCTACGCGCGCGTCTCATTTACGAAACAACCAGGTCCGCAAACCTCCGGCGAGTACAAAGAGGAGGTAGCTGTTACGCCGTTAGCAATCCCAATCATAGCTGGGCCAGGAGCGATAACGACGGTTATTGTTCTCACTGGGGACGCGGCTGGCCAGGGCTGGCCCGCAATTGCCGTCGTTTTTGCGGCAATCTTCATCGTGATCGTGGTTGTGTATTATACGATGGTACACTCCTACATTATCGCAGGTGGCATCCGTGAAAAACAGCTTAAGGTAGTTAATCGTGTGCTGGGGCTTCTGCTTCTCGCTATTGGGGTGCAGTTCATCATTACCGGTATTAAAGCTGCTTTTGTTTAGCAGCTTGGTTGGTAGGCTAGGTCTATCCACAAATGCTTCCTGGGGAATACGACTGAAAGGGTTACGTGAACAAGTTTCTTTACAGAAACCTTATGTACCTTGACTGAGGTCTCCGTCTATCGAAAGTGACTCATCACTTTGCGAGGTGTAATATTGATACAAAAGCGAGCCGTAATGTTGGCAGTCTGTGCCGTGCTGCTTTTATGTGTATTTGCAGCTGGATGCAGCGGGCCGACTGCGTCGCCGACACCGTCGGCGGCAAACGCATCGACCAAAAACGCTTCAGCACAAGCCTCTGCTAGTGCTCCAGCAGCCGGCCCGTCACCGTCTGCGACGTTATCCCCGGCAGGGACGCCTACAGCGACCGTTCCGCCTAATCCACAAGCAACCGTGACCCCTGCGAGCATTCCTGCAACAGGAATGCCTACCGTGTATTTCTACTACCGGCCGGACTGTCCGTACTGTCAAGCGCTCGAGCCGCAGGTCAGCGCGCTTCAGACGCGCTACGCCGGTAATGCATCCGTAGTGTGGATCCAGAGCACGGGGGTGGTTCCGACGCTTGTCTTATACAATCAGGCTGGGGTTCAGGTTGGTCAGTGGGTTAACCCTGGGACCACCGACCCTGTCGCAGCTCAAATAGACAGCTTGCTCGCCTCGGGATAGGGAAGCGTGTGCTATAAACGGCCCGGTACCGCCGCCTCGCTTCACTTTCTTTAATTTTTTGCCTTTGTTGTGTGTTGTGACGCGTTCTTTCACGAGCAACGATTCCGTGGGCAATATTCGCTAAAGACGATTCGCAATGGAGCAGTAAAGCGGCAGCGTATAGCCGGGAGTCAAATTGCAACGATGCCGTGCTCACCTGTCCGAATCCGAATCACATCTTCTACCGCAGAGATGAATATCTTGCCGTCTCCAATCGCACCTGTTCTTGCTTTGTCCAAGATCGTGCGGACAACGTGCTCTGCATCTTCTGATTTCACAATCATGTCGATCTGGATTTTAGGCAACAGATCGAGGCAGTACTCGCTGCCTCGGTAGATTTCCGTGATGCCCTTTTGTCTGCCCTGGCCTTTGACGTCGGTAACCGTCATGCCGGGATGAAGATCTCCAAGCTCTCGCATCGCGTCCTTTACCGCATCGAGTTTTTCCCGTCGTATGATCGCCGTAATTCTTTTCATATCCTCACCTCCTAATGCTGTGCGACCCAGTCAACGAGGCGGTGCTGGTCGAAGATTCTAGTCCCGCGCAGAGCGTCGCTGCTTTGCGCAGATATCAGCAACTCACAGTCCAT
>CAZHSW010000085.1:0-2403 GCA_964534635.1 uncultured Methanomicrobia archaeon
TGGTTGATCGCCGACTGTCCTGTCACATACGTCGTTAAGCCTTCGGTGTTGGCTTCAGAGGCAAGCGACCGTATCGTGGTCACTTGTGCGCTTGGATCGAGGTTGCCTGAGAAATTAATAAGCCACATGTATACGCCAGAGTTCGACGAGCTGTTGTTCGAGAACTTGCCGACGTATGACAGAGTTGCATCACTGCCAAATTGCCCCTCTAAAAGCGTCTCTAATGTGCGTTGGAATTGCTGTATCGAGGGCCCTGCAGTGACATTGCTAAAAGGAACAACGAGGACGGTAGACATCGAAGAGGACGCATTCGAATAGAAGTAGCTTGAATTATAAATGAGACTCATTCCCTCGGCGGCTTCTGTGTTCGGTCCCGTCATCGATGCTTGGTCGTACTTGAGCACGCTGTGGGACTGCAGGGCAAACGGGGCGCAAATCACCAACGCTATCACCCAGAATACGATAATCGCTTTCGGGTGCTTAATTACCGTGTTTGCTAACGCGTCGAATACGCCCATCTCTATCACACTACGGGTGTCGCTGCCATTTCGCACGTTTCAGTGGCGTTCTCCGCTCCATTTGATCAGTAACGGGCATTACGATCATGGATATCACGTGCCACGTAGGGGCATCTTGCGTTCTTTTTCATCAGAAACAAGTGACAGTCCTTCCGTTCTTTTTGCGTGAACCTCACAAAACGCAAGTATTATAAAAGAGTTATGAAAATCAGTTAGTTTGTTAATTAACTATCTTATCAAACAAAAGAGAGGTTTCATGGAAGATATTCCTCAAGATCTTGTGCGGTCGTTGACCAAGCTCGGGCTAGTTGAGTCTGAAGCGAAAATATACGTCACCCTTTTAATGCTGAAAAACGCAGAGGTGCGGGAGCTGATTGCCGCTCTCGGTTTCTCAAAGCCAAGCACGTACGCAAGCCTCCGAACGCTTGAGGATAAAGGCCTCATCGTGCTCGCAAACGCAAAGCCGATGATCTACCAGGCTGTACCCGAAGAAATTGGCTTGGAGATCCTCGTCGACGCATACGTGAAAGCAAAGGAAGAGGCGAAGGATCGTTTCTCAGCTCTTAATAAGAGCGGTATGAGTTTTCAAGGAGCAGCGCGGTCCTCAGATTCATCGTGGTTTGTTTTCAACAAGAAAAACATCGAATACAAGATCCGCGACATGCTCCGAAACGCCAAGAAAAGCGTTTTTTTGATTGCTTCAGATCAGTATATTAAGCATTTCAAGCACCTTGCTAATACGAGCCTTGATTTGGAATTTATCGTATTTTCGGAGAACCCGAGAACGGAAAAGTCGCTGAAAAGGAATTTCAAATCGGATCGAGCAATAATTCAGGTGGTAAGCACTGTTGGACTAGTGGATGCGTTATCCAAGCTTAACTCAGTTTATCAAGAGGAGTTCTTGAAGCCGTTTGAGGAGACCTTACTGATGTTAAATTTCGATAATACGTTATTCTTGATCGTGGACGACGCGGAGATCCTGAGCGTACCGCCATTGTCCAATGACAGTACGATTGGCTTTAGCTTAAGAGATCCGCGCGCGATAGCGAAAAGGAAGTTACAGTACAGAGATCTGCACCCCCGAATGAGCGGATAGCGATTTTTTTGAGCTCCCAGCTTCAAGATGTCTGCTTTTTTGCTCCGCAATGGAGCGCGACCATGTTCGGACGAAGGCCAGGCCTAATCTTTTCATAGTTCAGGCGAAAGATGACGAACAAAGGCGTATCATCATCGATAAAGAAGCTTGGAATGAACAGGGATTACAAAAAGGCGATTATATAGAAGTCACAGTTAGGAAAATCAAAAATGTATTAATAATTTTTTATTTAAAAAAGTGAATCAAAATTTGAAGGCACCAACCGTTTCACCAACCGCCGTTTCACACAATTCACCAACAGTAAATTCACCACTTGATTTCACAGGGGTTTCGCCAGTGCCCCTGAACCAAAGCTTCTTATACCGTCCTCTAAAGAAGCTATTGCTTGTGCGGGTAGTGCCGCCGATGTTTTTTCAGGGCGTCGACCCCGAAACTGGCACTGCTCGAGTCATGGGGCGTAGCGTCCAGCGCTATCGCAAACCTCGTGTCAAAACTTCGACGCTATGGTCACGGAGCATCCAATGAAGCTCGACTTCAGCGACAAGGCCGTCGGCGGATTCAACTACGAATTTGTTAGAGGAATCAGCACGCAACTAGTCGGAGCCGCCGAGTTTGGCGAGTGCCTCGAGACCTTAGAGCGGATAAAGAACAACGATTTCGAGAGCTGGATCAACGAATGGACGGTCACGGCTGATCGTGTTGCCGATTACGCAGCTCAGGCCCTTCGATCGGGTGATGCGATCAGCGCCCGCGCCGCTTTTGTAAAGGCCAGCAACTACTATCGCATGG
>CAZHSW010000086.1:0-33376 GCA_964534635.1 uncultured Methanomicrobia archaeon
TACAAAAGCTATGATAGCAAGCCAAAAAGCGCGCCCGTAGATGTTGCAAAGCAATACGATGTGAAAATCGAGGATATTGCAAAGCAGGGCGATGGCATAGCTCGCATTAGTGGTTTCGTGATTTTCGTTCCGCACACCAAGATCGGCGACGAAGTTAAAATTGAAATCAAGGCTGTGAAGCGCAACTTCGCTTTTGCTGAAGTGGTAGAAGAGTAATTTGGCTTGCAGGCACTTTGGAATAAACTGAATTGATGGATTAACTACATTATTGATTGAAGTTTGCGCTGCGCACCTTGACTAATATGTTGTTCTTCCATCTACCTTTTTAAACCGGTTTGGTATTCGCCGTATCACGTCTTTGCATTTCTGCTTTTGAAGCAAGCGTCTGTTTTCTCTCGCGCGAAGTGTCATCCTCCTCGCCCGTATGAGAGAGGAGATGAGCCCCGCAATTGTATATCGTGGTTTTACGTGGAGTTCCGAACTCGTCAAGTGCGCTCGCAGGGTCGACGGCGTAGACTGCGTCGCCCAGCATTATCATCGAAGCCAATCCGCCACTAGCTTCTACGGCTTCAACGGCGTCTCGCGCTTTCTCGCTGATTAGCTCAGTATCGTACGCGAAATGTCGTGACAAGTGCATGAATTCGTCAAAAGTCGGTTTACGTAAGAGGGCTTTTAACGCAGCGGATCCAAATTTGTACGTCGTAGCGATCGTTTTTTTATTTGCCAAGATTTCTTGCGTCGCTAGTGGCGCGAAAACGACGTAGGAGACTTCAAGTGGAGGCGCGGGAATTCGGTCAACTCCCTTTGTCTTTCGAATCACGATGCCACCAAGTGCCTGAGCGTCAACGTCACCTACTCCGGTTTTGTTTCTAATTTCTGCCTGCTGTGCAACATTGCACAGGGTATTAAAGCCCTGGTTTAATCCCCATAAGTCATTAAGGGCGAGTGCAGTGCTTAAAGCGCCAGCACCACTGGTGCCAAGTCCGCAGCTGACCGGTCCTGTCAACTCTGTCCAAATATCTGCTCGCTTCGCAGAAAGTGATGAAGCCACCGTTTTTGTGGTAGGTGCCAAAGATGGCAACCGATTGATGTATACTCGTCCTTCCCCCTCGAACGCTTCGGTCGTTGCGCCATCAGCAATAACAACACCGCACCCTATCGACGAGGCCTTTTGGGCGTTGAGCTTGATTGCAAAAAACCCAGTGATGTGAAAGGGGCAGAACGCTTTCATTCGCGGTTCATTCGATGAACTACAGCATCAACGATCTTCACTGCTAAATACGTTTTATCGCCTTCGTACCGTTCGACCTGCGAATTGACGATGTATATCTCGTTGTCGTCGGTGCCCATGCCACGCACCGTCACGTCGTTCGCAACGACGAGATCGACCGAGATTGAGCGTGCACACTCAACGAGCGCTTCGGGGGTGCTGTGGGTTTCGGCCTTAAAACAGACAATAAACAGGTGCGGGTACTTTTTTCGAACGACGTCAGTGAGTTTGGGCACGCTTTTGAGCTCGAGCTGCAGCGTGCCACCTGATCGAATCTTCTCACTGCGTTTGTCGACTGTAAAATCCGAGATAGCAGCTGCGTTTATGAAGATATTATAGCCCTTTTTGAGTTCGGCAAGCACCGCTTCACACATCTCTGCTGCGCTCTCGACGTGCAACTGCTTTACGAATGACGCGTTGCCGTTATGCACGATTGTAACGTCAGCACCTCTTCGTGCCGCTTCGTACGCGATCGCTCTGCCCATCTTGCCCGAGCTCCTCGTCGTGAGGACACGAATCGGATCCAATGCTTCCATCGTGGCCCCGCTTGTTATTAACATCTTTTTCCCTTCGAGATCCCTCTGCGACAAGAGCCGCTCGACTGTAAGCATGATTTCAGATATTTCCGCGATCTTTGCCTTCCCTTCTTCAAAGCGAGGCCAAACGAAGTGTATTTGTCCTTTAAGGCGCGCTAGATTATCTTCGACGAGCACGTAGGAATACATCGACTCGTGCATAGCAGGGGCGATAACCACCGGCTTGCGTGACCCTAACGCTATAAGCGCACACGTCGTTACAGGGGTATCAGCGATGCCGTGTGCCACCTTGCCTATCGTATTCGCCGTGCACGGCGCAATCAAGAGTAAATCCGCTGCGCCTTGCGTCCCAAGAAAGGCGACGTGTTCCGTTTTCCCGGTAAGCTCATCGATCACGGGATTTTGCGTCGCGTATTCCAGAGCGTTAGGATGCAGCACTTGTCGCGCTGCTGACGTCATAACGGCGTGCACTGTTGCGCCTTTACGCCTGAGCTGATGGATCAGTTTGATCGTTTCCGTTGCGGCGATACTTCCCGTCACCCCAACGATAATCGTCTTGTTTTCCAAGCTTCGTACGGTCATACGAAAAGATAGACTTTGGTTAGTGTCCGTGCCTTTCGATGATTAAGTTTTGCATAGACGTTTGCGGTTCGCAGGCTCAAGCACGTTGCGTCGAAGCGCTGTCCGACAAAGAGTGACCGAAAAAACTGTCGCGGCGCCCACGCAACCGTGCAGTGCCGTGCGATCATTAAGCGAAATACATAATACTCGTCCCTTCGTGTGAGACCATAATGACGCAGAACATAATACGGAAGGGCCGACTAGCCGAACCCGATACCGACGTCTCCTTGTTTCTCTCTTCGATCAATGCGGACGAGTGGCTCTTCCGTTATGACATCCTCGTTGACATAGCACATGTGGGCATGCTGAACAAGCAGGCGGTAATCGCGCCAACTACTTGCAGTGCGCTGAAAAGCGCGCTCCGCAAGATCCATGAGCGAGGGTATACGCAGCTACCACGAAACCTTGATGACGTTCACGTGGCAATTGAAACGGCGCTCGTAGAAGAAATAGGAGGCGTTCGTGCAGGCTGGATGCACGTCGGCCGGTCGAGAAACGATGAGGTCGCCGCTTGCATTCGGCTAGCAACGCGCGAAGCTCTGTTAAGCGCAATTGAGGCGGCACTACTTTTGCAGCAAACGCTTCTAGAACGCGCCGGCGACCACGTTAATACAATTATGCCCGGCTTTACACACCTCCAGCACGCCCAGCCGACGACGCTCGGCCATCATCTGCTTGCATATTACGACGCTTTGGAGCGCGACTTAAAGCGATTGGCAAGCTGCTATATGCGTACGAACCAGTCGCCACTAGGCGCCGCAGCGTTTGGTGGCACCGGCTGGCCGCTGGATCGGGAGGCGGTTGCTTCGGCACTTGGCTTCGATGGCATAATTGAGAATTCGATGGACGCTGTAAGCACGCGCGACTTCGTCATAGAAACGCTCGCCGCGTTGTCAAACGTAATGATCACGCTCAGTCGCATCGCTGAAGAATTGATAATTTGGACCTCCTCTGAGTTTAGTTACGCGGAGCTGGATGACCGATTTGCTTCAACAAGCTCGATCATGCCACAAAAGAAGAACCCTGACCCGCTTGAGCTGATTAGGGCCAAAACCGGATCGGTGGTGGGAGCGCTGACTTCGAGTCTGATGATTTGCAAAGCGCTTCCTTACAGCTATAATCTCGATTTGCAAGAGGTTACGCCGCACTTGCACAGTGCAATCAATGCAACGACCGCATGCATGAAAATTGCCAGCGGAATCTTAAGTACGCTCATCGTCAATAAAGACCGGCTGAGACATATGAGCTCAGAGGGCTTCACCACAGCAACGGAATTGGCGGATACCATCGCGCGCGTCACGGGCGTCCCGTTTCGCACCGCACACACCATCGTGGGGGAACTCACGCGAGTCGGCAAATACGATCTCGAAACGATCGATCTTGTCGGTAAACAGCATGTCGGAAAGCGGCTATCCGGCCTTGGTTTGACTGTCGATGATGTCTCGCAAGCCTTGGACGTCAACGTCAACGTTGCTAGAAGAGGCACTAAGGGTGGGCCTGCTCCGGTTGAGGTCACGCACATGTTGAAGGCGCGACGCAGGCGATTGCGCACCCAAGAGCGGCGTCTTGCCCTGCAAAGAAACGTGATAAAAAAATTAGAGGGCGATCTGCTGCGCGATTAGCTCTAAGAGATCATGCAACACGGTGACCGCGTTAAAGTGGTGAAGAACGGGGCAGAGTTTTTTGGTATCCTTATGCCAACTACCACAGACTTCGTCGTTATTAAGCTCGACAGTGGCTATAATGTTGGCTTTGCGCCCAAAGGATTACGGATGACGCTCGTTGAGAGTGGCGCGCCGGTTGTAGCCAAACGGCTTCCTCGGCCCTTCCGGCCCGAGCTGCCAAACCTAAGCATCATATCGACCGGTGGCACTATCGCTAGTAAAATTGACTATCGTACGGGCGCAGTCACGAGTCAGTTCGATGCGGAAGACATAATCGACGCCATCCCCAGCTTGGCCGAATTAGCTAACATCAAAGGCGCTTTGCTCTACAACATCCTGAGTGAAAACATGCGAGCTGAGCTTTGGTCGGAGCTCGCCGTTCGCGTGTACGACGAAGTTCGTGAGGGCGCAGATGGAGTGCTCGTGACCCACGGGACAGATACCTTAGGGTATAGCGCTGCAGCTCTCTCTTTTATGTTGCAGGTACCCGTGCCAGTCGTTCTCGTCGGGTCGCAGCGATCTGCTGATCGACCGAGCAGCGACAACGTCGTGAATGCGACGTGTGCCGCCGTTGTAGCCACGAGCGACCTGGCAGGAGTCTTCACTGTAATGCACGAAAACGAATCGGATGATACGTGTCTCGTCCATCGGGGAACGCGCACCAAAAAGATGCACACTTCCCGGCGTGACGCTTTTCGATCGATCGGAGCTTCGCCTGTCGCACGCGTTGACTATCAGGAGCGATCGCTACGCCTTTTAGCCGATTGTCGCCGCCGCGGAGATTGTGAAATCACGGTGCGTCCTAAGATTGAGCCGAACTGCGCCCTCGTCAAGTTCTTTCCGGGATCAAATCCCGATGTGCTCGACTATTATGTGGCCCACGGCTGCAAGGGTCTGGTTATTGAAGGCACTGGTCTTGGGCACGTCTCCAAAGACTGGATCCCGCACGTGCAGAGTGCAACTGCAGTTATGCCTGTCGTGATGACTTCCCAGTGCGTCTGTGGCAGCGTATGCGATAGGGTATATGACACGGGCCGTGATCTCTTGAAAGCAGGGGTGATCGAAGGCGACGACATGCTTAGTGAGACCGCGCTTGTCAAGCTTATGTGGGTGCTGGGTCAAACCTCTGATCTCGACAAGGTCCGGGCGCTGATGAAAAATGACGTCGCAGGCGAAATATCAACAGACAAAAGTAGGGCATGGGCCACATTTGAGGAGTTGCCTTGAAAGACCACGACTATAAGAGGATCGGATTAAAGGCTGGATTGGAAATTCACCAACAGCTCAACACGGCGACAAAGCTCTTCTGCAGTAGTCCAGCGGAACTGAAGAGCACAGAAGACGCGACATATGAGTTTTATCGCTACCTGCGGCCCTCGAAAAGCGAACTTGGCGAAATCGACCGCGCAGCGCTAGAGGAAGGGATTGGCACCAGACGATTTACCTATAAGGCATACTCCACTACTGGCCTTGTGGAAAACGATGACGAGCCGCCGATGGAGATGAACTTCGAGGCACTCAAGGTTGCGCTGCAAATCGCGCTGCTGTTGCAGATGCATCCGTTCGAGCAGGTCCATACCATGCGCAAACTAGTTATCGACGGATCGAATACGAGCGGGTTTCAGCGAACGGCGCTCATTGCTGTTAACGGACAAGTTTCGCTCAACAGCGGCCCCGTGCGCGTCGACACGCTTTGTCTCGAAGAAGAAGCGGCACAAATCGTCGGTAAGGATGTCTATTCTCTCGATCGACTCGGCATCCCACTTGTCGAAATAGGAACGGCACCTGACGTCCGCACTCCCAAGATGGCGAAGGAACTCGCGCTCACGATTGGGAGGCTATTACGGGCCTGTCGTGTCAAAAGAGGGCTCGGAACGATCCGTCAAGACATAAATATTTCAGTTGAAGGAGGAGCACGAGTCGAAATCAAAGGCGTACAGGCGCTAGACCTTATAGAAGACATTGTTCGTTTAGAAGTGACCAGACAGCTTAGCCTTCTCAAGATAAGAGATGTATTAAGATCTCGGCGGCCGCGTGCGGGAAGTCCAATCGAAGTCACCTCGGCCTTCGCGCACACCAGATCAAACACCCTGAAAAAAAAACACGTCTGGGGAGTGTTGCTGAAAGGATTTTCCGGTCTCTTGAGCGAAGAAGTTCAGCCTGGCCGTCGACTCGCTACTGAATTCGCAGATCGCGCAAAGAAAAAGGGTGTCGCCGGGATTTTTCACACCGATGAGCTGCCGCGTTACGGTATCACTGCACAAGAAAAAAATGCTCTCCTCGGGCTTCTTGAAGCAAAAGAAGGCGATGCAGCGGTGATCACCGCACACGAAAGCGCAAAAACTTGTATCGAAGCGATTTATGCCGTTATAGAGCGAGCAAGTGAGTCTTGTGTAGGGGTTCCAGAAGAGACACGACGCGCTTTAGGCGACGGGTGCTCTGAATACTTGCGGCCATTGCCCGGCGCTGCGCGCATGTACCCGGAAACTGACGTCTCGCCGATAACCCTACCGAAGGCCCTTATAGAACAAATCGGGCAACATCTGCCTGAAAGGATCGAAGAACGGGTGCAACGATACAAGCGCGACTACTTCTTGAACGACGAGTTGGCACAACAAATCGCGTGGTCGGAGAACAATTTGCTTTTTGAACAAATAATGCAGCTTTGGCAGAGCAAAGATGAAAGCGTGACTAAAGACGCTGTAAAAGACGCTGCTCGGCTCGCCGTCAGAACGTTGGAGGGAACTATTGCAGAGCTCCGAAGGGATAACGCACCCGTTGAAGACCTGACGCCCTCTCACTTCCTTAGCGTTTTTCAACTTATCAGATCTAAAGTCATCTCCAAGGAAGGCGTCCCTGAGACGCTGCGAACCTTAGCCCAGTGTCCAACTAAGATGGCAGCGGACGCTGCAGCAGAACTAGGCTTTACCACGCTCAGCGAAAGCGAGCTCAAGATCATCGTTGACGGGATCGTGAAAGCACGGCTCGACTTCGTCAAGGCTAAGGGCGTGGCTGCGGTCGGACCTCTTATGGGCATTGTCATGAAAGAAGTTAGGGGCAAGGCAGATGGGAAACTCGTAAACGCTGTTCTTACCGCCAAGGTCCTATCTGTCCTGGAATAGAGGAGAGCGATCCTCGAACGAAAATCACCCAATATCATGCTAGCTGAGTCGATCGTTTACCTTGTTCTGGCTTTCATTATACTCGTGCTATTGGTGTTTGGCTTTGAGACAGTAGGTTTCAAGCTGTCTGAAGCGCTGCTGATATTTATTGGATCAACGCTGTTGTTCTTGACCTCATTTCCCTCGATTTTAGTCTATTTTCGTGGCTCACTAGGGCTTGGCTTAATCGACATGCCGCTGAGGGTGCTGCTTTTTTATGGTTTTATAACAGTAGGGCCGAAGACTGAGCTGGCCATTGGATTTGACCTCGCTGGTTTCTTCATCCCCTTCTTTATATCGCTCAGGATGATGTTCGACCGCAGAAGTCCTTTTTTGGCTAGTCTCCTTGGAATCATCATCATCGCCGTCGTCTCATACCTCAGTTCACACTACGTGCCCGGTGAAGGCGTTGTTATTGAAAATATCTACGCCATTGCTATAGCGGCCAGCATTGTTGCGATGGCACTTTCAAAAAGACATTGGGCTGCCGTTGGCCCAATAGCCTACGTGTCGGGTTCTTTGGGCGTACTGCTAGGCGCTGATCTAATTCGAATTAGCAAGATTATGGCCTTTCAGCCGAAAGGCTTCGCGTTTGCGTCAGTAGGCGGCGCCGGCGTTTTCGACGCGATTTTTCTTGTTGGCGTTTTGGCCGTTATCATCGACGTCATCTTCGTAGAAAACGTGCGATTGATCAGCTGGATCCACAGGCGTTTCGCCTGAACGAAATGGCTTTCTCCTTGGGATCAGCGAAGCTATTGACCGAGCGACAGCGTGCCTGCGAAGCTTGCGCAGTTATCAAAGAAAGCGTTTTATAGTTCGCTCTATAATAAGGGACGTGAGAGATTTACGTAAGAGATCTTCTTCGTCAATTCGAAAATGAATAAGCAGATAGTAACCTTTTTCGATACGACGCTGCGCGACGGAGAGCAAACGCCTAACGTCTCGTTCACCCAAGAACAGAAGCTGATTATCGCTAAGGCTCTTGACAAGCTAGGCGTCGACATCGTCGAAGCTGGTTTTCCGATCGCTTCTAGAGGAGAGTTCAACGCCGTCAAAAGCATCGCAGACGCGAATCTCAAGACAACTGTTTGCGGCCTCGCGCGCGTTTTAACCCCAGATATTGACGCGTGCCTAGACGCCGATGTAGAGCTCGTTCACGTTTTTGCGTCAACGTCTGACGTGCAGCTAAAGCATTCCATGAAAAAAACTCGGCAAGAAGCCTACGATCTTTCGGTCGATGCCGTTGAATATGTTAAGGATCACGGTGTAAAGTGCCTTTTTTCTGCAATGGATGCGACCAGAACAGAGATGGAGTTCCTCCTGCGCGTGTGCGGCGGCGTGGAATCTGCCGGGGCTGACTTCATCAACATACCGGATACCGTGGGCATCATGGCACCTTCTCGCATGTTCAAGTTTGTCAAGCAGATCAGAGAAGCCGTCAAAGTCCCCATCGATGTGCACTGTCACAATGATTTCGGATTAGCAGTTGCTAACAGTCTGTCGGCGGTTGAGGCAGGTGCTAATCAAGTTCAAGTGACAGTTAACGGCATCGGAGAGCGCGCAGGTAACGCCGACCTCGCTCAAACCGCAATGAGCCTGTCGAGCATATACGGAATAAAATTCAACATCCGGACCCAGTACTTGCTTGAGACGTCCCGACTCGTCGAACGCTTCACGAAAGTAAGTTTACCCGCAACGACCCCGATCGTCGGCGAGAACGCTTTTTCGCACGAATCGGGAATCCACTCGCGCGGGGTACTCGAACGGCCCGACACGTTTGAACCGGGAATCATGACGCCAGAAATGGTCGGTCAGCATCGACGACTTGTTGCAGGCAAGCACACCGGCAGGCATGCCGTTCGCGAAATGCTGAAAGATGCCCATTTTGACATTTCCGAAGACGAGCTCACACGCATCATAAGTCGGGTCAAGGAGATCGGAGATCAAGGCCGGCAAGTCACCGACGTTGACTTGTACACTATTGCCGAAGTCGTGACCGACGAGGTTATGAAACCAACGATACTCCTCGAGGAACTGTCCGTTATGACAGGCAATCGCGTGACGCCGACCGCAACTGTGAAAGCGGTCGTTGACGGCAAAACAAAAATCGGAGCCCGAGTTGGTATAGGCCCGGTCGACGCCGCGATCAATGCCGTCAAAGACATTCTAGGGGAGACCGACGCACAGCTTAGAACGTTTCGAATAGACGCAATCACCGGCGGAAGCGACGCACTCGCTGACGTCGTGATCGGCGTTGAAGATTCTCACGGGAACTTGGTAACGGCGCGTGCGGCTCGAAGTGACATTGTGATCGCGTCCGTTGAGGCAATGATTAGTGCGATCAATCGACTTAAGGCGAAGAAAGGTGCGTAATATTGCGATGGCATCTAGTTGACACCCATTGCCACGTTGATGCGCCTGCTTTTGATGAGGACCGGAAGCTAGTGATCGAACGAGCGTCTGACGCGCGCACGGCGCTCATCAATTCAGGTATTAATCTTGAATCAAATCGCGCGACCCGAGAGCTCTTGAAATTTGAAAATGTTTACGCGTCGTATGGCTTAAGCCCTCTGCACCTGGTGGAAAAAAAAAGCGTTGAGGAATTCATTCGCCGAAATATAGATTCAGCGATCTCGATTGGCGAAGTTGGGTTGGATTTCTATCACGTAAAGGACAAAAGTCAAAGGCTGCTGCAAGAAAACGCTTTTCGTGGATTTGTTAAGCTTAGCCGCGACTTCAGCCTGCCGCTTGTCGTTCACAGCCGGGATGCCGAAGATGACGTTTTTCAATTAGTGCGCCGGGTTGACCAAGTAATATACCATTGTTATGGAGGTAGCCTTCAATTGCTCAAAGATATTGCAGAATGTGGGCACTATATCTCAATTCCCACTCGCGTGTGTCGATCAAAGCATCATCAGGAAATCGCAATGAACGCTCCACGCGATGCTGTAGTCATTGAGACCGATAGCCCGTACTTAGCTGCTCGCAAGGGCCGGAATGAACCCGCGTTTGTGTCCGATGCTATCACTGCCGTTTCTCGAATTTGGGGCTTGAAGAGGAACGATACTGCGTCTATTGTCTTAGAAAACACTCGCAAAGCTTTTAATCTTACGTAAAACGCCGATTTTTTTGCGCAAAAGAAAAAGATATATAATACGCAACGCGTACACGCGTACGTTATTTTTGCAATAATTGGAGTCTTAAAACGCATGCCGTCTATACCACATATCAAAGATCGTTTCAAAATCAGAACAATAATCAGGCGTCGCGAAAAAGCTCGCAAAGGAGTTGGACTTCTTGTCGACGGGCCTAACATGCTTAGGAAAGAATTTCAGATAGACCTCGAGGAAATACGGACAACCTTGAAGGAGTTTGGCGACATCAAGGTAGGTAGGGTCTATCTCAACCAGTACGCGTCTGAAAAGCTTGTTGAGGCAATCGAAAATCAGGGGTTTGAGCCTGTTGTGAGTTCGAGTGATGTCGACGTCCGACTAGCTGTTGAAGCGACGGAACTTATTTTTAATCCGAACATAGATATTATCGCACTAGTTACGCGAGATGCTGATTTTAAGCCCGTGCTTTCAAAAGCTATGGAACACGGCAAAGAGACTATCATCTTCGGGGCAGAGCCCGGATTCTCGACGGCACTAAAGAATCTTGCTGATGTTGTCGTCATACTAAGCGAGGCTACTCCTACTGAAGTCGCTGGCACGGGGAAGTACGTGCCAAAAGAAGAGAGTGAGGTGTACTCAAAGTCGACGTGATGTGAGATCTTAGCTCACGTCAGTAACATCACGCGCCCTGCGGAGCAGCTCCACCTCCGAGCGCCTTTTGTAACTGCTGTTGCAGTTGCTGGAAACGTGTTTGAACGCGTTCTTCTTGTCTTTCTAAGCTTTTGAGCCGCACGCCGTAAGTCTCTTTTTTTTCTGTTAGCTCATCTTTGACCTCTCCCTTATGCGACCGAACGAGGATCGTTCCGACAGTCTTAAAAATCACTGCAGAGTCATCGAGCTTATCGAGCTCGGCAAGGGTCTGTTTAGCTTCGTTCAAAGCCAGTTCGAGTTGACTGCGTTGAACTGCTAATGCCTGCGCCTGCTGCTGAAGCTGCTGCAGCTGGGCGACTTGGTTTTGTATTTGAGGTGGTAACTCAGTACTCATCTAGCATTCTCCTGCTGGTGTCTTCTTAGAAAATTACCAAATCGCTAATCCAACATCTCTGTGATTAGCTCGTCTACTTCACTGGCAACCAGCGCCAATCTGAGCCAGGAATTCGTTGCAGCGCGACAGGACGAGATATTTGCTCCTTTGATGCAGATGACCAGCTTCCTGGCCGTTTTGTGTATCTTGACTGATAAATCTTCTCCAATCTGGTCGGTTGCCGCCAACTCGGGGACGATCGATCTGTACACGTGATCGGCGTGCGGACTGCCTATAAAATACGTTAATCTGAGCGATTCATCCTTTTGCGCACCAGTCACAGTTAATGTCGCCTCCTGATGTGCCGAAGCTAGTGCTAGGGAGCTAATAGGTTTCCTACAACACCTTTACCTTCTTAATGATTGTAGGACGTTCCTTTATCAATATGCGATGGCCGCAGTAGGGGCACCTGATTCCGCCGTATTCAGATTCTACTTCGACTTCGCGCTTGCAGCGAATACATTTATAAACCGTAACATCACCTTTCGGATCCAACTTTAAGTTGCTCCTTTTCCTCGCTTGCGCGACGAATCGAGCGCGTGACAGTTTTTCCGACGGACGTCTCGGGAACGTAAGCGCCTCCTGCAAACGTCACTTGACACTTTGAACAAGCCCATACGCCTGTTCCCTGGCGCGACACCGCTTTTCGTCCACATGCCGGGCACTTGTGCGCTTGGTGCATCACTGACTCAACATCAGCGATTCTTTTGCGGATTTTTCGGCCATATCGCGGGCCAAAACGCCCTGCAGACCGAGTTTTTCGTCCCTTCTTACGTGCGCCCTTTTTAACCATTTGTTAAACCACCAAAAAGATCATCTCTGAGTTGCATCGCTTTGCTGCTCGCGAGTTTAACGATTCGCGCTATCTCTTCGGCAGAAAGTGTTCCGGTTCCACTTTTCTGCATGCCGGCTAACGTCCCTTGTAGTCCAGAAATGACGGTTATTCTCGAAGCCGAAATAATCTCCTCGTCTAGTGATGGATCCAGCATTATCTCGCCATCGAGGTCAACTGCGGTAACCGCAATAGGGTATTCTTTGATTGGCAGTGGAGCGTCTGGTCCGTAGCCATAACGCTCAGAGGGTGTTTTTGAATTTACGAGCGCCGCTAGCGTTCCTAGTGCTGATGCATCCATAAGATTCCCATCGTGGTCGAGTACGTGTACGTCGATAAAAACGAGCCACACTTTACCGTCGGGCAACATTAGCTGCGACAAGTCGATAGCGCCTGACTCGCGGACGCCACGATCCACCACACGTGCAAGCTCAATAGCATTTTCGTCTGGCGGGCCTGGTTCAAACGAAGGGGAAGCTAACGGGACAAGCTCAACGTTAGTTATTATGACCCCCATATCGGGCGCGTCTGGAAATGGCTCTCCTGGTTGTAGTTTTACGCCAACGAGAACTTGCGTGTTGCCTATCTTTACTCGTGCGGACCCTTCGGCTTTGCTTATTAATCCAACCTCGACCTGTATCGGTCGATACTCATCAAATGCCCGGCCATCTGCTCTTTCATTTCGCTTGGCAAGCCCGTAAATATAGTCTTTACGTATCTCAGCAATCACGTCATTCATTTTTTTCTCCCTTATATTTCTGAATGAGGGCTTCTCTTTGCATTTCAGCTATGCTAGCACAACCGAACTTTCCTAATTCTAGCGCTTGTTCAAATTCGTCCAGTGTCAAATGGCCATCCATTTGAAGGAGTGTAATCTCTCCCGCCCGGACATTCATCGCGATTGGCATGTCCGCTTGACCATAATTGTCCTCTTCCTTGACCAAGTCAAGCACGACTGTTTCTTCCACTTTGCCGACAGCACACGAAGAGATGAGGCCACGCATCGGCACTCCTGCGTCCGCCAGTGCGACAGATGCGGCATTTATCCCAGCTGACCGCGTCCCGGCGTCTGCCTGAAGAATTTCCACAAAGACATCAATCGTGGACCGTGGATAGTATTCTTTGATGATGACGGGATCTATTGCTTCTCGACTCACTTTAGAAATTTCGATGCTTCTTCGGTCTGGGCCGGGGCGCCTTCGTTCCTCGACCGAGAAAGATGCCATGTTATAGCGATATCGAATAATTGCGCGGTTCGCTTCTTGCAAGTGCCTTGGATGCACCGCGCGGGGTCCATAAACGGCGGCAATGACCTTGTTTCCCCCGTGTTCGACATAACACGAGCCATCGGCCCGCTCGAGCACGCCTACCTCAAATTTGACTGGACGCATCTCGTTGGGAAGACGATTGTCTATCCTCTTACCTTTCTTCATGAGCTCCATGCTTTTCTTCCTCAAGTAACTTCGTTATCCTATCCGTAAGTCCTGACGTATGGGCTTCTCGCTCAATTTGTTTGATAACTCTCACCGCCAACTCTTCATCGGCTGCTTTTCCGTTAATCCAAATACGACCATTTTTGCCGACGAAGATGTTGACGTCAAGTTTACTCTTGAGCAAGCTTATCATCGACCCAGCTCGTCCGATAATTCGCGGGACTTTTGTGTATGACACCTCAACTACTCTTCCGCTTCTCAATACTCGCAATTGGCCTTCCCGGGGGGCTAGCTCTATTTTCATCGATTTGTCGACATCTATTACTTTGAAGATCGCTAAGTCGCCGACGCGCATAATTTTAGCCATTTCACTTGACTCAATGCGTCGCGGGTACTCGGAAATGTGCATCAACGCTTCGTAAGGAGCTTTGATATCAATTTTCCAGTTAGAGAAGCTTATATCCGAAACCATTCCGATTACGACGTCGCCGATCACCGGGATATATTTTCCGGAGAGCGGAATTACCCTTATCTTTTCTTTTTCATCTATCAGCCCGTATATCAAGGAATAAACCTTCTCGTTTTCGATAAAAGTCCCTTCTGCGGCCTTATCGGCATCATCAGAAAGGAAATCTCCCGGAACTACAATCGTCTTGTCGATCTTTTCTTGCCTCTTCATTTGCGTCCTTCCCTAGTCAATATCCTTGTCTGGGCCTCCCCTCGTGACAATCGATTGACAAGCTCATAGAAATCATTCTGAAGTCCTGCCGGAAACCGGATCACACCGATCCAAGAGCCATCTTGCTGCCATTCTTGTTTAACGATTTTGCCAAAGCGCTGGATGGGTCCCTGCGATTTTACCGTATATCGGGCTGGCACCATAACTGCGACATTTACCTCTTCGAATCTGATTGGTATAATCGGCCTAATCGCTTTCAACGCATTGGTCATCTGTTCGTCGACGCTTTTAAAGGGGTCCACGTTGAATTTTGCCTCTTCGAGCGCGTTTTCGATACGCTGTGGAGGGTGAGGTAGACCTGTTTGAGGATTTATTGCGTTCGAAGCTATAGCGACGATAAGCTGCTTTCTTTTGAGTTCCTGGAGCTGACGTCGCTGCTGCGAGGTGAGATGAAGCTCGCCTTCAATAATAATCCGTTTTGCGATTACGGCATGCTCAGCAGTCCCAAACGTTTTCTTGAGTCTTTCGTCAGAGGCTTTTTCTCCTTTTGATGCGTCCTTAAAAACCTCCTCAACAGCGAGAACGGCATCTAAGTCTACGTCCCGGCCTTCTCGCAACGATAAGGCGCTTTCCGGGTCAACAAGCACTTCAAAATGCTCTCCGCCTTTCGAAAATCTAGCGACAACTGCATTGTCGACAGATACCATGGGTGTCTCCGATCGTGCCCTTCATCTCTTGGAGTTTTAAAAGGCACGATCACTCTTTAGGCATCGAATCGAGAACGCTCTTCACGTACGCTTCGAGCTCTTCAACGGCTAGCTTCCGAAAAAGCTTGTCCTTCGCAGACACGGCAGCGATTTCGATGGTATCAATTGCAAGCTTGCCTTCAGTTGCCTTATAAAGTGCTTCCAGCCCGAGTTTGATCGCGCTATCAAGATCGGCTTCTTTATCGTACTTCTCTTCGAGAAATTCCATTACCGCATTTCGCCCGGAGCCGATGCCTGTGGCTTTAACCATCAGTAAAGCCCCGCTTGGATCTGTTTCAAAAAGACGCGGACCTGAATCATCAATCCCACCAATGAGCAACGCGGTACCGTACGGCCTTACGCCGCCGTATTGCGTGAAGGTCTGTTTGTGGTCGGCGACTTTCTTTGCAAGCGTTTCAATGCCGATAGGCTCGTTGTAAACGACACGATTTATCTGCGCGTCAACTCGAGCACGATCGATCAGCGCCCTAGCGTCTGCAACTAGGCCTGACGTCACAGCACCAATGTGATCATCGATCTGAAATATCTTTTCTGTGGATTGTGGTTCCAAAAGCCGACTCGAAACTCGCTTGTCTACCAATAGAGTTACGCCGTCTTTTGCCTTTATGCCAACGGACGTGGTCCCTCGTTTCACAGCTTCGCGAGCATATTCAACCTGAAACAGCCTTCCATCTGGCGAAAATACGGTTATCGCTCTATCGTACCCCATTTGCGGCGCCATCTGCATTATATCAGCCTCTCGTCATTCGATCTGCGTTGCCAATGCACTTGCATCGACGCGACCAAAAGTTTCCCTATCTTCTGCAATTGCATACAATTTCTTACCACATATCCTTAATGTTCCTCGGAATATGGGCAATCATGACACAAGAAGATATAATGCCTCGTATTTTCTATTCAATTTGTAAATACTTTTCTGTAGCAGCCTTTATCGTTCCGGACGTGCCTAAAGTCGCCACGCGCGCTTGATTATTCCTGATTTTGGCTATACTTGCACAAACCGCTTGCGCTTCGTGCACACGGCGGTAATCACACCGCAAAAGACCTTTCTTTCCGTCGAAAAAAACTATCCGTACCGCTAACTCGCTCACACCGACATCTCCAAAAAGGGCTCTCGCAGCCCCAGTTATCGATTTTTGCAGCTCATTCGGCTGTACGGTTAGCGGACTGCTTATCACGAAAGCAACGTAGCGATAGTTAGCCCGCAAAGTGGGTGCTAGCGCCTTCACAGACCTCCCCGCTTCTCTTCTTTTCGACTCGCCATAATGCTTAACGGATTTTTTGACAACGCGATATCGGCTTCCAAGTGGTTCAAACCGAGGATGTGTGCTAGTGCTTTAAGTTGACTGGGGGACCGCATGTCATAGCACGAATTAGCGTCACTCATAATGACGATTGGCACCCCCAACTTCTGACACACAGCTACATTTTTGCGCTGTAACGTAAGGACTCGAGAGCGTTCCACGTTTTCCGTCTTCCAAAAATAACTGAGGCACACTCCTAGCGCGACCTGGTTTTTCCTCGCTAATTTTGCCTCTACCTGGCTTAACACACCTTTTTTCCCACTTTCAGGGTGCACCAGAAGATCGACGCGGTCGTCCTTGCACGCTGCTCTGTTAATCCGTTCATCGCCACCGTGCACGCCCACGATTGTCGCTTTTTCTCGAAAGAACGTAACTTGTTTACGCAAATCTCTAACACTTTTTGAGATAATTTCCACCCCAAATGTGAGACTCGAATTAACGTCTGACGACCAGTGCGGTGAATGAGCCGTCACCACTATGTCAAAAAAACCGAGTCGGAGAGCGACGTTGTGAAGCTTTTGCGCTGTATCTGACCCTTCAGGAAAAGCGTGTACGCCGATATCAACATACTTCTGCATGATTTAAGAGGTCGCGAGCGATCTCAGCTGCCTGATCTGCGTGGGCTGGATAAGCTGCGATCTTGGCTCGTAAAACGATTGGGTCTTTTGTGCTGAGTTGAAGGACTCCACCTGCTGCTGCTTGTTTGTCAAATTTGATTACAAGCGTACAAGTTTCGCTGAGATGTTGCAGAGTACGTTCACGCAATTCTTTCAAGTCGCTATTAGAGAGCCGGTTTCTAATAGTATCAAAGACTGCGCGGATCGCTGCGGTTTTTTTAGTCCGTGCACTGAGAACAACAATGGAGTTTCCAAAGTACCCAGTGAGCGGTTCTCGGTCGATTTGCACGCTTTCTGGCACGATTAACCGAAGTGCTTGGCAAACTCGACTCTCGTCTTCAGTGCCATAAACAAAAACCTTGACGGTTAAGCTGTGGATCGTCTTTTTTCGCTGAACCGGATCACTTGTCGGCATTTAGAACAAACGCAGTCTACACTCGCCAAGAATTTACGTCCCTCTTCGTCCATGAGCACTTAAAGACGGCATTGTCTTCTCTGAACCACGTCCTTTGTTCCGCAGACCGCGTCCTTTTGCTCCTGCACTTGTTTTACCTCTAAGAGCTCGTTTTCCTGAAGAAGTCGTCCAGTTAAAGCTACGGTCGTTTAGTATTCGCGGGTGGTTTGGATCCACTAAGATAACCTCGTGCCATTTCGATTTTCCGTCTTGACCGACCCAGTAAGAGTTCAGCACTTCTAAGTTTGGAAATTTCCGCGAAGCGCGTTCTTCTGCGATTCGGCGTGAGCTTTTCCGAGCGGTCAGCCTATTCACTCCCATGTGCTTTGTTCGGCGACCCCCGCGCGGGCGCTGTTTTCTTCTACCGCCTCGCCACGTTCGCACGCGGACAGTGATAACCCCTTGCTTGGCTTTGTACCCTAAATTTCTTGCCCGATCGAGTCTTGTGGGCTTTTCGAGCCGTATGACCGCTTGTTCCCGCCGCCACTTTCGCAAGCGCTCCCATGTTAGCCCTTTTACATAACTGCTTTCGGGCGTTTTCCACGCATCTCGGATGAATGCATACATCGACTTCATCTAACGTTCTCACAATCGGTTTAACCTGTAGGCTACGTTGCAAACGACTCGTTTCTTGCGCCTTTCGGGTGCTGTTAACAAAATAAGGTCATTGAACATATATTTTTCCTACTTGGCGCGTGAGGTAGACACTATTTTAATTATGTCGCCATCCTGCAATGGATGATGTTCGCCCAACCGCATTTTTGTGCGCGCATCTATCGCGTACAAGAAGCCGCGACCGATGTCTGAATGAACTTTAAAGGCCAGATCCTTCGCATTCTGCCCATTTTTCAGTAAGAACGCATCAGGCAAAACCCGTCCTTCCTTATCCGACCAATGATGCTCGTCTTCGACCGGATATACCACGATATACCTAAGAACATCGAACACCGCTGCGTTCAAACAGGCCTGAACTCCAGTGCCTTCGTCTTTTATGAATTCCTGCAGCCGTTCTAGAGCAGCTTTTTGTCGCTGATTTAGCTGCGAGATAATTGCGAAATGCGTGTCCCCGGGGACATACGTCACAAGCCCCTTTTGATCAGCCAGACGTAGTGCAAGCTCAGCTTCGCCACTCGTTGCCACTGTATCCTTACAAGCACCTGTGATTCGCTCAATGTTTTGCAGGGGGGCGATATCTTTTTTGTTCGCAGCTATAACTATCGGCTTAGCACTTTTTCTCAGTTCTCGCGACAAATTTACTAGGTCTTGATGTCCCCAAGTTTCTAGCTGTTTATTCATAAGTCCAAGCTTGAGAACTGCGTGTTTGACGTGCTGCTCGTCGATTTGAAGTCCTGCTAATTGCATCGCGATAACGCGAGTAATATTGTGATCGAGCTGCGCTTTCTTGGCCAGCTTAGGCCAGTTCTTGTCAAGAATGGCGGCGATCCACAAAGAGATTTCGGTCTCGAGCATCGCAATATCTTCCAATGGATCGTGCGAAGAGGCTCCTAACACATTGCCTTCAATGTCTGTGCTTCCTGAAGCGTCGACCACGTTAATAATGGCCTCTGATTGGCGTAAATTATCAAGAAATGCGTTACCGAGCCCACGTCCCTTATGCGCTTCAGGAACCAAACCCGCAACGTCGACCAGCTCGATAGGGACAAAGCGCACTCCGCCCACGCAGTGTCCGCATAGAGTCTTAAGTTCTACGCACGGACAGCACGTGCGCACGCTTGAATAACCTCGATTGGCGTTAATAGTTGTAAACGGATAGTTCGCAATGTCGACGTCCAGAAGCGTTGCCGCTTTGAAGAATGTTGACTTGCCGGTGTTAGGCTTGCCTGCAAGAGCGACCGACAAGTTCATCGAAAGTTCACTTCCGTTCGTTCGAGCAACTTCTTTGCCCACTGAAGTTTTTTTCTTTTAGTTGGGCTTACGGTCTCATCGTAAAAATCGAACCCAATAGCGCTAACTGTCCGGGCTCCGTATTCTTCTGCCAAGAAAATTGCCCTGTCTCCGTCAGTGAAACCGCCGAAATTAAAGACGTTCGTCGTCGGTAGCGACTGCGTCGTGCCAAGTACCGCACTCAGCGATGGGACGTGAGCCTTTATCGCGTCCATGTTGTCACCATGTGCGTGAACTATTATGATAGCGCATAAGGCGTTTGCGAGTTTCAAATCGCTTACGCTTCCGTCGAGATCAGACACGATTATACGGGGAATTATTCCCTGCCCGAATAGTACAGACGTAGCGCCGTCTGCAGCAAGGATTACTTCGCCTCGCTCAATTTTGCCGCTTTTTATGTCGGTCGCCAAGGTCGGCGCTTTCCCGCAAACCAAGACATCGCGGCCGTTGATAAGCCGCTGCAGTCTCTCGCTTGTCTCATTTAGATTTCCTTTTAAGCTCAATAAACGAGACAATATATGGGCTGAGCGCTCGTCACGTTCACTATCAAACCCAAAATCAAGTAGAATCTCGCGATAAATAGGCATCCATTCTTTGAGCTGCATTTTATTCGGTCAGCGAGATTACGACAGTATACCCCTCAATAACCCATTTCTTACAGATTTGCGCGGCTTCTTCCTTTCCTTCTTTGACCGACACGGAAAGTGTCTCATCTGTGACGTACGAGTAGTAAGTTTGAATGGCTTCCGAGACTTCCGCAGAACCTTGGTAACTAACCTTGACGCGAGCTGCGTACGGTAAATTGAGTTCCTTGCGCATAACTTGGATTCTCCTGACAATCTCTCTGGCGAGCAACTCTTGCTTGAGTTCTGGTGTCAGTTCGGTATCCAGAAAGACGCTGAGGCCGCGATCCTCGCTTTTTACAAGGCCATTTTTTGTCTTTTCTGAGATCGCCAGGTCTTCCTTCGACAAAGTAACAATCCCCTCCCCGACCGTCAATTCGATGCCGCTGTCCAGTCGTTCAAGAACGTTTTTGGGATCTACGTCGCTGACAGCCTTCTTAATTTTGGGGACTAGATCTTTGTATTTTGGCCCGACGCTAGAAAAATTAAGCCCTATATCGTAATCGACTAACTCTGTCTCATCGGACACGAAGTTGATCGCCTTTACGTTGAGCTCATTTAACACAATAGTCTCAAGTTCGTGACTCCTGAATTTGGGCCCGATACATATAAGTTGTTTCAGCGGTTGCCGCGTTTTGACTTGCGCAGAAGACCGCGCGGTTCTTCCGACTTCGACGATTCGTTTCGCATATTCCATCTCTCGTTCGATTTTAGGGCTTAGCCGGTTCGTTTGGACTACCGGATAACTTTCGAGGTGAACGCTTTCTTTCGCCGTAAGTCCGTAACGGGAAAGAGTCTGGTAGATGTGCTCAGCCATAAACGGAACGAATGGTGCGATGAGTTTGCTAAGCGTCCACAACGTTTCCGAGAGCGAGACATAAGCAGAATTTTTATCTGAATCCTGCTCGCTCTTCCAGAAACGCCGCCTTGACGTTCTGATAAACCAGTTACTAAGCTCTTCGACAAAAAAATCTATTGCCACGGTTGCCGCGTAGTAGTCGTACTGATCCATCAGCTCAACTACGTCCGAAATTAATCCATTTAAGCGCGAGAGTAACCATCTGTCGACCAATTTTTTCTGGCTGTCAGGAAGCTGCCACGACGCATTGTACTCGTCGATCGTCGCGTACGTCGTGAAAAAAGAAAGGACGTGCCAAAGCGTTGCCAGCGTTTTCCTCTGACACTCAACGATAGCCGCCTCGTAGAACTTCTTAGGGGTGCCAGGGTTGCCGGCGCTCAAAAGGTACCATCGCAAGCTGTCGGCACCCTCGGCGTTTAAGATTTGCCACGGATCGACGGCGTTACCCTTGCTTTTTGACATCTTTTGCCCCTGTTCGTCGACGATATGACCAAGGCTTATCACAGTATTGTATGCGTTCGATCCGAAAACCGCACTTGCTATTGCGTGTAAGCTGTAAAACCAGCCTCGTGTCTGGTCTACTCCTTCAGCTATGAAATCTACTGGAAGCTTGCATTCATTTCTGCGCTCGAACGGATAGTGCATAGACGCAAAAGGGGCACAGCCAGAATCGTACCAGCAGTCAATTACGTCGGGAACGCGGTGCATAGTCGCTGCGCATTGCTCGCAGGGAAACTCAACGCGGTCGATGTACGGCTTATGGACGTCAGGAAGAGCAGTACTTGTATCCATTCTATGCCGAAGCTCACCAATGCTTCCGATGAATGTGGTGTGTTTGTTTGGGCACCTCCAAATGGGCAAGGGCGTTCCCCAGTAGCGCTCTCTGCTCAGCGCCCAA
Source organism: uncultured Methanomicrobia archaeon (assembly GCA_964534635.1). Lineage (GTDB taxonomy): Archaea > Halobacteriota > Bog-38 > Methanoflorentales > Methanoflorentaceae > Methanoflorens. The sequence continues at coordinate 21,821 of CAZHSW010000086.1, forward strand.
TCCCGAGCATTTTCGATGAAGTCCCCAAAACGCCCACGCTTCAAAGCTTGCGGATACCACGTGACGTTTGCGTTGTTGCGCACCAGCACGTCGCGCAAGGTGCTCATTCTAATAAACCACGCTTTGCGCGCGTAGTACATAAGAGGCGTTTCGCAACGCCAGCAAAACGGATAGCTGTGTTCGTAATTTTCACTCTTAAACAACAATCCTCGGCGGGCCAAATCCTTCGCTATCACGGGGTTAGCTTCCGTGAAAAATAGTCCGCCGACTAAGTCGACGTTATCGTCAAATCTTCCGTCAGGCTTGACTAGTTGGATTAGCGGGAGGCCTTCGGCCTTCGCTACATTAAAGTCTTCTTCTCCAAAAGCTGGAGCGACGTGCACGATGCCGGTTCCTTCGGCCGTGCTAACGAAATCGGCGAGAACCACGCTAGGTGCCTCGTTGCCAAACAGAGGCAGATAGCGAACCCCGCTGAGTTCGTCGCCTCGAAAGTCCTCTACCACGTCGAAATGTGCTGAGTTGTCCAAGACTGTTCGCAGCAGCTCCTTCGCTAGAATAAAGAATTGACCGTTAGCCCGCACTTTCACGTAAAAGATATCAGGATTAACCGCAAGCGCTACGTTCGAAAGCAAGGTCCAGGGGGTTGTTGTCCAAGCCAATAAAAAAGTATCAGGCTGATCACAAACAGGAAATTTTACGAATAGAGCCTCCTCGGTTATGGTGGCATACCCCTGAGCGACTTCGTGACTGCTCAACGCTGTTCCACATCGCGGGCAATACGGAACTACGTAGTGACCTTCATAAATAAGGTCTTGCTCCCAAAGGCGTTTAAGGGACCACCACACCGATTCGATGTAGCGCGGATCCATTGTCGTGTACGGCACGGTCAAATCGATGAAGAAACCTACACGTTTCGTCATTTCGGCCCATTCATCGATGTGACTGAACACCGAGCTGCGGCAAACGGCGTTAAACTGTTCAATCCCGTACTTCTCGATACCCGACTTGTCCTCAAATTGAAGTTCCTTCTCGACGGAAATCTCAACTGGAAGGCCGTGACAATCCCATCCGCTTACGCGGGGAGCGTAATAGCCTTGCATAGTCTTGTATCGCAGAAAGAGATCTTTTACTACTCGCGCATAGACGTGGTGGACGCCTGGTGACCCGTTTGCAGTAGGAGGGCCTTCGATGAATCTGAATAACGTCGCTCCTTTATTTGCGTTTATACTCTTAGCGCTAATATTCTGGTCATCCCATCGTCTCAGGATAGCCTCCTCCATAGCGACGAGGTTGAAATCGTTCTTGCCGTTTAACGTTCGCGGTTCGTCGGACTGTGAGTTACGGGCAGCGTTTGCCACGCGATGTTTGTTCATATTCTAAATGAGTTCCTTAACGCCCGTGAAAGACGTTTCTTACGCTTTTGGTTTCGCGCTGACTAATAAAGATTGTCGAGTTGCAATGAGTTTAAGCAGAAAGCTCTGATGATGTTCCGCGCTTTTTGGACGTGCCGGAGCCCGCTTTTAGGTTCGACTCCTCAACTTATTTAGCTCTGAGGGCTCGCCCACTCTTTCCTCGGTCACCGAAGCAGGCGCAGGGATAAAAAACACGCGGACGTGGAAGACACCGCTTTGCACCATCATTCTTTCAGCAAATTTTCTTATCTCAGCAGCACTTCCTCGGACGACGTCGACCTCCAAGCAATTCTCAGCATCTAAATGGATGTGAATGGTCGACGTGATGATCCGCGCGTTTTCGTGTTGTATGTCCGTCAATAAAGAGATAAGACCTCGTTGTTCATGACTGTACGCTAATGTAATCACGCCGACCTGCTCTCCGGCACTTTTGCTGAACAACTCATAATCCGCTAGATACCCTCTAATTGCATCCCTGATTGCCTCTGATCGTGAAGAATACCCCCGCCTGTTCACGGCTTGGTCAAATTCAAAAAGGAGGTGCGCCGGTATTGATACCCCTATCCTCATCAGTTCGTCTTCCATTTTACACCCAAAACCTTCTATGCGAGCGCCCTTAACCCGCGTTGCTAGTACGCGTAGACGTCTTGCTGTCTATATAAATCATACCTGCTTCCGTCCTAGCAGCAGGCTTCCATCACTATTATCTAATTCCCGCGCTTCAAATGCAGGGAAACTAATAGTCACGTCTGAACTATCCTCACAACCGCCACTTCGCAAAAAAATATATGCCCGTGCATCGCTAACAATAGACTAATAAGAGAGAGATATGACCTTAATAGATGATACGGGGCTTGTTAGTTGAGTAGCATGTCGGATCGAACACAAGGCGCCGAGCTGATGCACGCTAGAAAAACTATAATGCACATCATCAATTCGTTAAGCGCCTCAAGCAAATTGAAAGGGGTTCATATTGACGATATTGTAAGCTACGGTGAGTCCTTAGGTATCTACCCAGAAAGCGTCATTGGCGTAATTCAGCAACTCGCAAAGGAAGGCCTAGTGGTCGAACCTTCAAAGAACCGCTTTTTGAATCGATTTCCACCGGTGGCTATCCCAAAGAGCAACTTCAAAACCGATCAGCCACGGTCGCAGAAAGAAGCGATTGAATCGAAACGAGAAGCTTCAGATGAACTAGAAAAGATGGCTTCTCTCCTCGAAAAGAGTCACATCAGGGTCAGTCCACAGCAGCTGCTGCAAATCCAGCACGAGTACAACAACATATTGAGATCAAGCAATGCTGATTTTTTTTATGATGGGTATCCTAGCGACGCAGAAATCGCTAAGCGGGTCGGCGTTGACAAGAGAAAGATTCAGGGCGCACGTGTATTGCTTGGGCTTTTGACGGAGCACGACGTAAAGATCGACTTCGATTACGAAAAGTTCCAACAATGGCTATCGAGTCCAAAAGTTGCGAGAAAGAGCTCAAAGGACTTTGCCACAGAGCTTGGCTTGAGCTACTCGACGTTCAAGCGAAAGAGAGCTCTGTGGGAGGCATATCTTGTAAACAAACAAGTGCGCCAATGACAAAAAAAATGCAAGTGGTTGCTTGGGTTTTTTATGAAGTTCTTAGTTGACCGAATGTTAGGTAACCTCACGTCTTGGTTGAGAATTTTGGGCTATGACACTGTTAGCGCAAATTCATTCGTCGGCATGTCGAATCCGGCAGAGGACACATTTATGCTTAAGCTGTCGGGACTAGAAGGGCGAGCATTGCTAACTCGGGACATGGCTTTGCACTATCGAGCGAGCCAGAAGTATCGCATACCTTCGCTTCTAATTGAAGGCGGCGACGTGTTGCATCAACTAAATCAGGTGCGACACGAATTTGGTTTAATTTTTCCCGAACAACCAGATGCCGTTCGATGTACTATCTGCAACGGCTGTCTTTACCAAGCTGGAATTCACGAGGTTCTTCAATCAAGCGAGATCGCCAAGCTTCGCACCAAAGGCGTCGACATAAGAGCGTTTATTAAACGACACGCTAACTATCTAAAATGTGATCATTGTGGAAAGCTATTCTGGCAGGGGCAACACTGGCGGAACATGCTCCAAATGACCCGACACCTCAGTAAAGTTGACTGAAGACGGCGCAGTGGTACTGCTTTATGGAAATTACTCTCTCTAATTGCTTCTTTTTTGCGCTTTTCAAGACCTGCGTGTCAACTTCTTACGGCTTTTCTTGACAGCTTCGTAGTCATTTACTTCAATTATCGCTTTGTCGATGCCCCCAAGCTGACTCCAATCGATAGTGCCAGCCCCGACAGTAAGATGCTGATCACGCAACCCGTCGTTATCACTTACGTGATAATAAGCTATTGGCAAATCTGCTTGCAAAAACTCTTGGACTAGGTCATTCGTGTGTGCGTGTCCAACGTCGATAGTCGCCGATGTGTTGCACATTTCCACGAAGAGCTTGTGCTCTGCGACACCGGTGCAGAAATATTTCTGGTTACGCGGCATGTTCTCGATCGCAGGTTCTATTCCGGCGTCTTTTGAATACTGTGCCCATTTTTCGAGGCCTGAAAAAGCTGATTCAAGCGAGCGCTGTGTAAGCGCGTCGTTAATTCTCTTTACGTATCCTGGGTGCGTCGTGATCGTTGTAGCGCCTATCTCGGCTGCGAGATCGACCGTCTCTCTGAGTTGCTTTGCTGTTTCCTCACGGATACCAGCGTTTAGACTCGCAGGATTCAGATCTACAGTTGGCGAATGAATCGTCAGCTCAATATCATATTCCAACAAAATCTCGAACTGCACGATGTTTTTCAGTGCTTGTCTAGGTAAGTACGGTCCTTCGCAAAGGAGCTCAACCGCGTCGAAACCGTCTGCACAAGCCTTCATTATTATCTGATCGAAAGAATTGTCAAATAAGGCAAGCGCGCTGAATCCGATCTTCATAGATATTCAGAAAAATGCTCGCAGGCAGTTCAACACAATCGTGCTTTAATCTTGTGCAATTAGTCCGGGACGCGCCGAGCCGCGCAGAAGAATCGCGCTCTGGAAGCTTCAGTGGGAGGGTAAGTTGTTAGCGCGCGGGGTAATAGTCTTCTACTCGGACGATGTCGTCGGCAAATGGCGTTGAAATGCTATGCATCAAAGAGTTTTCGGTGGCTACAATCTTATGCAAAGCCCCGCTGGGAATGTGAATAGTATCATTTCGCCCGAAAACCTCTTTTTTGTGCTCAAATTGCACGTAACAAGAACCTTCAAGCATGTAAATGGATTCTTCTTTCTCCTTATGATAATGATATGACGTCGTATAACCTTCCTTAATATAGATCTCTTTGGTAAGGTAGTTCTCTGTACTTATGAGTACTTTCTCATATCCCCACGGTTTGTCAGTCCGATTCGCGTATTCTTTCTTTATCTCTTCGAGGTCTTTGGTCGTATCAATTGACATCCAAAACGTGTTTTCCTTGTAGTAACCGAGTTGATTGGTATCGGCGAGAACAGGAAAAACGGTTTTTTCGATTTCTCCAGTTTCAAAATCGCCAGTTGGAATGTCTGAATCAAGGAGATAGATCCCCCCGTTGATATAATACTCAAGGAGCGGTTTTTCTTTGAAGGACCGTATGTGATCCTCTCCAAGTTCAACGATACCGTAAGGACTGCGCATTTTAGTCACAAACATCATAGCTTTGAAATCGCTAGCGTTGTATTTTTTTATCATCTTCTTCAGATTTATGTCGGAAACAACGTCGCCATTGCGGATCAGCACAGTCGCTTCGTCGTGCAACAAGGCGATTCCGCGTTTAATTGCGTTGAGTGTGCCGAGAGGCTTATCTTCAACGGAGTACTCGATCTCCATGCCACGAAAGCTCCTCTTGTAACGCCCCTCTATTTTCTCGCTTAAGTAACCAGTGAGCAGTATTACCTTCTCTATATCGCTATTAGCCATATCATAGAGCTGCCGATCCAGAATGGTGTAATTATCAGTGATGTCAATAAGTGGCTTTGGTATGTCCTCAGTATAAGGTTTAAGCCGCTTCCCATAGCCTCCACAAAGGATCATACCTATCATACGCTCGTTGGTAAGCCCTGCGTCGACTTTAGTTTTTCCATCTGAAATCGAACGTCGCACTGCTACTACAAATGATGCAAAAAAAAGAAATTATCGTCCGAATCTCGCGACCGAACGTAAAAAAAGCGTTCAACTAGATTTGGTTAGCCGCATCCGCCGCCACAAGAGCCGCAGCCAGTCAGGCTCGGATGCTTGATTGTGAATCCTTTCCCGAAAAGTGGATCGTCCACAAAGTCTATCTCCGCGCCGTCGAGTGCCGCTTCCACATTCTTTTCGAGGAACATTTTAACGCCGTTAGATTCTTGCACATCTTCCTTAGCCGTCGGATTTTCATCGAGAGACATAGTGTACTGTGGTCCTCCACAGCCCATGCCACCATATGATATCCTCAGACCGAATTCCGATTTGCCTTCTTTTACCAGGAGTTCTTTTAACTCTTTTGCCGCCATTTCTGTGACTTCAATCATTTCAAACTCCAATTTATTTTTTCTCGTCCCAAGTATTTAAAGCTGGCTGTGGCACCTATTTTATAAGCGCTTTTTTTAAAAAAAAGCGGTGGACGGCTCACATTGGCGGCATGCCGCCCATGCCGCCCATGCCGCCCATGCCTCCAGCTCCTTCCGGCATTGGTGGGGCTGCGAGTTTGCTTGCAGCTATGACATCGTCAATTCGAAGTATCATTATAGCAGATTCTGATGCCGAGCCGACGGCTTGGGTTTTAGTCCGAAGTGGTTCAATGACGCCTGCCTCAACCATGTCGATTGCCTCGCCAGTGAAAACGTTCAGTCCGGCATTCTTCTTGCCCTCCTCGTGTTTTGATCTTAACTCGACGAGCGAATCTATCGTATCGAGACCGGCGTTTTCTGCTAGGGTCTTTGGAATAATCTCCAAGGCATCTGCAAACGCATTAATCGCGAGCTGCTCGCGACCGCCCACCGTCGACGCATACTCCCTCAGCTTCAAGGCGAGCTGGACTTCGGTCGCCCCTCCGCCGGCTACGACCTTTTCATCTTCAATAGTGACGCCCACCACCCTTAATGCGTCGTTGACTGCTCGCTCTATATCGTCGACAACGTGTTCGGTTCCGCCATGGAGCATGATTGAGACTGCTTTTGGGTTCTCACACTTTTCCACAAAGATCATCTCGTCGCCGCCTACTTTGCGCTCCTCAACAAGTCCGGCGCGACCAAGGTCCCCTTTCTCAAGCTCATCCACGCTCGAGGCGATTTTGGCGTTCGTAGCTCGAGCGAGTTTTTCCATGTCGCTCTTCTTAACGCGTCTTGCTGCCAGAATTCCCGCTTTCGAAAGATAGTGCTGCGCAAGGTCGTCGATCCCTTTTTGGCAGAATACGACGTTCGCACCTTTGCTCTCGATCTTGTCGACCATCCCTTTGATCATGCCCTCCTCTTGGCTTAGGAATGCTTGGAGCTGGTCTGGAGACGTAATTGATATTTCTGCGTCTACCTCTGTATCTTTAAGCTCTAAAGCGCCGTTTATCAACGCGATCTTAGCTTTTGAAACGCGTTTAGGCATGCCAGTTGAAACACGTTCTTTGTCGATTATCATTCCGTCGACGAGTTCTGACGAGTCGATACTGCCACCAACTTTCTTTTCTATCTTGATGTTGTCGATGTCGACTGTGTTCTTTCCGTTTTCGGTTTCAACGACCGCTTTGTCTGCTTTCACGCACAAAGCCGCAAGCTTCTCTTTGGATGCCTCAGCTCCTTTGCCCGTCATAGCAGTGACGGCTACTTTTTTGAGAAGCTTTTCATCATCCGGTGCTACTCGAATCGCCACTTCATCGAGAATTTTTCTCGCCTTTTCTGCTGCCAGTCTAAATCCAGATGCAATAACGGTAGGATGCACATCTTGCTCGAGAAGATTCTCGGCTTTTCGAAGCAACTCGCCCGTAATAATCACGGCTGTGGTCGTCCCATCTCCGACTTCATCGTCTTGGGTACGAGCAACTTCGACTATCATTTTTGCAGCAGGGTGCTCAATATCCATCTCTTTCAAGATTGTGACCCCGTCATTAGTGATGACAACGTCACCGAGAGTATCCACGAGCATCTTGTCCATGCCCTTTGGCCCAAGCGTTGTTCTCACGGCCGAGGCAACTGCCTTTGCGGCTGTGATATTCATGCCTTGGGCTTCTTTTCCGCGAGTCCTCTGACTGCCTTCTTTAAGGATAAGTATAGGTTGTCCGCCGAGTTGTCCGACTTGTCCGCCTAATTGTCCTGCCATTTTTTTCCTCCGTATGCGTGAAAGTCTAGTAGATAGGTTCGGCCTTAACTATGCATAAAGTTCTATAAAATAGTTTTGTCCAGAAAGAACTTCATCTAGAGGCGCGACTAATTTTCTGATCGCTCACGAACGAGATGCACGAGTTCGGTCGAGCTGTCTAATTGCTCCAATTCTTCAAGACATACAACAACGGTATTTGAAATTCTGAAAAACTTAGGCTCTTCGGCCGTGATGTAAAGCGAACGCGCGAATACCACTTGTGAAATACTGCTCATCAGTTCAGCCCTTTTTGCCATCAGACTCGTATTCTTGCTTATTCCTGTCAGTAACGTCTCCTCTTCAGTCTGCGAGAGAACTTCAAATGGAGCCTGAAATAGAGGCAAAACTCTAAATCCTAAGCCTAAAAGCAAGGATACCGCCTCTTTCTCTACAGGCGGCAATGAATTAGCTCGCACGATTTTAGTCACGCAAACCCGCGGAGCGAGTATGTTTATCGGCACGGCGAGAGGCGCATCAAGCAATCCCTCTAGCCTGACGGCTATTTCAACTTTGGCATCCATGCCTTCTTCATATTTACGAATACTTCGTCGAGAGACACCTAATTCTGAAGCTATAGCTCCTAAAGAAAGATTCATATGAGTCCGCGCCGCGTAAAGGGCTTTCTCGTCCAACTTGACATACAATCCTCCGGGCGCTGCGTAAATAAGAGGCGGAAGCTCGTCAATAAAAAAATCGGAAAGCGTATCGACATTCACGGCGGGAATCCCATAACGCACGTAGACAGCACCGGCTTGAAGTTCGTGATCCCGAGCTTTTTCCCCGATCAGCAAAGGAGATCCAAAAAAATATTCTGCAAGTTTCTTGAGCTCAAGCGCCGTGTCTTCGCTTAAACCGTCTATATTTGACAGCATCTTCAAAAAAAGAAGAATTGAGCCTCTCCTAGCAGTAATATCGAAACATCGAGAGCGAACGTCGCACCTCTTGGACGTGAGAAAACCCGCTGCGTGCAACACGTCAGTCGTTTGGTCTAGGAGATTTTGCCTCATCGATTCTCTCTGACTGCCTCTGCGCTTCACAAGCCCTTGAGCTGCTCTACTTCGTTTTATATGTGCAAAAAGCTACATATATACTTCTATTGATGTCAGTGAGTATGAGCGGCAATGCTGATCGGAATTGACGATACTGATTCAAGGCGCGGAATGTGCACGACGTACTTGGCAAGCGTGCTAAAGAAAACGCTTCAAAAGGAATTGAACGAAAAAGTTAACTTACGTCTAGTGCGGCTCAATCCTGCGATACCGTTCAAGACGAGAGGGAACGCCTCAATATGCATTTGTTTGAGAGATTCGCACGATGTTGTGGCCGTCGTTCGCGAGCATATCGAACAATTTGCACATCTTGATGACCTAAATACCCATCCGGGAGCAGTCTTTTTTTATAAAAACGTTGTTCCACCAGAGATTCGGTCTTTCGCACGTGACGCTATGCACGCAGTAGTTAGCTTAAGCAGAGCCACTCGACTCATCGAAACGCATGGATTGGATTATTTGTCGTTTAAAACCGGTAGAGGCCTGATAGGAGCGCTTGCCGCTATAGGCGCTACCGTTGACGAAGATTTCACGTACGAACTAATCGCATATCGTCTTAAATCGAACTTTTCGAAAGAACGCTATGTTAATGCACAATCAGTCCGCCAAGCTGACTTAGCGACTTATCCACACACTTGGGACACTGTTGATCGTAAAAATAAAGCCATAGTGTGCGTGCCACACTCTCCTGACCCGATATTGTATGGCATTAGAGGAGATGATCCGCACCAAATACTTGCCGCGCACAGCAAGATCATTTCAGAACCGGTTGCGTGTCTAACGCTTTATCAAACGAATCAGGGCACAGACGCACACATACGGCGCGCTAAAATTACTGAACTCGAAGAAGGTCAATCTTACGTAGTGACAGGAATAATACTCACTGAGCCGTTTACAATAGCTGGGGGGCACACGTTCTTGCAGGTAAGAGATGACGGGGGTTGCTTGCTCTGCGCAGCATTCGAGCCGACGAAACAGTTCAGGGCACAGGTTCGCAAACTGCGTTATGGTGATACGGTCACTGTGCAAGGTAGCTACGTCGAAAATTGCCTTCATTTAGAGAAACTATGGGTCATCGAATTAAGTGACCAGCATGAAATTTCGAATCCCATATGTTGCGGCAAGCACATGAAGTCGCTAGGACTCATGAAGGGCTTCAAATGCGTGAAGTGCAAAGCTGTCGAGAGAACGCGGCACGGATACAAGATCTTTACAAAGCGAGAAGCTGAAGTAGGAGCATATGAAGTCGTGCCATCGGCGAGGCGGCACCTAGCAGCGCCCCTCATACGAAAACGAAGCCAAGGTCAGACGATATTCCCCAGCAGGTAAGTAAACATACGCAGAGGGTCTAGCAGGACGTGCGGAGCCAAATTAAATGCGAATTAGAGCTGATAAAGGAATTTTCAGGACTCCAGAGCGGCTGGATGGGAAGATCGTCCATTTGACGCATACGGATTTGGATGCTGTCTGCTGCGACGCACTTTTTCGCAGGAAATACGGGAACATATTCACAATCTTCTCTTCAGTTCAAGATTATAACGCCTACTTAGAGAGACTTGCTAAGGTTCGAAACGCCGCAGGCTTAACCCTATGCCTTTCTGACCTTGGCGGAAGGTCCAGTGTTCTAGAAGCATTGACCTGTCTCAAACAAAGGGGATGGCGCGTAGAGTGGCGTGACCATCATATTTGGGACGCACAAGTCATCGGCGCGGTTATGAGTAAGATAGACTACTTGCGCGTCAGTACCGAATTTTGCGCCTGTGAGATCGTATTTAGGGATTTGTTAGCAAATGATCCGATTGCCCAAGAAATTGCAGAGTTAGGAAGAGACAAAGACTTTTGGCTAAACAAGGACCCGCGTTCTGAGATTCTCTCAACGGCGATTAGTGATCAGCTTTCGAGAGAAAGAATTGTTGGTAAACTTTCACAAGGAGTGTTCATAGACCACGAGATCGAAAATATGTACGCGGCGCAAGTAAGGCTCAAAAAGAAGGCGCTTAGCAAAGCGCTGCGAGCGTCCACTATTTTCAATTCAACGGCCATTACGATCAGCAATGGGTACTCAAGTGACGTCGCTGCAATGTTACGAAGCACATATCATTCGACAACAGAGTTAGTTTTGCGAACGAATGGCCGTTTCTCGATTAGAACGGTCGCTCCTGTTAGTAACCAAATCGCGGCCTTGTTTGACGGAGGGGGACATCCACACGCTGCTGGCGGGAGTCTCCATTTCACTATTGCAGAGCAACTAGCCTTCCGGTTTACGTCATATCGTCTGAAAAAAGTACGAAAACTCATCGAAACAGCATCAAAGCTTAGTCAATCGTGAGCGGTTCGTTGCCGGTGCGCAACTCGGCAATCAGATCACATATCTCATCTGGATCATAGACCTCTTTGAATACCAACAAATGACCCATAGCACTCTTAATGTTAAGATTTCCAGTTCTTGATAGCTTTCCTGAAAAGCTCTGTTGTTTCGTTACCTTCACAACACGATTTAACGGTATCGCTGCAGTGTGCTTGAGAAAAAGGCCTTTTTCAATATACAAGTTGTGCGCGGTGATGGCATATTTCTCTGAATACGCAGCTACAACAGTTCGACTGGCTACGAACAAAAACAGTAAAAGTGAGATCGCCCTGAGCAACGTTCCGATGAGGCTAATGCCAAACAAAGGACCGACAAGAAACGACCCGAAGAGGAGGGCGACTAAAAGTAGTTCAAGCCCCTTAT
>CAZHSW010000087.1:0-6785 GCA_964534635.1 uncultured Methanomicrobia archaeon
CTCCTTCTTAGCCGTCTCCTTCTTAGCCGTCTCCTTCTTAGCCGTCTCCTTCTTAGCCGTCTCCTTCTTAGCCGTCTCCTTCTTAGCCGTCTCCCTCGGCTTTTTATCAGCAACAGCCTCAGCGGCTTTTTCGCCTTTAGGCTCGGCTCGTTTGTGTACTTCTAAGTAGTCGACTTCTTCTGCGTTTGTAAAAAGCATGATTTTCTCAGCGAGAAACTTCTTATAATACAGCACCTGCTGGTTCAATCCCAGTTCATAAGGTATAGTTATCGTGACTGTGTTCTTTGAAATATGGACAATGAGGTCCTGGTTCAGGTAATATTTGAGAAGCCCTTTGATTCTTTCCGCATTGTTAGTGACGATCTCTTCAATCTTGTAGTGATAAATTATAGTCTTCCCTGCATAAGGTGAGTTGAAATCTACTCGAACCCGTCCGCCAACCACGTTCTCAACCGTACCGGTCTTTCCATCCAGCGAGACACGCATTCCAGGCGTCGGCCTCTTCTCGAATCTGCGCGTCGGGACGACCTCTATTAACTCAGGCCTTCGCTCGCCAAAAGCGTTTTTTGGTAGAACCTTGACTTGTCCCTCGTAGCCAGCTGCCTTTCCCACCAAATCTGTGTCAAGCCCTTTGACTACCATATCCTCACCGGCGATGATCGTAATCGGTGCGTAGCTGATGCCCTCAGCGAACAGCCCATTTTCTTTCGCAACATCTTCGCTTGTGGTGTCAAAAACGTCACCGTTCTCTAATCGGCCAGTATAAGACAATTTGACGAAATCGCCGTTTTTAACACTCATAAGGGCTCACTTGTGGTTAATATTTAAAACTCTTATCCATGCCAAGGTATCATCCGAGCGCTTGGGATTCTGTGCAATACCTGCTGAAGCTCATTCGCCCACGTCACGTTATTATTGTCGCGCCTTTTGTCTCTGCGCAGCGCGTTATACTTCGCTTGATATTTGAGGCTGTCGATAGAAAGCAAATCTCTTGAAGCACCGCGACACGTGTTACCTTGAGCGTCAGGCTTCGCTTCTATGTCTGTCACGCAGAGTCACTTTATGTCTGGATTAACGATACAGTCACGCTTTCTTCAGGAATAATTTCGATAACTGCACCAGAGCCGAGTGCGGCCATGCCGGGATTTACGATCGTTGTTTTGCCAGCGATAGACGTGCCGCGCTGTTCGTGTATATGCCCACAAACGAGCGCGTTGACGATGCCAACCGCACCAGCAATTGCCTTGCTTCCTACGTGCCTAGAGCCAACCGCATCCAGATATCCCATAGGCGGGGCGTGTGAAAGCAAAACCGTCGTGGCTTCAATATCGTTCAAAAGCCTATTAACATAACTTTGTATTTCTGCTTCATTGAGTTCAAATGGTGAGTTAAACGGGGTAGGGTTAGAGCCGCCGATGCCGACGAATTTGACGTCATCATAATCAAAGGTCTTCAGATGCAAGTTAACTGCAGAAGACTCTTCTATTGTCTCGATAATGGTGGGCAGATCACAGTTTCCGGGGACCATAAGGGTTGGGACCTCCTCGCCTATTAGCGAAAGCAGCTCTTGAACGAGGTCATTGGGTCCAAAATCTGTGATGTCTCCAACGACGCACACGGCATCAACGTCACCTGCTTTGAACATCAGCTGGGTTACGTGGGAATAGACACCGTGAGCATCTGAAATGGCCAAAAACTTCATAATTAACACATAGACCTGCACAACTTATAGCAGCACTGTCTTAAATCGTTTATCGTTTTGTCTAGGGTGCGATTTGGGTCTCCCAGCGTCCGGAAAGCCTGCCATCGCGGGCGAGTTTGCCGAGTCTTTTGCGCACCGCGTTAATCAGCGGAGTCGGTGCCTCGTTTTCGTACGGCGTTCCGGGCAAAGGAATGAAATAGTGGGCGCGCACACGGCCGCCTTGAGACACGATCGAATTGACAAGCGAAAGGCTGTCGATCTGATCGGCCGCGACTTCGGTAGGAAGTCCAAAGATGAAATCCACCACGGGGCAGAGACTATGACGGAGGCACGTGTCGACCGCCGCTTCAACGTCTTCTCGAGAGTGCCCTCTTTTTGTCTCATCCAGCACAGCGTCGCTCCCCGATTGAGCTCCGATGTGAATTGAAGTATTTTCGCATCGTTGCTTGACGATCTCAAGAAGTTCATCGGTAACAAACTCTGGCCGTACTTCGGAAGGAAAAGTCCCAAAATAAACTCGGCCGTGAAGCGAACTAAGCAGCTCAGCAACGCGTTCTGGCGTTGCGTGGCGCCCGTCTGATCCATAAGCAAATGCATTCGGTGATACAAACCTTACGTCTGACAAACGTGTGCTGTAAAAGGCGATGCCTTCAACGCTACGATGACGCATTTTCGTGCCGAAAAGCCTCGGCGTTTGGCAATACTTGCAGCTATATGGGCAGCCGCGACTAATCTCAATCGGGGCCCGCAGGTTCGGGCTAAAGGGAGGATAGTCGTCGAGGTTTACGTAGGGCCTTGAGCGGGTTACGCAGAACGCACCTGACTTTTTGAAAGCTATGCCGCGCACTGCATCTGGATCGCCGTCGTTAACTAGGGTCAGGACTAGCTCCGGAAGCGTCTCCTCGCCCTCGCCAATCACGACGAAATCAAAGTATTTAAGAGCCTCTGCGGCCTTCGCCGAAGGATGCGGTCCCCCTGCTATGAAAACTGATTCAGTGTGCGCACTTGCGACCTCGTTGTAGACTGCACGAGACTGTGGCGTTGCCAGACTATAGATCATAATTCCGTCGTGGGGTCGCGATGAGAAGTTCACCTCGACACCATGCAGGGTAAGGGCAGACTGAATTGCGGCTAAGCTAAAGGCATTCCTCTTATCGAAGCGTATTATCACGCTTGAAGCGGAATTGGAGTAAAACAAGCTGTGCATAGACAAAGAGCCAGTATACCCAGAACTACCCGCTTGTTATCGGGCCTTTTCGCATCGTTGACTGGCTGCGGATGTCCACCAGCCGCGAACAATAAGATAAAGAAGCCACAAAATAAGAGCATCTCTCCTTTTAAGCCCTAAGCGAATAGAAAAACCGTGCGGCGATTAGCAGGAGTGGAACTGCCGCTGACATGTACGTCGTTCTCTCTCCCAAGAGAAAGCAATCCAATTATTGTAACTACGATGGCTGCTGCGAGACTTACGGCTGGATCAGCAATCCCCACATCAAAAAACGATTTTCGATCTACTGGCTCGTTCACGTTTCCACCTCAACGAAACCTTCGATGCAGTTCACCAGGACGTTTGATCCAGACTTGATCACGCGAAATGGGTCGACTTCAAGCTTATGGATAAGCGGAATATTTGAGATGATTGCCCCGACTGCGACTATCGTTTCGCTTGAGACATTAACGATTGCGGTCGGGGCTTTGCCGTTCTTCTTGAGCTGGTACATCACGTACGACCCAACTGTGGATCCCTTCCCTTGAGGAAAAACCAGTACTTTGCCGACAATTGACTCGCCATAGACCTCTTGCTTTGGATCTTGGATTAAGCCGTCCTTCGGATTTACGTCTCCTAAGAACGAGAGTGGCTGGTGTGTAACTAGGGCTTTACCTCCGCCGATCCCCTTCGCTACTATCTGCCCGTTTATCCTTTTGATCATATGGAGCCTGTAGAATCCCGAGTTCACGCTGTGCACGCGGTATCGATACACCCATTCGTCGTTTCGATGAAGGCCTGCGAATTGCACATTGTCGGTGCGTATTCAAGCGCTTTTCCTGAATTAACGGTCATGGTCCGGCTTTCGAACGTTGGCGAGACGATCATGCAAGTATCGCAGATGACGCGGGCACCCGTTGCTTCTATCCGCGATATCAGCGATCTGCAATGATCAGCGACAAACCGCGAAACGCATATCCACAGCGGTCGCCTCACGGCACGTCCGTGCAAGAATTGTTCGATTTGCACGAGTTCTGAGCGTGAGCAGTGAGGGCAGCCCAACACAACGACGTCGGGGTCGCTCGGCGAATATATATCAACGTCTGAATAATCCACCTCGAGACTTTCACGGCACTTTGAGACTTCTCGGGCATAGAACAGGGCTACAGAGCCTGAGGCGGCCATACCCGCTCCGAGGGCTTTCAACTCGTCATCGCTTGGCGGCCTAACGAAGGAGAACTGCGGCACCCGTGAGTTGAGGATCCTGCCGACAACGTTTCCGAGCGCGCCAAAATCAGCTCCAGCTAGGGGAAAATCGACTTTTACTGAGATCTCAGGTATTCTGTTTTCGCCAAGGTGATAACCGTATTCCGGCGTTTTGCCGACAAGCGCAGCAGCTAATGCGCTCGGCCCCCCTTCTCGATTCGTGCGCGCGCCTATAACGGAGTTCACGTAAGCGACAGCAGAGGATTCAGACCAGCTCAAATGGGCCTTTTTTCGCGGAACAGATACGTAATAAGGCGTGCACGTGCATTGGGCATCGATGCCGAGAGATTCATATCGCGCGATGATTGCAAGCTGTTTTTCAACAAAAGATTCTTCGACTCCCATTTCTTGCCACTTATTTCGGTCTATTCCCATGGGATTGAGCATCGTCGGAACGACGACGCTTCCTGTCAAGCTCGTTAGATATTCAAGTCCAGCGTCACCGATTGTCTTGTACGAAACGCCAGCGATTTGTGCGCTCTCGATTGGGACAAGTCTTTCTGCCCCGTAGATGTCACCGAGAGCCACGAGGATTTCCATCGCTTTTTGTTTGACAGGGCCTGATTCGCCTCCCAGGATGTCCTCCTCGTTTCGATTCAAGTGCATTATTTACATATATGCGGACTTTACTATAAAAAGTCGAGTCAGCCAAAGAACTAGATATGGAGCCTGGCTGCAAATTCGACGGGCTGAGCGTCCAGAAGCCGACGTGCTGTGAATGGTGCTGTCAGGACTTATAGGCGTGCGGACCGCGTTTTTTTTTAGACGCCGGCCAATCAGATTCGGTGAATCAGCGCGTAGTTTGTCTGCAAAAGCAATTTGGACTGATAGAAGAGAAATCTGCGCTGCCACGTTCCAAGCTCGAGACGTGATAATGGTTAGGTGGCTCAGCGAGGATCTACCCAGCTCTGATTGAGCCGAGCCGAGGTCAACGTGGCGCCCCTTGACGTGGGGCGAGAATTGGGTGTTATGATGGGGCCGTTAAAAAAATCATCTAAAGGTAAGAGGCGAGGCATACCTCGAGCATATAGATCACGTCGTGATTTGAGGCTTTCTGTAATTTTGATCAGTGCAGGCGTGCTCTTCATTTTAGCGGCATTAGCACGGCTGTTTGGGTTCCTGTGAGCTTGCTGAGTTTGGTCAACGGCTGCAAGGTCGCCGTTGCCGCTGACAGTGCTTAAAGCTTCATTGGATCGGGGATCCGGTCCTTTCGAGCAACTTCCTTCAATCTACTAACGCCGTCAACTTGTTTGATAACGTCAGTCACTGCTTGTGGCACGAGATCCTGCCAGCGCTCGTCGTTGAGCATCCTTCTCCGAATTTCTGAGCCTGAATAAACCTCTCGTTCATAGAGGGGAGATGATTTGACAGTAAACCCTGCCTCATTAAACAATCGAATAACGAACGGATTGTTCGTGTACACGACGTCGAAATGAGGGGCCATTGATACAACGTGAGACACCCATACCGCGTTGCGGCGAATATCCTCGATAGGTATGACGTAAAGTGCAGCATTTATATCGGCCAACGAGCGCGTGATCATCAATATTCGCTCACCGCTGGTGAATGGATCTGAAAATGTGTGGCTCAATTGAGCGCTGCCGACACCGATCACGATCTCTCCACAATCCCGAGCTATCGTTCCAATAACTTCTTGATGGCCTAGGTGGTAAGGCTGAAAGCGGCCGATATAAAACGCGCGCATAACGTCTGAGAGTATTGCTGCATCGAAGTTTATAGTATTTTCTTTCTTACACCATATAGCGTTGCTTGCAAATCGGTTCCTTTTTCTGACTGATGGTGGGCTCGAGTCAACTGTAGTTGCGATGAAAACTCGAGGCGCTGTCTGACGTTAGCGGGCCTTAGAAAAAGCGGAAAGCTCTATGGGCCGGTTTTTGCCCTCCCGTTCATAAGATCTTTGACAAGGCTGACCACATAGAGAAACTATGGTATCGAGGGGTACGATGGGACGCTCAATACGTCCTCTATCATACTTAAGCCTTCTGCTGGTGGATATGCGTTAAGCGCTGCCACTGCTGTGCTTTCGGCAGGGCTTTGGATTTTTAGGCTAATTGCGAAGATGCGTAACGGAACGGATGTTAGAGCGTGCGAGTTTCGAGAACTTTAACTTGGCGAGTTGATTCACGTGGACTGCCTGTACACGCTTATCCCGACGGGATCGGCTCTCTGCACACAACGTTTTTTCTCCCTGTTCAAGGGTGAGCTTATCATTGTTTGCGGGCGCAAACGGTGCAGGAAAAAGTACGCTCGTGGAGCACTTGAATGGCCGTATAAAGCCTCGCGTAGGGCGACTGGTCGTTTTGGAACACGAGATCAGCCCTAAGAGCGGTATTATTCTGAAGTGGGGCTTGTATTTCAAGACGTGGAGAGTGAAGTCTTTGCTCCAACTGTTTAATACAACGTTGTGTTTGGGCCTCTCAGAAAAGGGGTGGCGAGTGAGGAGACGCGACAGGACGCAACCCAGGCGTTAGAAAGCGTTGGGGCTGCCCATCTCATTAATACAATACGTTATTATTTGGGCAACAGAGACAAGAGACTGGTTGCGGTTGTACGAGCACTAGCAATGAGTCCTACGGTCATCGTCGCTGA
>CAZHSW010000088.1:0-3086 GCA_964534635.1 uncultured Methanomicrobia archaeon
CACGTGAGCGGGCATCCTTGAAATCTCACAAAAACTTGACGTGTTCCTACATAAGGCCCCTCACCTTGCAACGAATTGAAAACCTCATAGATATTTGCGCTTTCTGCCATTTCCTGAGCTCTAATCAAGTTTCTGCAGGCGAATTAATAATGGATCCTTCGTTCCTATTCTTTCAAACGCACGGCTTCTGCGGAGGCACGACTCGCACACGCGACACGGTGTATCTAGCGCGTCGTAGCACGACCAGGACCACTCAAGTGGGGCTTCGATATTTAATCCGAGTCCGGCTATCTCTGCCTTGTCGTATTCTATGAGTGGTGCACGAACCTTCACTTTTTTGAAGGTAGCGCACTCAAGCGCTTGGTTGAACGACGCGATGAAATTAGCGGAGTTATCGGGAAATGTTGCAGCCTCCTCTTTGTTAAATCCGACGATGATCGTCTCGTAACCGTAATTCTCGCAAAATGCAGCTGCTATTGATAAAAAAACGGCGTTGCGCGCGGGTACCCACACTAAGTTTGCCGTCTCGCGAGTTAGCGCTGAATCTTCTATCAGTTGCCTATTCAATTGCGGAAGCGGACTGTCGGTGGTTAAAGCGCCGACAAAGCCTGCGTACCAAGGTAGCGTGATGACCTGATGACTAATGCGGTATATGTTACAGATCTTGGCAGCATATTCAGTTTCCACACTGCGCGCTTTTTGACCATAATCAAAAGTTAAACAAGATATCGCGTCATAAGTATCGACGGCAAGCTTGAACGATACAACTGAGTCTAGTCCTGCCGACAACAAAACCACAGCTCCAGACATCGTCAAGCTTGATCGCCTCAATTTCGCTTAGGCGAAGCATTAATTAAAAGTGCCTATTTAGCTTACCAATATATGTATAAAACTGCAGAAATTCTCGTTCTTGGGCGTGTTCAAGCCGTTGGCTACCGATTATTTGCTAAGCGATGTGCTGATCATTTGAACGTCACTGGTTTCGTTCAGAATTTAAGTGATGGCACCGTGAAAGTCATCGCCTCAGGCGACGAAGCTTGCCTGGCACTTTTTTTAGAAAAACTGCGAGAGGGGCCACGATGGGCGATCGTCAAAGACGTTAAAGTGAACTGGAATAACGAGAACAAGATTTGTGACAAATTTGTCATAATCTGAATGTTAACGTCGACCGCCAATTCCATCTAGGAAATTACGGCTAGACTCGCGAGTGGAGCCCAAAAGACTCCTGATTGAGCGCGGCCGCGTGTGACGACTGTGGACACTTGTGCATTGTTTCCAGCCTAAACAAACTGAGTGCACCGGCACGAGACAAAACAAAGTTCCCTCCAATCGACGTATTCAAAGAAATCGCTTCCTGAACCGCATAGCGGCTCAGGAATCGTCTGAAGAGCTCAAACCCTGTTTTTTTTCATTTTACGACCATCGCCGGCGAGGATCTGTGACTACATCAACCAACGCCGCCTTTTTCACAGAGAGTGCGTCTCTGAAGGCGCCGTAAAGATCCTTAGGGCTGTCTACAACAAAGCCTTCTCCTCCGCAAGCGTCTGCAAAGCGCGCGAAGTCTATTTTCTGCAAATTTGTTGCAAAGTGTGGAACGCCTGCAGCATCTTGCTCGTGTTCAATCATAGCGAGCTTGGCATTGTCAAGCACAAGAACCGTAATGGGCAAGTCGTACGCTACCGCGGTGGCAAAATCTCCCATTACCATCGTGAAGCCCCCATCACCAGCCGTACACACAACTTGTCTTTCAGGGTACGCGAGCTGCGCGGCCAACGCAGCCGGCAGCCCAAATCCCATAGAGCCGACATATCCTGAAATTAATATCTCTTGATCAGTAGCAATGAAATTGCGAGCAAACCAGAGCGTATTATCACCAACATCAGTCGCAATAATTGCGTCACGCTCGACTAAGTCTTGCAACGCCCTCATCACTTGAGGCCCTCGCACGGGTGGCTTCTCTGAAGCACTCTCCTTCTGCTTCTTCTCGTCCCAAAGCTTTTTAATTTGCGCTATCCTCTCACGGTAGTCGATGTCAAGCCTATCCTCAAGTCTGTCGTATAGCGCCGGCAATATCATCGCGGCATCCCCAACGAGTCCAACGTCGACGGGGAATTTCCTCCCGATCATCATTGGATCTAGGTCGATTTGAATCTGCTTAATAAAAGAAGGCACCGCCGTATTGTCCGAATAAGAACTTCCGATAGTGATCAGCAAATCGGCCCCATAAACCATCCTCTTTGCAGGATCGGTCCCTATGTTCCCTACTACTCCTAGAGCTAGCGGATGATCTTCCGGAATAATACCTTTGGCTTTATAGGTAGTAGCGACTGGGGCACTAATTTTTTCTGCGAGCTGCAAAATTAGGTCCCTTTGTCCTCGAGCGCCGTATCCAACAAGCAAGACTGGCTTTTTTGCGGAGTTTGCTGCCTGCGCCGCGGCTTCGATCAGCTGAGAATGCGGCAGTAGTCGCAAATCTGGCAATAAACCTTTTTTTGGCTTGATTTTTATATTCTTAGGTACGGGAAGCGTCTGCACATTCATCGGGACTCCGAGATGGGAAACACTCCGTCCAACAATCGCTCGTTTCATGGCCAGACTGACAAGTTCAACAACTTGTTCCGGAGCGCCGACGACCTCGTTGAAATCGGCAACTGCCTCAAACAAGGCGTGCTGATCGATCTCTTGAAACGAGCCTAACCCTAAAAATTGAAGGGCCACTTGACCGGTCAGAGCCAAAACGGGGGCCTGATCCATTTTGGCATCGTAAAGTCCGGTGACCAAATTAGTTGCCCCGGGCCCGGCGATAGTGAGACACACACCCAATTCTCCGGTAAGCTTGCCGTACGCGGAGGCCATGAACGCAGCAACCTGCTCGTGCCGCACGAGAATAAAGCGCATGGCATCCCCCTTTTTTCTGATTGCATCCACAATGTCAAGAGAGGTTTCGCCGGGGATTCCGTAGACGTATTTTACGCCCCAGTTCGAGAGCTGGTCAACTATTACCTCTGCAACGAGTTGCTCAGGTTGATGTGACGGCTCTCCATCAACCAAGCGTAAGCCTCCTTTTTTGTTTCTTTGTTTGAATA
>CAZHSW010000089.1:0-4172 GCA_964534635.1 uncultured Methanomicrobia archaeon
TACGCCCTCGCACGACCACGAACGCAATGCAAAGCTATAGCTCTTACACTTTTTTTTGGGGCTAGGCCTTTATCACCATGTCTGCTGTCTATGTGGTGCGCCGTTGGGCTGCACAGGTCGCTCTCCGCATTCTCTAGTCGAAACAGTTAAGGTAATACTACGGCATGACAACGAGTCCGATCACTAAAGTAGGTCTCATCATTGGGTCGATCTCGGTCGACTGGATTATGAATTCGAAAATTAAGGGGTTTCCAAGTAAACGTGACGCAAAGGAGTTTCTATGAAGATTAATCTGCAAGACACAAAAGTAGGTGCATTTGACTTTGAGTTCCTTCGAGGCATCAGTACAATGCGCACGGGCGGCGCCGAACTCGGCGAGTGCCTAAAGGCGATCTCCAAGGTACACGATCACGACTTCCATAGTTGGGTCAAGGAATGGGAGCGTACTGCGCATCGGGCTGAAAATGAGGCCATATCGTATAAAGCAAAGGGTTTAGATGTAGCTGCACGTAACGCGTTCCTTCGAGCCAGCAATTACTATCGGATGGCGGTATTTTATTCGCATTATCGTGAGGAACGGCACGCCCTTCTTTCGGAAAAAAGCGTCGAGCGTTTCCATCAAGCGGTGAAGCTCATGAGGACGCCCATTGAGTGCCTAGATATTGATTTTGAAGGTGCAAAGCTGCCGGCGTACTTCATTTCTGGGGGCGAAGGGACATCGAAGCGCCCGACGTTGATCGCATTAGGCGGCTTTGACTCCACCATGGAAGAGCTGTATCATTTGGTAGGAGCGGCAGCTGCGGAGTATGGGTGGAACTGTCTGATATTCGAAGGACCGGGCCAGTGGAGTGCATTAATCCGTAATCCGGGGCTTGTATTTAGGCCGGATTACGAAAGGCCCATCAAAGCGGTAATTGATTACGCGCTATCTCGGCCGGATGTAGACGGCGATAAACTTGCGTTGATCGGCTATTCGTTTGGCGGATATTTCGCACCCCGAGCTGCGGCTTTTGAGCCTCGCATCAAGGCGTGTATTGCGAACAGCCTGTTATTCGATTTCGAGGAAGGCGGCGTGCAGTCGTTCATACCACCATCGCGGGATGCTATGGACGCTGCTGATTCGATGTTTTCAACGTCGAATCGGAACACCGAGGCCCTCCGATGGTTCATCGGCCACGCACAGTGGACAATGGGTATAGAGCGTCCGCAAGACTTGCTCACAGCGGCGAAATCATATACCCTGAAGGGCTTAGAGAGGCGCATCAAGTGCCCCCTGCTCTTGCTCTTTGGCGAGGAGGAGATCGCCGACGCTGGTCACAAGTTTGTGTCAGATACGATTAACTTTGTGAACAACCTCGACTGTGATAGGACGATCCACGTCTTCACGAAGCTCGAAGGAGCTGGCAGCCACTGCCAGATAGGCGGGGTAAGCCTCGCGCAGGCAGTGATATTCGACTGGCTTAACGACACCCTCTGCAGCGAACGACCCCACGCAGCTGATGGCAAACACACGGTAGTCGTGCCTGATGAGCTGATCAAAATCGCGGGGAAATACTATGGCGATGAGATGGTAGCAACGTTGAAGAATATTCAGAGCGCAAAATAAAAGTGCACTCAATAACGCCCGTATGTGCCCAAAGAGTTCCACGCGTTGACCGTGAAGATGGCGCCGTGATCACTGCGGTCTGAACAGCACCGTACAGACGTCCTCCGTCGTCTATGATTGCTCGGGCACGTTTTTTGGTAATGAACGCCTTTTCATTGCAATCTCGCTATGCACATAGTCTCGCAGTTAAATAGTTGAAACACGCGATTGAACAACAAAGATGGTAGATAAAAACGACCACGGTGTTACTCTTTATGCCTCGGTGTTGATTTGATTCAACAACAGTTAGCGACAGTTTGGTTGCCGAGCTGGGTATTTTACCATCCTTTATATACGCGTCATACGTGTGCTCAGTCAGCGGATGACGATAGTGCGACCAAACAACGCCGCTGACGCCGTGCTTCAGGATATAAGCGAAACACGCCGCTGCTTATCGCAATATCAAACAACGACAGGCATAAGTGTCCCATCAGCAAAAGACGCAAAAAATGTAAAAAAGCATTTGTGCTATTTGTTCGCGTGAGCGTAGATGGCGGCAACTCCTTTTAGAATATCATAGCCCTTTGCAGTTATCATGTAGTCGCCACGTTCGCTTCGCTGCAGGATGAGACCGCTCTCCGTCAATTTAGAAAGGTGAAAGAGTAAGTTTCCGCCCCGCAGCTTAGTGAGCTGCGACAAGCTTGAGAAGGTTTGCGTCGCTCCTGCAAGCGCTTTAAGGATCAGCAGCCTATGCCTACTGGCGAGGGGTTCGGCAACGCTCTTGATGACATCATCGACGGGAAGCGTCACGAGGAGGTCTCTTTCGGTTTCTTCGTGTTCATAGAGCTCTAACGACTGCATGATGGCAAGCTGATTGTCAAGCAAGCTGTGCACCTCGGTGAAGCATGTCTCACACTTTGGGTACGGTGCTTTTTTTTGCATCGTTTGCAACGACGTGCGACTTTTTTCCAGTGTTGCTTCAGACACCCTCAACTCTTTCACATGTGCCGCGTTGCCATTAAGCAGATCGTTAAAGAGTGCTTTGCACGTCTCGTGCATCTGGCAGCGGGGCACCATGCCTCGCTCCAATCCTTTCTCGGTATCCTGCTGAAGGTGCGTAAGCATCACGTCCGCGTACTCGTCGTGGCGCTCACGAAGCAACGATTCGAGGTACTCTCGGTTTGAGTGTTCGGTGAACCGCTTCAGGTCATTTCGCATTTCAGACAGCTGAGCTCGAATCGCCCGTATTTCGAGATAAACGTCCTCGCTTTCCTTTTCCATGGTGATCTTTCGCATATCTAACAGATGGCTACGTATAGGAAACTGCAGCTGGTATATTCTATTAACGCTCAACTATATATTAATAACTGTCTTACTTGCTCGTGGAGGAATTTTCCGTGAGCATAAAAGAAGAGATTCACTCTCAGATTGTCGGAGCACTTGCTGGTGCAAAGTTTCCGATCAACACCCCTGAAGAGCTGTTGAATGCCATGCCTCAAGGCGCTGACACGTGCTGCAAGGCAGGGGATGTGGAAGTCACTGCCGGAGAAGCGGGAAAACTACTCAAACCCGAGGATTTTCCCTTTGCGAGCGCTAAGCAAGTAGCCGATACGATTGTTGATCGTGCAGGGCTCTAGCGAAGCCCTCTTTTTTCCGCTTGCAAGGAGGCTTTTTGAATGGTCACATTGCCAGAAAAAGTAATAGAAAACATCAAAGCGATGAAGACCGTCGTGGTAGCGACGGTGAGCGATGTGGGCGTACCCAACGCGGTTCCCGTAGCGTCGATTGTGGTGAAAGATTCGGAGACGATCCTCATTGGCGACAACTTCTTCAAGAAAACGGCCGAGAACGTTAGGCGGCCGAACTGCTATGTTGCCGTGACGTCGTGGGTCGGTAGCAAGGGGTATCAGGTGAAGGGCATCGGGAACTACGTGACTGATGGCCCCGACTACGAGACAGTCAAGCAAGCCATAAAGGCGATTAACCCGAACCTGCCGGCAAAAGGATGTATCGTGATGAAGGTCACCGACGTGTTTGACGTCGCCCCGGGGCCGAACGCTGGAGAGAAGGTCGTTTGAGGTCGATTTCAAAAAAATAAGCACTTGCAGAGGGTATAGCGGAAGTGATCGGATATGGCCGCCGAAGAGCTAACTCGACTCGACCGTGACCTAGCGATAATTGAGCAAACGGTACGTTTGATGATCCTAATTGAGCCCGCCCTGATGTATGCAGCAGCAGTCGAATCCCGAAGAGCTCTGCTCAACGAGAGCAAACAGATCTAGGAACGAGCGAGCAGCTATGCGAAGAGAGTAGCCTTTTTGAACGGCAAAGACTTTAATCCGTAAAAAACCTCTAATCCGCTATGAAACCATATTGGATGCTATGCATCATTATTATTGCAATTACAGTGATTTCCAGCGCCGGATGCACCACTCAAAACGTGACCTCCGGCACTCAAACCATCGACGGGATCACACTCCCGACCACCACGGGACCTCCGACCCCAACGGAGGCAAAACAGATCGCCGCAGCAGCGTACGTCTTCGGCTACCCCCTAGTACTTATGGATACAACGGAAGCCCAGCAG
>CAZHSW010000090.1:0-17168 GCA_964534635.1 uncultured Methanomicrobia archaeon
AATCCGTAGCATCCAACGCGAAGGCCGCACTGGCAGAAGGAGAGCTGGGCGCGTCGTCGTTCTAATAACAAAAGGGACACGAGATGAGGCTTACAGCTCATCTAGCACGAGAAAAAAGCGTATGATGAGCGCCGAAATAAAACGCTTAAGCAACTCACAGTCTTCCGCGCCACTTATTAAAAGCAGAAGCACAGCGCAAGCCGATATTACCCGCCTCGCGGTTGCTGGATCCGTGCCTGAGCAAGCGCGGTTGGAAACCAAGTGCAGCGTTCACCCATCGGAAAGCAGCCCAAAAATCACTGAAACGGAAAGCCGCCCAAGCGGCCGCAGGGAGACGGTTGATCAGAATAGCGTAGACCGCCAGCGGACGTTGCTGGACTTTGACAGGCAAGAAAAAATGGCGAGTCAACATCGCATCCACGTCGTCGCTGACTTAAGAGAGTCTCGATCGGGAGTTTTGGAAGAGCTAGAAGCACTCGGCGCACTCGTAGAGCGCCAGATCCTTCCGGTGGCTGATTATATCATCAGCGATCGCGTTGCTGTCGAGCGGAAAACGGATGGCGATTTCATTGCCTCTATAACGGAACGCGACCTTTTTTCTCAGATTCAACAGCTCGCCACGAACTATGAACGGCCGCTGATTATCGTAGAGGGACTCGACTTGTACACGCAGAGGGGCGTGCGCCCGAAATCGGTTCGGGGGATGTTAGCTGCCATTACGATCGATTTAGGCGTTCCAACCCTTTGTTCGCGCGACTCTTGCGACACGGCAAAGCTGTTATTTGCTTTAGCAGAGCGAGAGCAAAAAGGCAGAAAGCGAAGCCCAGCCGTACACGGAAAGGAGGTCCAAAAGACGCTTCGGGAACAGCAGGAGTACGTCCTTTGCGCAATCCCTTCGATCGGACTTGTCACGGCGCGCTCTCTCTTAATGCGGTTTGGTTCACTTGAGGCTCTCTTTAAGGCCTCAACACCAGAGCTCACCAAGGTGCCCGGCGTCGGTACGCATACCGCAGGCATCATCCGCAAGCTCGCAACGGCGTACTACGAAACCGCCGATCGGCTACCTTCGGGCTCAAACGGGACTGGGTCTTATTAACGTGCTTGCGCGACGAGGGAGTCCATTCTAGAGACTTAACTTCGAACCGGCCGTTGAGCGCTCGTCTTTCACGGATCAGCAAGTTCTGAGAAGGCATACGCGAACTAATGAGACCGTTTCTCAGATATCTATTTAAAAGGTCGCCGTCGCGCCTATCGACAACACTGTGACGCGGTGGCCTGCTTTTTCAGCGAGCGTCTTGAAGCGTTGTGGGTCAGCCTTGATTTGGCTCCAGGTGCTGTAGTGCATCGGAATTGCGTCGTTAGGGTTTATGATGTCGAGCGCAGCGAGCGCCTGTTCCACATCCATCGTAAAGAACCCACCTATTGGGATGAACAATACGTTGACGTTTTCCAATGGACGAACCCCATCCAAGTACGTGTCTCCGAGATGCGCGAACCGGACGCCCCCCAGTTCGAATACGTAGCCCGTTGGATACTTGCTCTGATGATGACTTGCGCCGATCATAGTCACGCGAACCCCGTCAACAAGCCTACTATCCCCGCGCTCCATAACGACCATCTTATTGAACTTTCCTGCGAGGGTTGGCGGAGCAACCACAGTCGCTTTGAATGCTTCTGCACCGTTATGGTCAAAGTGTTCGTGAGTAACAAGGACTATGTCAGGCATTCCTGTGTAGCTTGGTGCCTTAGGATTCTCTTTGCCAAAAAAAGGGTCAATTAAGACCCTGTGATCGACATCTTGCACTTCGAAACACGAGTGACTTAAGTACGTTACGCGGACTGCGAGATCTTCTTGCATACAAGTACGTCACATGGCGTGGATATATTATTTAGCGCCGGAAGGCGGGTTTCCGAAAAGCTTTTCTGGCGCGTACCGTGCAATCTCACAGCAAGACGCGCGGTCTTCGTGTGTGCGGCAAACTCGCTCAGTGATAACTGCAATATGTCACGATTTGAGAAATAATTCTTGAGGGGACAGTTTTAAGATCTCAGGCGCAGAGACACTGGGCACTTCTAATACGCGGTACCTGGCGGACTTGGTAGCCGTTTGCACGCAAATAGCAGGATCTTCTGAAAATTTAAGCCTCAAGTTACCCATCGTTGCTCTTGAGATCCCAATAAGGCCGTCTGCCAGATGGGCGTCTACGTTTCGGGGAAGCTGCAGCCATAGATCTCGCACTTGCATGTGAAGCGTTTCTGCGGCATCATAGGCGATCTTAGCCGCGACTGCGATAGAGGCGCATTTCTCTCCGTGAAAATTGAATGCTTCTCTGAGAAGTTCAGCAAGCACATCGACTTCTGCCATATGCTGCGTGATAAGGGCAGAATGAACGTCTCTCGCCCAAAAAATGGCATCCCACCCTGCAGAGTACGGCTTTATGTCGATAATCGGTGTCCCATCGATAAGATCGAGCGGCTCAACGTAAAGATAGGGTGCATCCACCTTTGTCAACCGCGTCGCAGAAAGAGATAGGGGATTTGGACGAGTGGGCGAGCGCATAGAAAAGACGCCGCGCGGACTGAGCTTTGGATCTATTTTTCGCGGCCTGACCATCAATGGCGCTCGTTCGGCTTGGTCAAGCCAACCTATAATATTGATGTGGCTGTCGCCTTCAATACCAGTAAGCCCCTCCAAGAACGCATCAAAAACTCTAATTACCGCCGGAACGCCGAGAAGCGGCATTTCCTGGGAATTTTTTACTGGTGACTGAACGATGCCAATCGGTTCCAATTCATACATTTGACCAACGCTGCACAGACTCGCGAACGGCCACTAGGTATCTCCAATCTTAACCACTAGTTTGAATTAACTTTCGAGACAGATCGGTCGACAAGCTTAGTGGTCCTGCGGTAACGACGAATAATTTTTTCGAGCTCACTTACCTGAGCCTCGTATGCCGCTTTCTCTCTCAAAAGGCTCTTTTCGTGCCGATCGCGGGCGTATGCAATGTGCGAGAGAGCTGTTTCCTTGTCGAGTGACAAAGCAGCACGAAACTCTCGTACGGCAAGATCATTACTGCCTTGCTTTTCATAGACAATCCCCAAACCGCTGTGCGCAATAACGTCCTCAAAATCGGCTTTTAATGCCTTCTTATAGCACTCTACGGCATTTTCGAGCTCACCCACCTCATCGAGCGCGGTCCCCAGCCCGGTCAATGCCGTCGGGTCATCCGGGTCAAGCTTAAGCGCCTCGCGATACATCTGAATAGCAGTAGCGATGTCGTCCTTATTGAGCGACTCTGTCGCTCGAGAAATATAATCATCGACTAAACCCATAGTCAGAAGTGCCTCGCTGACTTATAAAGCACTTTCGACGGTCTGAGTTAACGTGGAGTCCTAGCGGAGTAGTTCGTCGATATTCTGAGAGAAGATGCGCCCCAACGAAGCCTCCGACAAACCCACTCTGAGCATTGTTCGGATCTCATCTAGTTGCGAGCCGTAAGGCGTATCTGAGCCAAATATCACCCTTGTATCGCCAGCAAGCTGAACTGCTTTTTTTATGCATGCGGCCAACATAACGCGCGAAGTCTCCAAATAGACATTGTCGTTGTCGCGCGCGACTTGAATAGCTTCGTTCACACCAGTCGGTGTGCACACTTCCGAGCATCCCATATGACCTATGATGATCGTTAATTCCGGAAAGTTGTCAGCCACTTCGGCGATCATCGGAGGGATTGGATCATAAGCAAAACCAGAGTGGAACAAGACCGGCACGCGTAACGACACACACACCTCAAGAACTGGCGCCATCATCTCATCTGACGGTTTGAACAGCTGGCTCCGCGGGTGGAGCTTCAACCCTTTCAAACCAAGCTCGTTCACTGCTCGTCTCACCTCTGCCACGGCTTGCGGATGCCGTGGATCTGTGCGAGCGAAGCCAATGAACTTGTCAGGATATGCCGCGACTACTCGGGCGATATACTCGTTTGCTGCTGAAAACGCTTTCCCGGGCTTTATCTCGTTGAACGGAAATATTATACACTTAGCTACGTGCGAGTGTGCCATCTTGCGCAGCAGCGCTCTAGGTTCTTGGACGACACCCTCGATATCCGTGCCGATGTGATTATGTGCATCCGTGATCAGCCCGTCATAACAGAGCTGCGAGCTAGATTCCGGGCTTTTGTTCGAGCGCATCGCTATCTTGCCGTGCTATCCAGTGAACTCTTAAATGACGAAGCACGCAAATAAAAGTAGCGTTTCTGCAAAAGAGTCGCGGTGAAATCCAGAGCGCGCGGCTTCGATCGACAAGGAGGCCTGGAGCGTATCGCTTTCAAGCATCTTGAAGATGCGGCAGATCTTCAAAACTAGATCAGCCAGATTCTCTTGGCCGCAGCTTGTATCTTTTTAGACGGAGTGAATTGGCGACAACTGACACTGAACTCATTGCCATTGCTGCCGCCGCGAACTCAGGCCGCAGAAATCCGAGCGCTGCTATCGGAATACCTATGGAATTGTAGAGAACCGCCCACCCAAAATTCTGGCGAATCGTCCCCATCGTCCTGCGTGAGAGCTTAATGCTCGCGACAACGCCACTGAGATCAGCTTGCAGCAGAGTGATGTCCGAAGCTTCAATGGCGATATCTGTCCCAGTGCCTATTGCGATGCCAATATCGGCCTCAGCCAGAGCAGCTGCGTCGTTTATACCATCGCCAACCATGGCTACCACATCGCCACTTTCAATGAAACGTGTCACTTCCGCCGCCTTGCCTTCAGGCAGCACCTCGGCACGCACGCTTTCGATTCCAATTTGCGTGGCTATAGCGCGCGCCGCGGTTCTGTTGTCACCCGTCAGCATTGCCGTTTGAATTCCCATGTCATGAAGTTCTGCAACGACGAATGGCGCCTCGTCGCGAACCCTGTCGGCCAAGGCGATGCCGCCGACGAACGTGCCATTTTCTGCCAGTAACATTACGGTCTTTCCCGCCAACTCCAAATCTCGAATCGTAGCTGCAGTCGTAATTTTTACTCCATGCGCTTCCATGAGCGCTCGGTTGCCAAGCGCCACCTGGGTGTCATCTAGCGAAGCGATAACCCCTTGTCCGGGAACCGCTCTGAAGTCACGGGGGGCTTTCGCAGCAATACCCAACTCAGCGGCGCGTCGCAACACAGCACGGGCCAACGGATGTTCAGAGCCCCACTCTGCGCTTGCGGCCAAGCGCAGAATATCCGCCTCTGATTTTGTTGCATCCGCAAAGACATCTGTCACTTCGAGACTAGCTGCCGTCAGTGTCCCGGTCTTGTCAAAAACAACCGTATTAACGTCTTTGGCACGTTCGAGAGACTCGCCCCCTTTGATCAGAATGCCGTTTTCTGCGCCAAGACCAGTTCCGACCATCACAGCAGTCGGCGTCGCAAGGCCTAACGCGCAAGGACACGCGATGACAAGCACCGCAATCGTGCGCAGCAAAGCGTCATTAAATGGGAGTCCGACGAACATCCACGTCGTGAAAGTAAAGACCGCTGCCAAAACAACGCCGGGCACGAAATAGCTTGCAGCCCTGTCTGCAAATCGCTGGATCGGAGCTTTTGACATTTGCGCCGTTTCTACGAGCTTGATAATTTGCGCTAGGGTTGCTTCAGCCCCCACTTTTGTTGCCTCTACTTTAAGGAGTCCTTCAAGGTTGATGGTCGCGCCGATGACCTCGTCCCCAACCTGCTTATCAACAGGCATAGCCTCGCCGGTTAGCATCGATTCGTCAACGACTGAGTACCCCTCAGTAATAATGCCATCGACGGGGATCCTCTCACCGGGGCGAATGAGGGCAAGATCGCCAACGCGCACCTCGTCAATTCGCACAGATCGTTCAAATCCATCAGCGATTAGAGTTGCAAATTCTGGTTTGAGCTGCACCAGCGCGCGTATCGCCGCAGACGTCCCTCTTTTGGCCCGAGCTTCGAGATAGCGACCAAGAAGTACGAAAGCAAATATAAATACTGAGGTGTCGAAATACGTATCCCCGCCTATGAAAAAGGTAGTGACGGTGCTGTATGCATAGGCCGCAATCGTGCCCAAGGAGACGAGAACGTCCATATTGGCCCCCCGGCGAACAACTGAGACGACTGCCCTTCTGTAGAATCCGTATCCAACAACGGCCATGACAGGTGTTGTCAAAGCGAACTGGAAAACGGGGTCCATAAATACGGGTGGGATCACGCCCACGTAAGGAACAAGCATGCCGAGCAGGAGAGGAATCCCAAAAGCCACACAAAACAGAAATTGATTCCGGTAACTTGCGAGCTCACGCTGTCGAGATCTCTGCTCCTGATCGCCTTGTGCCACTGCCGTACCTACTGGAATCTCCGACGCATCATAACCCGCATTTTGTATCGCTTCAGTGAGCTTATCAATAGTGACGACGGATGGATCGTATTCTACCATTGCCGTGGCTGTAACGGGGTTGACACTTTGGTCAATGACGCCAAGCACGTCCTTGAGAGCTTTTTCGATCGTCGTAACGCAAGAAGCGCAGACAATTCCCGCGATTTCAAATTCCACCCGTTGCGAGTCGACCACATAGCCCACATCCCTTATCGCTTGCGCTAATTGCTTTGCACCTATTTTATCGGGATCGTAGTCGATCGCAGCCTGTCCCAACGCAAAATTGACGACGACGTCTCTAACACCCGGCAGATCTGAGAGCTGCTTCTCGATAGTGAGCGCGCACATGGTGCACGTCATGCCAAGTATTTTGAACGTAACGGTGGTCTCGGTCATCTCGTCCTTCCTTTGTGTCGCTTTTCGAGCTTACCTTATTAAGTATCGCGCTAGCTTCATGAGCGTCAGACAAGGACTCGCGAGGCGAGTCATCGCCGGTATGAGCGCTTTAATGAAGTGATAGTTGACTATGGTCCGGCGACTGCAACACGGCTTTTTGCCCTGTTGCTGAACAGGGGGGCGAGATTCTTAGGCTGTGCTCGCTGTTAGGATCCACTAGTCTTCATTCCGTGAGCAAGATTGCTGAGAGCTCTAGCTACGAGGATCGCATCTTCGAACGCAGCTGCCGATCGAGAGGTGTCAACGAACGTATATTGGATGCCAAAAAACGGCGCACCATGCCCTTTTCCGCTGCCAAGAAATACAAGGGTTCGAAAAATCAGATTACCGGCGATTCCGTCCGGCGCAACAAGCACGTTTGATGATTTCACTGCGTCTTCTAGGAGTATGTTATAGTTTGTTGCATCGATGTCAAGGTCTTGGAGCTGTGCTGTGAGCGCCGCCGCACTCCTCAGCGTCAGATCGACAGCCTTCGTCCTTCCTCTGTCCTCAGATCTGCCGCCTGACAAGATACCGACCTTAGGAGTTACGCCGAGCCTACTCAGCAACTGAGCCGTTTTTACAACAAGGCGCGCACGATCGCGCGTGGACTTGCCTTCGTCGATTCCTACTGGAAGAAGAAAAAACTGCTGGCCATAAGCGGTCGAGAGTAAGGCTGACCTGCACATCTTGCGGGCACCCGTTTGGCGCTTGAGCTGCCTAACCGTTTCCCGCGCACTAATCGTGCCTCGAACAGCTGCATCTATATTGCCGTTGGCAAGCATTTCGACCAGTTTTTGCTCAGGCTCGGACGTGCGCACAACATGCCCCTTCGCGTTTTTGACGTTTCCCACGAGAACGACTTCGGAAAAGCTGCGCGCCCTTTCTATGGCGCGCAATAGCTCGGGCGTCTCGTTTCCAACCCCTATGCCGACTCGACGCTTCGATTGTGCAGCAACCCGCGCAAGCTTCCTGAGAATGTCCTGTTCCATAAACACGCTGAGCCTTTTGCTATGGCTTTTACATGAACACTAATAGGCCAATAAGTTTTTTTGCATCATTCGCAAGTCACATCATTGCAGCTGTCGTTAGCCGGTCAATACGTATATAAAGTGAAGCAACAAAGCTAACCGCGGCCGAGGTGACAAGATGCGCATCGATGATATCAACAAAAAAATCTTGTATCTGCTGCAGAATGACGCGCGCATGACGTACAAAGACATAGCGAGATCCCTAAACAGATCAGAATCCACGATACGAGACCGGATATCCATCATGGAAGAAGATGGCGTGATTAAAGGCTATTCAGCAGTAATAAACAAAGAAAAAGTCGGACTCAACTGTAATGCCCGCACATTTGCCAAGGTCGATCCGAAGAATATGGGCGATTGCATCAAAGCGCTCCAAAAGATAGAATCGATCTATCAAATCAACCAGATGTCAGGAGACCACAACTTGGAGTTCTCCGTCGCTGCAACAGATTATGAGCATCTAAGGAACATACTGAAAGAGCACGTTTCTCCGCTCGGCATCAACGATTTGACGATAAACATCATCTTGAATTCGGTCAAAGAACAGGGGCCTATACTGATCCCGTAAGCCCGCGCTCGAGACGATAGCGCTGCGATTTTTGGTAACAATTTGAGTTCTAAACGAGTTTCGGAAACCCAGACGCGAGCATTTCACGCAAAGTATCCGGAAGCGATGAGATCAAGCGTCTTACCTGCTTTGTCGTGTCTCTGTCACGCACCGTCACCGTCCTATCTTCGAACGTCGCGCGGTCTATAGTCACAGCGAAAGGAGTACCAATCTCATCTTGTCTCCTGTAACGTCTACCAATCGTCCCAGAATCATCGTATTCCACGACAAAGCCGGCGCGTCGGAGCAGCTGAAAGACTTCGGTTGCTTTTTCGCTCAACGCCTTTACTAAGGGAAAAACCGCGACTTCGACAGGTGCCAAGCTTGCCGGTAAACGCAGCACGATGCGCTCTTCCCCGTCGATGGCATCCTCATCGTACGAGTGTTCGAGAATCGTATAAACCGTGCGGTCTATACCAAAAGAGGGTTCTATCACGTGCGGCATCACAAAATCACCTGCTACTGTCTGCGAGTCCTTTTCCACCGTGTATGCCCGAGCATCAATCTTCTGTCCTTCGAAAAAGAGTGGGCCGCTTGGATCAGCGACAGTAGCCAAATACGCAGCCACATTCTTTGCCCTGTCCTTATACGTGGGGCCAAGATAGCTCATATCGGGACGAACGACCGTCTTCTCTACAGTGCGAGGCACCCCGTATGGGATAAACACCGTCATCTGGACGCCACTCTGGCGCTCATGTTGCTTGAGATCGTAATCAGTTCGGTCGGCGACCCCCGCAAGTTCGACCCAACCGTGCTCTGTCATGCCTTCGGCGTCCCAGCAGTCGACCGCGTAGTGCGCCATCTCATCTGGCAAGTGTTGCCTAAACCGCAGGTGCGATTCGCGCAAGCCGACACGCATAAAAAACTGTTGGCAGCGCGCGATGTGGTAACCTAAATACTCGTGCGCGATGATGCCTTGGTCGCAAGCCGCTTTTACGGTGGTTTTGCCAACAAAGTCTTTCGAGAAAATATTGAGCTCAACGTTCGCTATCTCGTCAAACCGAGGATGAATACTTTTCGCGCTGGGGTTTACGAACACTTCGACTTCTGCATGAGTGAATTCGCGCAACCGCAGCACACCCTGACGTGGCGATATTTCGTTTCGATACGATCTTCCGATCTGCGCAACGCCGAACGGCAGCCTATCTCTATAAAACCTGAGCAACCTCGGGAAATCGCTGAAAATTCCTTGCGCTGTCTCGGGCCGCAAGTATCCCTTACGCTGGGTCCCTGGGCCAATGTGTGTGGCAAACATCAGGTTAAAGTCGTGCACTCTTCCCAACGGCCCTCCGCAGTCAGGACATTTGATATCGTATGAATCAATGAGCTCCTGGACTTTTTTTCTCGACGGCACACACGCCTCGGAGACCTCAGGCTCGCAGAGATCAACATTGGTTTCGCTGGCTTTCAGATACTCAGAAACCAAGTGATCTGCCCTGAGAGTAGCGTGACAGTTTACGCATTCAACAATAAGATCCACAAAGCTCGCCACGTGCCCTGAAGCAAGGAAAACCTCTTCAACACCGATAGTCGGCGTTTCTAATGGTAACGAGCCTTCGCCCACCACGAAGATCTCGCGCCAGACATCTTCGACTTTGCCTTTAAGCAGTGCTCCTAGAGGGCCATAGTCCCACAATCCTCCAACGCCGCCGTAAATCTCGTACGAAGGCCAGAGAAATCCACGCCGTTTGGCTAACTCCAGAACTCGCTCTTTCATGTCATCGATGGATTGTCTGTGAAATTCATCGAGCATTGTGGTTGTCTTGCGTACCTATTTATTCGTTGCACAAAGCGCTGCTAAATCTTTCTTTCAATAGAGTATTTTGCTGTGATTCAAAAAGCCGCTTTTACTTGTCGGGCTGTTTTTTGTTGCTGCAAGCGTCGATTTCGCGGAAAAGTCGAACGATACGAAGTCCTCGCTCAATGCATTCTAGCTGCGTCTGCACTCGGCCTAAGTCGGTTTCCACTCGGGCTTGACTAGCGAGGTTCGCTACAAGCTCAGTAATTACATCATCGAGGGTAGACCACTGACTGAGGCTTAGTGATCGCGTGATCTCCACGGGTTTTTTCTTAGCTTGTACGGAAGACCCTGACTCTTGCTTATCGGTTTGAGTCGCCCTGAACGTGCACACCGGACACGTCACTTTGCCTTCTATTTTAAACAAAGGAGAGCTGCAGATCTCGCAGTGATTGGCAAGCATTGTGCCACCGCGTTCGAGTGCCTTTGATATCTGCTCCAGCTCTCTATCATCCAACGGCATGCTAGGTGTAGATAGTGATAGTTGTTCAAAAGCTTTGTGAAGAGCGTGAAACGGGCCCCTTGCGACTAGCGCAAGTCCTACATGCCGAATTTTGATCGCCGGCTTCAAGCCGTTGCAGCGCGACTAAAAACTTCTTGAAGCTTTATTGCGTGTTTGTTCTGCGGATTAAGCTTCAAGGCAATCTGTAGATCAAAGAAGCCCTCGCTGATCTGATCGAGCGCCAAGCTACAGAGGCTTCGAAGGATATAAAACGATCCTTTAGTTACGCCAGTGGAGATGCATCGATCTACGCACGTTAACCCCGCTGTGAAGTCACCTAAAGCTATCAGCGAGATGGCTTTGTTGTTTGAAGGCTCAAACAGGCCCGGGCGTATCGCATCGACTTGGTCAAAAAATTCGATTGCTTCACTGAACGCGTTTAGCCTTTGCAAGGTGCAGCCTTTGTTGTTCCGGGATTCAAGATAGAAGGAATTAAGGGCGCTTGCTCTGTCAAAGCAGGCCCCGGCATTTGGATAGCGACGCAAGAAGTAATAGCATAGGCCTTTTTGGTTCCACGCGTGCATGTAAGCTGGTTCGAGCCGCAATACCTCGTCAAATCGCGCGAGGCTCGCGGAGAATTTGCCGGCCAGCGCGAGCGCGACGCCATCGTCGTACATCCAGCCGACGCGCCTAGCACCCCATGTATTGCTCTCGTACACGTGAGGGGCATATTGATGCTGCTTTGTCGTGGCGACGCTTGACGTTAGATAGCACAGATCAGGAGCGACCGCTCTAAAATCGATGCCAAAGTACCTTTCCAGATAATCGACGCCCTGAGAATTATTTCCTAGCGACACCTTTGCACCCTAGACCTTGCTGCCTTTTGCACTCCTCTCAACGTCATATATGTCGCGATGAAGCCGCAAGCGAACAGTCGATCAGGTCCCGTTTGAAAACACGTCGCCGAAGTCCGAGAGCCAATAATCAATCCCTATTTTCTTGAAATCAGTTTCAGTCATTTTGTGAAGCGGTATGATCAACGCTGGGTTCATGAGATTACAGCCCTTGCATCCGCCACTGCAATTCTTTTTCTTGTCCGTCATATTCGTTCAACTAACTGGTTACGTACGGGTGTCACCTAGCATGAATATGAGCCAGTTTTTCGGGTCTTTCAAGCGAATTAGTTCGTATACGCCCTCGAGTTTTTTGCCGAGAAGAACGATTTTTATCCTATCCTCCTTCTTTTCGAGCAGGTAATACTCTCCAGAGTCATATATTCGAACGGTGCCCGCTCCATAACTGCCTTCTGCGATCTCTCCCTCAAAGCTGATATAATCTAGATCGTGATCCTCGACTTGAACCGCAAGACGCCTGACTTTCTTGACTTGAGGGATCTCTTTTGGGATCGCCCAGCTCTTCAAAGCTCCGTCCAATTCAAGGCGAAAGTCATAGTGGTGGTGAGAAGAGAAATGTTCCTGCACAACAAAACGATGACGCGGATAGCGCATCAGTTATCATTATCATAACAAGTGTAATAAAAACTTTGCATCAAGCGACGCTCGCGTGCCGCACAATGCTACGGCTGTCCTGCTTAGTGGCTAACATAGCCGTGCAGCAATAATGCAATGGTTTTAAGGCGTCCTACGCACGCTGACGCGTTTGGCTCGTTTGCTAAACAGAAAGGTATAATAGCGGACGAAGCCAACGAAGGACAAAATATTGGAAGGTTTCAGATGAAGGTAAACGGCGTTAACATTGACGACACCTATGCAGAGGCATTCCCTGTTTATGCTGCTCGCGTGTTAATAACGGGCGCGACAACTGCACTTGCTGAAACTGCAGCAGTTGTTGCGACGGGATTTGCGACCTCAGTCATCGGCTGTAGCGCGGAAGCTGGGATCGATCGCTACGTGCTGCCAAACGAGACCCCTGACGGCAGGCCGGGCGTCATAATTATGGTTGTTCACCCGTCCAAAAAACAGATAAAAACCAACCTGATTGAAAGGATAGGGGAATGTGTTCTGACTGCCGCGACAACTGCCGTGTTTAACGCGCTTGAGTCCGAAGACACGGTGCCGGTGAAGTTGCACTTTTTCGGAGACGGCTATGAGTACCAGACGAGCGTGGGTGGTCGCAGCGTCTGGGCAATCCCAATCCTCGAAGGAGAGTTCATCTGTGAGGAAACCTACGGCGTGCAAAAAGGCGTTGCAGGTGGCAATTTCTTTATCTATGGCGAGACTCAAGGATCTGCACTTTTAGCCGCACAGGCGGCAGTGGGAGCGATCAAATCAGTCGAAGGGACCATCACTCCGTTCCCGGGCGGAATCGTTGCATCTGGTTCTAAGGTGGGTTGCCCAACCTATTCGACTTTTATGAAAGCTTCGACGCATCAAAGGTTGGCTCCTACTCTCAAAGACAAGGTGCCCGATTCACTTGTCCCCGAAGGGGTGAGATCAATATACGAAATCGTGATATGTGGACTCAGCGAAGAGGTCATTGCTGAAGCGATGAAGCGAGGCATGCTAGCTGCGACGCACGCGCAGGGAATCAGGGGGATATCAGCAGGAAACTACGGTGGGGAGCTTGGACCATACAAATTCTACCTCCGTCAGATCCTAAGCGACTACGCGGATCACGAATGATCTCTGCGAGTCCCGTTTCTCAATAGCAGCCTATAGCGGCCTCTATCAGACCGCTTACCAAAAGAGATAAATATATTCTCCCTCAACTTAAAAAGGATGGTGGCTCATGAGGGCCACGGCTTAATTTTGAAGGCGATAGGTGAACGAAAAATGGTGAAACTAGGAATTGCGAAAATAGGCAACATCGTAAGTGGTTTGATGACTGATTTGCTGCTTGATGAACGCGCAGACCGGGAGGACTTTGAAGCGGTGACCGTAACGAGCGGCACGAAAATGAAAGAAGAAGACGCTGAGAAGGTTGTCGAAGCGCTGCTGAAATTTCAGCCGGACTTGTGTGTCGTCGTATCGCCAAACGCTGCTCAGCCAGGCCCTACCAAGGCGAGAACGCTTTTGAAAAACGCAGGCAAGAAGGTAGTTGTAATCACTGACTCACCGAAGCTTAAGGACAAGCTTGAAGAGGAGGGAGGATTTGGCTACATCCTCATAAACGCAGACGCAATGATAGGGGCAAGGCGAGAATGGCTAGATCCCATCGAAATGGCCATTTACAACGCCGATTTGATGAAGGTTCTCGCGGCAACTGGCACGTTTAGGGTGCTCCAGACTGCACTTGACACCTGCCTTACAGCAATCAAAGAAGGCAAGGAATGTGAACTGCCCAAGATTGTTATGACTGCCGAAAAGGCGACTATCGATGAGTTCTGTAACCCGTATGCGCGTGCAAAGGCCATAGCTGCGTACGAAATGGCAGCGAAAGTGGCCGACGTCAACGTCAAGGCCTGCTTCATGACGAAAGAGTGGGAGAAGTATGTACCTCTAACAGCCGCGTCTCACGATATGATGCGCACAGCAGCTAAGCTAGTCGACGAAGCGCGCGAAATGGAAAAGGCCGATGACACGGTAAAGAGAGCGCCACACTCAAGGGATGGGATAATTCTTTGTAAGACTAGCCTCATCTCGAAGCCTGAGTAATAGCCACGCTATTACTCTTCTTCTCTTTTTTTGAAGCATTGAATGAGTTGTTAGCGTGTTTTAGCTCTCGCTCAAGAAGCCCACTAACTCTTACTAATCAAGGATAAACGGACTGACGTAAAGGCGGTCAATGCGCATGAGGCGTTTTATAGCATCTGCTTTGAATGGAATTATCCACGCTTTTTCCGATTTTTCCCACTGAGAGCCTGGAATTTGTTTCAAGTTTTTCTCGATCTCGCTGGTATCCCCCAGTACCTTAATCCACTTCTTGTCGCGGGTCCGCACCGCCCAAACGTTATATGAAGAGGTGGAAAGACACTGAACCGTCGGGTGTAGCACAACGCCGCCGTTTTTGAGCGTTTCAATGGAGGCGCGATTTATCGGGAAACGCCATACTTTCATCTGTTTGTCCCAGCGGCCCTCTTTAATGGTACTCAGCTTATGGCGCGGGCTCAGCGTGCTTCCACGGACTACCAATGTGGTACAATCATCGTCTAATTCGCACAGAAGCTGGCCCTGTTCCTCCCAATGATTCCGTAGCAGCTTGTGCGATATGTCTTTCTTCGGTTCGCTATAGTGCACGCTGGCATCTCGCATGTCAGCTTTCAGAGTTCGGTCGCCTAGCGAGGTGTCGAGAGTTTTTAGAGCAATTTTGGCGTGTAATCTCACATCGTCAAAAGCACTTTGCGTCGCGGCTTCACTAAGAGCATCTCGGGCGGACGCGTCTGCCTCGCCCAAAGCCAGCGCGACGGTTTCAAGCGCGTCAACAGCCTTGAATCGCTGGTGCTCGTTGTTATCGCTCAATGCCTTCCGAAGTACGTCAACCCTCTTGTACCGAGTAAGGCGATCAAAATCGTATTCACCCATTGTTTCACCAGCGATTTGTTTTATATATCTTTATTAAGGGAGCAAAATATAAATATCTACCTAAACAGTGCGCGCAACACGCTCTTATCCTATTTAAAAAGCCTCAAACGCGATATTGGTCAACAACCGATGTATCCAGACTAAACCCTTTCAGAAAGAAAGCTCGTGTAATAACTTAGTCGCTGCCTGAATTTGTTATGTTGTCAGCGTCTGTGTCCACTGCGTGTCGTTTGGCCGCATTTGGCGTTTTAAAATACGGAAACACCCACTCGTCCTTTTCTATGGCGCGCATTTGTTCACACTTCATTTTTGCAGCCTTCAAAGCACCGCGCCACGAACCATAGTCGTTGACTGCTTTGTTATAAAGTTCGAGATGCTCAGTTTCAGCGCTGATTGCTGTCATATCGAACCGGGTTCGATATAACGCAATAATCTCATCTACAATGTCGTAGTTTAGAGCTGCTTCAAGAGCGTTGTCGATAGTCCCATAGATCAGCTCAGCGACGAGGGTAAGCTTTGGATTATCGTACAGCCCGTCT
Organism: uncultured Methanomicrobia archaeon; assembly: GCA_964534635.1. Classification (GTDB taxonomy): domain Archaea; phylum Halobacteriota; class Bog-38; order Methanoflorentales; family Methanoflorentaceae; genus Methanoflorens. The sequence continues at coordinate 15,713 of CAZHSW010000090.1, forward strand.
ACGCCGAGCTGCCTAATCTTCTCCAGAACGAACTTTTCGAGCTCCGCATCGGACATTAAGCTGAAATAGGATATATGAGTATAGAAACGTTGCGGTCACGCAAACGCTTGGGACCCTGCTGAGTGCTCTGAAATCCCGCGTCTCACTGTTTTCACGCCGACACTTTTATTCGGTCTCTATGACGCAATCTCGCGCAGTTTCAAGTGCTTTAATTAACTCATTCAGCGTAGCAGACGTTATTTGTATTGCAAAGCCATCTTTCGTTGGATACTTCTCGGCGCCGCGTTGAACCCATTTCCGGATGCTAAGCACTTTAGCGGTGTCTTCTCCTTCAGAGACGCTAATTCTAAGCGAAACGCTTTTTGAACTCTCGACCTCGACGCCCCATAGTTCTTTCCACTTCACGTGACTTCCTCCTGTCGTCCACCTTTCTTGCCCGGCCTAGTGGCCCTCAATAACACGCGCCTGCACATTCATTACATCCTGCTTTTTAATCGGTTTGTCATCGGCACGCGAATCATGTTTACGCAAGCCTTCATAAGTTTGTGCCGCTGTCTGCTGATCCAAGCCAGTTTGGAAAAAACTAGCTTGTTATTAAATATTTCCTACGGCTCCCAGTCGCGATTAGCTGCTCCTCAGCGATGACATAAACTCGATCTGCTATTCTCGCTGCTAAATCCATATCGTGAATTGCGATCGCAACGCCAATGGGGTGATTGATTTTCAATTCAACCAACACTGATTCAATCTGGCGTGAGTGAAAGGGGTCCAAGTCAATAGTCGGTTCATCAGCGACGATGACCGTAGGACTCATTGCTAGTGCTCCTACAATCGCAACCAGTCTCTTGTCTCTATTGCCCAAATAATAACGTATTGTATTAACGAGATGGGCAGCCCCAACGCTTTCTAACGCTTGGGTTGCGTCCTGTGGCGTCTCCTCACTCGCCACCCCTTTTCTGAGAGGCCCAAACACGACGTCGTATTAACAGTTGGAGCAAAGACTTCACTCTCCACATCTTGAAATACAAACCCCACTTCAGAATAATACCGCTCTTAGCGCTGATCTCGTGTTCCAAGACGATCAGTCGCTACGCGAGGTTTTATAAGGCCATTCACGTGCTCCACGAGCGCGCTTTTTCCTGCACCGTTTGCGCCCGCAAACAATGACAAGCTCACCCTTGAACAGGGAGAAAAAACGTTGTGCAGAGAGCCGGTCCCGTCGGGATAAGCGTGTAAAGGCAGTCTACGTGAATCAACTCGCCAAGTTGAAGTTCTCGAAACTCGCGCGCTCTAACATCCGTTTCGTCACGCATCTTCTCAATCAGCCTAAAAATCCAAAGCCCTGCCGAAAGCGAAGCAGTGGCAGCGCTTAACGCATATCCACCAGCAGAAGCTTAGGTATGAAAGAGGACGTACTGAACGTCCCGCCGTACCCCTCGATACCATGGTTTCTCTA
>CAZHSW010000091.1:0-2203 GCA_964534635.1 uncultured Methanomicrobia archaeon
TCCCGAGATGTCGACCGCCCTTTCTATCAAATCAAAGTCGACGCCTTGCTTCGTTCCCACCAGGCTGATGTCAAGGACAATTAACTCGCGCATCTTGTAAAGGTTCATTTTTTCGACGATCTCTATGGGGTCACCGGCTAGTGCCGGATCAGGGGACGTCGCTCTTCCGGCCTTCAAATCGATGCTCACCGCGATTTTCGTCGACTGTGCGCCTCTGATAATCTCTAAGTTTCCCGTTTCAGTACCGATAATTGCGACATCGCCAATTCGCTCAGCTTCCCGAACGTCGTCTAGACGCCTGACGCCGATGTCAATGAGCGTTTCGGTACGATCAGCTAGACGCTTGAGGATAAGTGAATTGCTGCCTGAACCGAGGATCCTGTCGAGATCCGCAATGTACGTCCTCCTCGGCTTGACAGCATCGATCACATTCAACGGATCTGAAGTAGTACAAATCTTGCTGTGACGTTCAATGGGTTCATATCGCTCTCGCTCTCCTTTGTAGCCTTTTACCACGATCCCGCCGCGAATATCCATTGCGAAGATTACGTCCATCTACTCACTTTCGTTAGATAAATCGGGCTACGGAAAAACGCATCGGTTTGTGCGTGACATTGTAGGCGCTGCGCCGCGAAAGCCAAAGCGAAGTGGTGGGGGCGTGCCGACGCTCATCTCAGCAACGTAAAGTCTTTAGAGTCGCTCTAAAAGCTCTTTCTTCTTAGCGGAAAATTCTCCTTCGTTGATGATTCCTTGCGCCTTGAGATCGGCCAAATCGCTCAGCAGCTTGCACGGGTCTGCGAATTGCCTGCGTTCGCTTCTTCGCGCTTCGAATGCTTCGCTAAATCCCGCCCCGATGATGGCGATGGGAATAGCGAAAGTGGCGATGCCCAAGAACATCGCAAAGATTGCCAAAAGTTGTCCTAGCATCGTCGTCGGCACCAGATCGCCGTAACCAACCGTCGTCAAGGTCTGCGCGGCCCACCAGCCACTCGCCGGGATGCTGGAAAAACCACTTGGGTTGGAGCCGTGTTCGACGACGTACATGAAGCTTGAGAACGTCAAAAGGAGAATCAGATCGATTACCAGCGCAACTGCGAGCTCGTTTCTCTTCGCTTTTAGAATCTGAATGACGAAGTCAAAGGTGCTGGAGTAGGAGAGCAACTTGAAGATGACAAGAATGATCACCGCGTTAATAAGCAGGTCTGCGCTCGGAACAAGCGGCTTCGCGTAAAATGGCACGATTATCAGCACGTTCACGAGCAGACTTGTTGTAAATAGGCATTTTAGCCTGCCCTTGACCGGACCACTGAAACGCGGGTCTACTGTGCACGACCATAAACGTAGGACTAGTTCAATAGTGAAAACTGCGACTGCAAAGGCGAAAACTGCGTTGAAGAGGAGGCGGTGACTCTCGTATACGTCGTTGTAGCTGGCGAGTATAACGAAAAATACGAGCAACCAGATCAGCGCGATAAAAAAGAAGCGCACACGTGAAGCCGTCGAAGCATCCTCTCGATGGTTAGCAACGACGCGGGCGCCTCTTAAGGAAGTAGGCTGAAAGATCGCGTAGATGCGATGTTTTAATTCATCGTCGTGTGCAGGCATGCTTAGCTTCCGCTTATTTGCCGACCACTATACCCCACTAGTGGCTCGGCTTGCATATAAATGCGTTGTGATTTATGAGCTCGGCTGGTTGATTCAAGTCCACGGTGACGACTGGTCACGGCTGTAGTAGGTGGACAGCGAGACACGGTTTGTGGTTGTAAATTCGGTCGTGAAAAAGCCGGCAGGCGGTGGTGCTCAGGAGCTGTTCAAAGAGCGATAAATTAGCTGCATTTTCACCAGTGCTTAGCTGCCGGCACTGCTGAATCATAGGTGAATCTCTCTCAAGATAAGTGCTGAATTACTGGTTGCTGAATCGGTGAAGTCGTGTAAAGAATTAGACCGCACCAAGCTACGTTGTGGTACTTGCTCCCATTGGAGCGAGGATCGGATCATTCCACGAGGTGGGCGTGGCCGAATACGTTACCGCTGAGGCGAGGCGACGCACCTGTCCTAAGGTACTGCATTTTTTTTGACGTAGGGGAACTTGGTAGTTACCTCTTGCAGGCAGGGTTCAGAGGGTTTAAGTATGATATTTACGGGTTTAGCATACTGTTCCACGCAGAGAAGGAGTAAAAATATAGGCCGGATGAATTATGCA
>CAZHSW010000092.1:0-11147 GCA_964534635.1 uncultured Methanomicrobia archaeon
GATGGCCTGTGCAATCTTTGTACCCTTTTGCACGTTATCTAAAATCTCTTGATTTCCGCTTTCTACGCCGAAAAGCAGCGTTCGACAACCCGCCTTCCACATACGGGAGAGCAGCTCCTTGTTGAAACGGTCGACCCGAGCAGTGCAGCCCCATACGACATCGATGCCTCGGCTAATGATTCCCTTGCAGAAGCTATTGACCCACTTTGGAAACAGCGTAAATGTGTCGTCCATGAAACCGACCATTTTGACCTTGTAGTCGTCAACAACCCGTTCCATCTCATCGACGGCGTTCTCGGGAGAGCGGAATCGGGCCCGTCGGCCGTGCATCGCGCTTGAGGCACAGAAAGAACAACCCATCGGGCATCCACGGCTGCAGATCATGGTTGCGAGTACCTGCTTGCGACCGAATAGCATGTAATCGCTCATCGGTAGCAAGTGTCGGGCGGGAAATGGAAGCGCATCGAGATCTTCTATAGGCTGCCTTGTGGGCGTTTTGACAAAACGGGTCCCTTCACGATAGTTTATGCCGTCAATATCGTGCAAGGGTTTATCGTTCTCAAACGCGTCAGCGAGTTCTAAGGTAGCGTATTCCCCTTCGTTCCTGACGATAACGTCGACGAACTCGTTTTCACGCAAGAGCTGATCTGCCGTAAACGTCGCGTGATACCCTCCAAGGGTCACGGCACAATCTGGTTTAAGCGCTTTTGTGATTTTTGCGACGGCGAGAGCTTGCTTGATCGTCGGCGTCGTTGTCTGGACGCCGAGCAAATCAACGCGCGTCTTTTTGAGCATCCGCTCAAACGCGGTCAAATCCATGTTGATGGCAGGCGCGTCAACAATACTAACGTCGACGTCATTTTGCTCCAATACCGCTGCGATGTAAGCAAGGCCAAGGGGGGGCGCTGTGAGCCCTAACATGTCCCGGTATTTGGAGCGGATGTCAGGAGGATTGACAAGCAGGACGTTCATTGTGTCCCTCACGTTAGAGTCCTGGAGATATAAGGTTAACCGCGTTAAGGAGCGCGATACAAAAATTAGCGGAGCATTATCCGATTCTTTCTGCGACGCTGAGGCCAGCGTCAAGTTTCGCTCGGAATCTCTTCGCGTGTAAGCTGTTGCTTTAGCAGCACTGCGTGCTCACCTTTGCCGCTGGCGAGCGTATTCAAATCACGTAAGGAGAGCGCCTTGAAGAAGCACGCGTCCACACAAGCCATGTTTTCAAAACCTCTGCACTGATCGCACTTGAATGCCCGTCGAGTCGTTTTAGGCTTTCGCTTGTGCGATGTCTTGGCAACCTTGTTTCGCGTGAATAACATTGAAAGAAAGCCCGGCTCGAACGGTTCAGGGGCTGGCGAACTTGGCACTTCTTCGATAAAAATCGCGTTAAACGGACAAACCTTGGTGCATCTGCCACAGCCGACGCATTTTTCTTCATCGATGTAGATGATGCCGTCTTCTCGTTTGAGGGCATTTGTCTTGCACGCTTCGATGCACGTGGGCTTCTCGCACTGTTTACATATAATAGGCAGCACCTCGTCATTGAATGCAAGCCCTCTCGACTGCAACACATCCTTGACCTTTAGTCGCGCTTTGCCGCCGTGACGCTCTGCGCAAGCGATTTCACAGACGCCGCAGTTTTCGCATCTTTTGATATTGACGGTCACTACCTCTGCCATGATATCTCGAGACGTTTGCTCAATACCCGACGACCGCGTATTGCCCTTCCTTTAATATGTACTTGTAGGCGCTTATCGCAGCTTTTGCGCCCTCGCCCGCCGCGACGATGATCTGTTTCTCTGGAACGGTAGTGACGTCCCCTGCTGCGAACAGTCCGGGAAGGCTTGTCGAACAGTCACAGCCCACGACGATTTCTTCGAGTTTGTTGAGCAAAACGAGGTCTTTTACGATGCCAGAATTCGGAATGAGGCCGATTTCGATGAAAATGCCGGCGACCGACAGCTTGACCAATGAGCCATCAGACAGATTGCGGAATACCGCTGCGCTTAGCGCATCATCTCCGATCACTTCGACCAGCTCGTAGCTGAGGAGTCGTTCGATGTTTTGGGCGTTGCTTATCTTTTTTAGATAAACCTCATCTGCTTTCCATGGGCTCCTGTTGATGAGGTACACTTTGTGCGCTATAGCCTTCAACTCGTACGCGGCAGTGATCGCAGAGTTCCCCCCACCTAAAACCGCCACATCCATATCCACATACAGCGGCGCATCGCAAGTAGCACAGTAGCTGACACCGCGACCAACTAGTCTGTCTACGCCTTTGGCATTGAGCGTTCTGGACTTTTTTCCCGTCGCGATGATGACAGTCTTTCCGCGATACTCCTCGCCATCTGTGGTAAGGGCCACAAACTCGTCGCCGTCTTTGGCTACGCGTTTCACCTCTGTCAAAGCTTTTTGCACTTTATACTGTTCGACTTGGCTTTGAAAGCGGTCCATCAGCTCCTGGCCGGATACGAATTGAAAGCCCATGTAGTTCTCCACGTCGAGACTCTGAAGCGCCTGCCCTCCGATGTTTTGTGTGAGAATTATCACGTTCAGCATCTTTCTTGCGGCGTATACTGCTGCCGTCAACCCAGCTGGCCCTCCGCCAACAACCATCACGTCATACAAGGCAGAATTTTGGTCCATGTCGACACACTTGTAAAGATTACGCAAACGTTTTTAAGAATGTTGCTGGCGAGTCACGCAGAAACTTGGAAAGCGGATGAACATACTGAGGCTGGACAAGCAAGTGTTGCTGGCTTGCCCCTCACTCGCCGGCTGTGTTGCTTTTGTCAGCGGGTACCGCCGCCGTAACGGGGCCGGCGTCACGGTTCAATGCTTGCGAATCATCAGCTGCAGCTTCAGCTTCCTGCGCCTTCGGCGACTCCGTCCGACGCCTGATCGCGCGCTCGCTCATCGTGTCTCGCGAGAGCCTGTCAGTAACTGCGGTGTCCCAGACCTTGCTCATCGTGATAGCGGAAACAGGACAGATCATGACGCACTCGCTGCAAAATACGCAATGCCCTACGAAAATCCGCACACTTTTTTCAGAAGCACTGGTCCGCAGCGCGATGGCCCCGGCGGGGCACACCTTGCCGCACCGTCCACACAGAATACACTTTTCCGGGTCGATCATGGGCACGCCCCGATAGGCCGACGGCACCTCGACCTCAGACGGGCTTGTGACTGTCAATGTTTTGCCTACTAACCCGACTACGAACGACCGTATCAGGTCATACAGAAATCCAGATGCCATCTTACAAGCCCGCCCACCCAAACAACAGGTGCATGTACCGTATGCCCGCCACATACAGGACAAGATCAATCGCCGCTAGCAGCGTAGGGAACGCCCAGTAATACTTGAGCACCTGGGTGACCCGCGTTCTCCCCGTTGTTGCCTGCCAAAAGGCAATAAACGCACTGATGAGCACAGCGATGATCGCAAACTGAATGATAAAGTTGAGGACCGGCTGGAAGTGATAGATCGCGGTTCCGAAAAACACGGCCGCGATGAGCGATGCGTACAGGAATGTCTTAAGCCACTGTCCGAGCTTCAAGAGCGCCAGATTCGGCCCTGAGTATTCGACGTAAGGGCCAGAGACGATCTCCGTCTCGGCTTCTGCGATGTCAAAAGGTTGCGCCGCTGCTGCAGCAGGCAACGTCCATATTGCCGCAATCCCAGCAAGTGGAAGGACGGTAATCCAGCTGGTCGCCGCCATCGTGTTGAGCTGGAGGGAGCCAGATGCAAGGGCGACCGTTACCATAGCGATAATGAACGGCACTTCGTACGCGATGAGAAGCGCAACCTCGCGTGCAGCCCCTATCGCAGCGTAAGGGCTTCCGCTGGCTGAGCCGCCGAGTATCAGTGAGATAGGTGGTATGGCGAGAAGGTAGATCACCACGATCAGATCCCCCACGCCGACCGCAGATGCGGATGCGGCCAGAGGTATGATGAGCGCCGCCACGAGCATTGAAGCGACGCTTAAGATCGGCGCAAGGTTGAAGAGTAACGGACTCGTCACATTCGGCGTCAGGCTCTCTTTGCCCATCAGTTTGAAGAAGTCGTAAAATGACTGGAAGATGCTAGGGCCTTTGCGGAACTGGCTGTGCGCCACGACGATGCGCCGTATCCCTTGCAGCAGCAACGCGGCCACAAAGGCGTACACAAGTGCGCCGATTATTGATACGAGCATCAAATTCTCCCCGTCTTTAACTCATGCGCGCTGACGATTTTGCGCCTTCCGTTCTTTATCACGGTCATTCGATCAGTACAGCTGAAGCAGGGATCTATTGATGCGGCGATGATGGGAATATCGGCGACCTGGCAGCCGAGAAACTTCGGCACATAGGAAGGGACGTTTGCGAGCGTGGGAGACCTGATCTTTATCCGCTCGAAGAATCTCGAGCCGTTCGTCTCGGTATAGTGAATCAATTCGCCGCGGGGGGCTTCAGTACGGCCCACGCTTCGTCCGGGCGGTATCTCGTCGTACTCAACTTGGATCGGCCCTTCGGGCAGGTTCGCGAAAAGCTCCTTTGTAAGCCAAATGGACTGTTTTAGCTCAGCTAAGCGCACCAACGCCTGAGCAATGACGTCACCGTCCTTAGCAATCTGTGGCTCCAGATCAAAATCGCCGTACGCCGCGTACTTGCACATAACGCGCGTATCTTCGGGCACGCCACTCGCTCGCGCGTTCGGTCCGACCGCCCCGAGACGGACGGCTTCTTCCCTGCTCAAGCTGCCCACGCCCTTGCCGCGTTCCGCGATGTTGCTATCCTTTAGCACTGCTCTGGTTATTTTGTCCGCGACCGTGTCGAGGTATGCTAGGACGCCCGCCGCTGATCTCGCCTGTTCTTCAGAGATGTTCCACTTGACACCCCCGATGGTATTGCATCCGTGCATAATTCGGTTGCCGCTAAGCATTTCGAAAAGGTCCATGACCTTCTCTCGTTCGCGCCACGTGTACATGAACAAGGTGTAGTACCCGACCTCGTGGCCAGCGATCCCTGCCCACAGCATGTGTGAGTGAATTCGCTCCAGCTCTGCGTAAACCGTTCTGATATACTTCGCTCGCTCCGATACCTCGATGCCTGCGATATCTTCAACCCGTTCGACGTGGTTCAGCGGGTGCGTGTGTGAACAGATGCCGCAGATGCGCTCAACGAGATAGACGACTTTGGAAAATGGCCGCTCTTGACAGAGTCGTTCGATGCTGCGGTGGTTGTACCCGATCTCGTAGTCGACATCGACGACCCTCTCGCCCTCGACCTCAAAGAGGAACCGGGCCGGCTCTTCCAGCGCGGGATGGCTCGGTCCGATCGGGACCTTCAGCTTAGCAAAGCGACGCTCCTCGACATCGGCCACGGTCACACCCTCCTCAATGGTGCAGTCGGATCGGTGTATTTCGGAGGCAGCTCGAGAGGCCTTGCGTCAGGGATGCCAATCACGTTTATGCCGAGCAGGCCGATGAGTTCCCGCTCGTATAGCAGTGCGTTTACAAAGTGGCCCGTAATGGTTGGAATATCTGGCTTGTCGTAGGAGAGATCGACGATCACGGTATGGATCTCTCCCCAAATCGCAAAATGGTAGAGTATTTCGAGGTGATCCCGGGTGTCCTTGCCGGTAATAGTCCCCAGTCGGGCCCCTGCTTCCTGAAAAAATACGAGCGCCGCTTCCAGGTCGTCGGCACTGATGCGGTAGTACGAGTTCAAACCCTTATGGCTGACCTCAATCGTGGGCACCGTGTCTTCAAAAGGCCGTTTCATCTTCCTGCCTCGGGAACATTGTCTACCGACTGAAACCTGACGTCAACGTCCGTCTCCTTCGCCATCGCTTCGTCAAATCGTGTTGTAAGTCGACCGGCCGGGCCTTTTCGCTTCGAATCGAGCATTTTTGCTGCTTTGCGAATACCATCTAGTATATTACGAGGCCGTGGAGCGCATCCCATAACGTAGACGTCAACAGGGATGACTGTGTCGAGTGGTCCGGTCAGTGAGTATCCGCCGTCGAAAATGCCGTTCGACGTCGGACAACTGCCGATCGCAACGACAGCTTTGGGGTTCGGGATCTGGTCATAGATCATCGTCAAGCGATCGGCCATACGCTTGGTAACCGGACCTGTCACAACGAGTATATCTGCGTGCCGTGGAGACGCGACGCGCAGAATGCCGTACTGTTCCGCGTTGAATCGTGGATTCTGAATGGCGAGCACCTCTATGTCGCATCCATTACACGATCCTGTGTTGATAAAGTAGACCCACGGCGATCTTGATCGAAACATCATCATCCCCCTAGTATCGCCAGCGACAGCCTGTTGATTTGATCGACGATGGCGGTTGGAAATATGCCCATCAGTACGCAGAGCATGGCCAGTATAATTATAGGGACAATTATATAAAAAGATTGATGGGACGGCTCCGGCATCTTCAGGTGTTCGTCGACTTTGAAGAACACCCGTTGAAAGAGCTTGATGTAGGCGGCAAACATCGGAAACGTCAGCACGAGCAGCACCGCCGATAAGACGGCGTAATATCCCCCCTTCAGAAAGCCTGCCTGTAGGATCAAATATTCGCTGACAAATCCGTTGAGCGGCGGGATCCCGGAAAGCGCAAATGCCCCGATCAAGAACCCCGCTGCCACGATGGGCATCTTCGTGGCCAAGCCGCTGAGACCATCGACATTTCGCTGCCTGGTAGCCGCGATGACGGCACCGACGCAGAGGAACAGCAGCGTCTTCATAACCATGTTGTTAATGAGGTGAAAAATCCCGCCGGTCAGAGCAGCCGACGACCCTATGCCGATAGCAAAAACGATGACTCCCGCCTGTTCGATCGACGAATAAGCGAGGAACCGTTTCAAATCCGTCTGCGTGTATGCCATAATAGCGCCGAAGCCAACGGTAATCACGGCGGTAACGGAGATGAAAAGCAGTACGACGTCAAGGGCTGGGTGCATCGCAAACAAGAAACGAATCAAGATGAAAGCGGTCGCGGCTTTAACGGTGCCAGCCAAAAACGCGCTTACGGGAGTGGGGGCCTCGGCGTACGTATCGGGAACCCACGAGTGCATCGGAACAACGCCAATTTTTGTGCCCAAGCCTATGAACAAAAAGAGGCTGATCACGAGAATCGCGTTGCTCGATATGTTCCCGAAGGTGGATATGTCGAGCGTACCGTAGCTGATGAACATCAAGATAAGCGCTATCAGCGTGAATGAGCTGCCAATGCTGTTCAAGACGACGAATTTTGTCGCCGCCTCAAAAGCCCGCCCTTTCCGGTAGGTTACGAGGATTGCGGTCGACAGCGTGCCGATCTCAAAAAAAACGTAGAGCGTTGCAAGGTTCGTGCTGAGAACTGCCGCAGCCGTTGTGCTTATGATGACTAGGAGGAGCGGATAGTAGATACGCGTCGCGTTTCTCATATAAGCGAAGCTGAACCAGGCGATAAACGTCCCGATCACTATTACCACGTAAGCGACGATCAGGCCCTGCGTCGACAGCCCGATTGCGGTCGCGACTGAATCGAAGTTAGCAGCTGCGTCCCCGGGAGTAAACCAGCTTACCGTGTACAAAACTGCACTCAGCGTCATTCCGATGACGGCCGTGTATGCGGCCGCTTTGGCGTTACGGCCTAAAAGTGCGCATGTCGCTGCAGTGAGCAATGGGACGATCAGTGTGTACGCGAGATACATTAGGACTCTCCGCTATCCACGCAGCTGTGTCAACTTACTGGCGTCTATCGTGCCGTATTCTGCGAAACCTTTCACCGCGATAAATGCGATCGTGAACGTGATAAGCACTATAAATACCTCCTCGACGACCGTAAACTGCGCGGCGTTCTCTCCCCACGCGAGAAGAAGCGTCCCAATGTTCTCGAGTATGAGGATGCCGAGAAGCAGCTTCATAATGCTCTTTTGACTGAAAATGACGAGGAAAGCGATGCCGAAGAGCATCATCAGGAAGTAGCTCTCGGTGATTCGCGCGTCGGGAAGCTGGGACCGCACTGAAAAAGCTACGGCGTAAGAAATGGCCAGCGTGGCAAGCGCTGCAACAATTAATAAAGGCACGCCAAGTTTGCGCGCGGGCTGCTTCGTGCGGGCTAACGCGACTAGGATTATGACCGGCGACGCGATTCCAAGGGTCGCTTTTGTGAGTGCTCCTATAAGATCGCTTTCGGTCAGCAAGAATGCAGCGATAGCGAGGTTCATTGCAAGCAGCGCCAATGTCGCACGCTTATCTTTTAAGATCACGATCAGAGCGGCGAGTAAAACCCAAACGATACCGAACAGCGCTACGGTCTCCATTACACCCCTCTGAAAGCAAGAAAGACCGCTCCGGCGACGAGCAGCCAGAGGAAGATCCACGTTGCGTAGCTAGTGACGCTTCCGCTCTGTGTCCTGCGCAATCTTCTCGACAGCGTAATCGCGGCGGATCCGAGCCCGTCGTAGACGTAGTCAGAGTTAAGCCACCGTAGTCGTTCGAACGGCTGCGTCACTTGGTAGAGAAAATGATTTCCAGACGCATACACATACCCGTCAGGAAGTTCGTACCCAGCTCCGAAAAGCTGTTTGGACGTTGGGACGCGCTCTCGAGGGCGCCGCGTCAGGAACTCGTTGAGAATGAGGCCGGCTAGAACGGCCGTTAAGAGCAAAACAGCCGCGAGCGTGGGCGCGTAGGACGACACACCCGCTCTTTCAATATTGGCGAGGATATCTGCGAACTGCGTGACGGGAGCAGCATATGGGACTTGCGCTATGAGCGCGAGGGGATACTTCGCGAAAATTCCCAGCGCAACGCAGCCTGTAGCAAGAATCGCCTGAGGTATCCACATGGACCGAGGGGCTTCGTGTACGCGGGCCAAGTTAGCAGGCAGCTGACCATAGAACACACTGATAGTCACGCGAAGGATATAGGCCGCAGAGAGCACGCTTCCGAATAGAACGACGACTAAGAAGATCTGTAAGCCTTGAGTCGTTGGGGCCAGACTGCTCGAGTAAATTAGCCACTTGCTCACGAAGCCAACAAGAGGCGGAACGGCCGCAAGAGACAGAGCAGCTATGGTGAAAGCAGCCGCGGTATAGGGCATCCTCTTTGACAATCCCCCGAGCTTGTTAAGATCTAAGGTCTGCGCCATGCGCTCAACCGCTCCTGCCCCCATGAACAAGCAGGACTTAAAGAACGCGTGAGCAAGGAACTGCATTAATCCCGCGGTGAGTCCGAACGGCCCAAAGCTGAAAGCAAGAAGCATGAATCCGAGATCTGCGATTGTGCTCCACACGAGCACTTCTTTTACATATTGAGCGCGGATGGCGTAGGTCGAAGTCAAGATCAAAGTGAATCCGCCTATGATTGCGAGTACCCACGGCCAAGCCCCGGTAAACAAAGGAAAGAGCCGTGCCGCGAGCCAAACCCCTGCGGCTACCATCGCTGCGCTGTGGAGCAGCACAGCGTGGGGCGTAGGGCCCTGCATGGCGCTGGGCAACCACGAGTAGAACGGCGCCTGTGCCGATTTAGAGAGTATGGCGATGAGTACTAGGACGAGCAATATGTTCATCTGCCAGGCAGGCGGCGTTGACGTTAGGAGTTCGTTGATGTTGATGCTACCCGTCCACGCATAGGCGGCGACTGAAAACAGCAGCAACGCCTCGCCCGGTATGTGGGTGAAGAAGAAAACCTTCTTTGCTCCTGCGTTCCTCTTCGGCTCGTTATACCAGAACCCGACTAAGAGGAAGGAGCAAATGCCGACAATCTCCCAGGCGATATAAAGCACAACCAGGTTGGCGGCGTTCACGAGCATCAGCATGCCCCCCGTGAAAAACAACATGCTGAAATAAAATCGTCCTCTCCCAGGCTGACCCTGCATGTAGCCGTTTGAGTACCAAATAACGAGACACGCCACAACGACGACCGCGAGCGAGAACAGAAGGCCGAGAGCGTCGCAGCGGAACGCGAACAGCTGTACCCCATTGACGAGCACATTCGGCACGGCAGCGGTCACAACTCCAGTGTATAAGAAAGCGAAAGCTACTGCAAGGATGAAAGTGGCAAGTGCAATGAGCGTCGACGCGTAATCCACTGCCTTCGAGATTATCAAACTCCGTTCGAAAAGTAGCGGTATCAGTGAACCCAGCGTCGGTGTAAATATTAAGGCAAGCAGGAGGTAGGACGTCAATAAATCCATAGAAGACTCCGTTCGCGCGTTATAGATGCAATGGGTGTTTATTAAAGTGACGCTTTTTGAAGGATTCTAGCGTTTCCAGAAAGGCAGCTTCGCGCATGTGTTGCCAGATAGGTCGCAAAACGCTCGCATGCAAAAATGTGTGCGCCCGAAAGTAATTTTTGCATTTCTTGGAGTCTAATTTAAAATTAAAGGCCAATTAATTTTAATAAATGACTTTCATAAAAAATTGACGAAAACTGTTAAGTACTGCCTGTCGTGGCACGTAGGTAACTTGAACCACCATGCCGATGTGTTTGGTTGAAGTATGCGAATATGCGAACGAAAATGCTGCGAAAGATCTTTTTCGTTAACAGTTTCATCACTGGTTGTCGGCTTGGTAGCAGCTCCGGCTGCCGCAGCGAAGAGTACCTCTCACTCTGTGGCCAGTAATGCTCAGTGTCTTATCGGTGCAAGTGCCCCCCGCACATACGTAGGCTTTAAGGGGAGCTGGGAAGGTCAAGAGGCTCAGATCGCAGCAAACCTCGCGAGGTAAGACGTCGTAGCGTTATACTACAAGAACACAGCACATCCAAGCTATCAAGGCAATCAATCCGAACTCGGTCGTTCTCGCCTATTTCAACCCCCCATTCGGTGAATCGGAGGGCAAGCCACATGAGAAATGGTACCTCCGAGACGCTTCGAGCAAGACACCAAAGCTGACGCACTGACCTTCTTTTTTTGAGCGCGCATATCGCGTCAAATGATCACAGCGCTGAGAGCCCGCGCGTTGCAGCTAAAGCATATGAGACAAAAGCTTATAACTCACCGGACAATTTAAGGAAGGGCTTGTGATGCGTATCGCCTTGCTCGGTGGAACGGGAAATATCGGAGAGGGACTAGCCCTTCGCTGGGCTCCGAGACATGACGTTGTCATCGGGTCACGAAGCGCCGAAAAGGCGGCTGAGGCAGCGCTTTATTGTGTGGAGCGACTA
>CAZHSW010000093.1:0-5513 GCA_964534635.1 uncultured Methanomicrobia archaeon
AGTCATAGCAACGGATATCCTGGAAAGACAGGACGTTGATAATCGCATGAAGCCTATCTATGCCAAGGACGATGTACAGTCTCCGGATCTTAGGCTTTACCGAGGCGCAAATCTAGTATACTCTGTCCGCCCGCCACTTGAAATTCAGCCGAGTATTTTGGATTTATCCGAGCGACTAGGCGCCGATGCACTTATAAAACCATTCGGGTCTGAAATCATTGCCGACCGGCGCCTAAGTTTGTGCAACTGCCGAGGACTTGCATTCTATCTTTTTCGACACGCAACCTTTGATCCGATACGGCGTTACACTGCTAAACGCTCTAAGAGCAAAGAAAGGATAGATTAAAAATATCCGGCTGACTTGTGGCTGCGTGCTATTATTCTAAAATCCAAACGATTCTGCGAGTACTGCTTCGTTCAGTCGGCCGAATTTGCGAATGATATCTGATTGTGCATCGTTGATCGTCACTTTGGCAGGAGCGAACATAAATTTGTCAATTTTGTAAAAGTCGTAGTTTGCTTCTTTGAACGTTTGAAAAAACGGCTTGCCGTATGAAGGAGACGTTTCCGACGGAAGCCTCTCAAGGACTCCGTCATACGCCTTAACCGTCATAAAAACGTTGCCATAGTAGATGATGCCATCGTTCGTCATACCCATCGCGCGCAGCGAGTCTTTTGTGAGGGGAGCGATCGGACACGAGCCAGCCGCGCTCATTATTTGCAGAGTGTCGTAGCCGAGCTCAGCCGCTTTGTAGACGGCGACCTCTACGACCCGTCCGGCCACCTGTACTGTGCCGACAATCGAGGACGTTGGCGCGTTTAGAAGTGTGAGCTTCGACGGTTCTAGGTTGCACTGCTCCGCGATATCATCTGCGATTTTCTCGTCGGGGAGGCGGTCGCATTCGAGCGCAATTACACCAAAATCGTAATCGTCTTCGTAATCGATCAATTCGTAAGTCTTCTTAGGCTGGCACGACAAAGCTCGGGCAGGTCCCGAACCCATTGCGCTGAAGTTGTCCCCTCGTATCGACCAGCCGGCTTTCTGCGATCCAAGTGTAGCCAGAGCAGGATGATCAGTAAAAACGTGAATAAAAACCAAAGGCGTCTCTCTTATCGTTTGAACTGTTAGTCTGACCGAGCCAAGACCGCCAAGGCATATCTCGGTGAACATCTCGCCAGCCTCGTAACCGCCGTCGACGTTAACGCCACAATCAATAACCGTGGAACCGTTATCAAGCTCAAGCGCCTCTATTTTGAGCTCTTCTGTGTAATCTAACATTTCTTCAACGATTCCCATAGATATCTCATTAACGCTGAGCACTTAATCACCTCCAGGATTTAAACCTAGCAAATTTAGATACGCCAAAGCCTATATCTCTCTTACGATCAGGTGCGTTTTTTTGAGTGATTATCTCTTTTTGGCTCCGATACGCTCTTTTGTGATCTTGAGTTGCTGTAATTTGTGAAATGCCTCTTTGAATGAAAGATTCGCTAGAGTTCCATTCGGTGAGATCCATACACGGTCGTAGCCAAAAGTCTCAACAAAAGGGATGATTCGTTTTTCAATTAATTCAAGGGTCTCTTGTGGCTTTGGTGACGAGTTCACGCATCCTACGCAGGTTTTTTTTTCGTGCGCTGTTATAAGCTCTTCGAACTCCAGCGCGCTGCGATTCTCAGGAAATTCCACAAGGTCGAATGAAATAACCGCGGCCTTAGAATCCAAGAGCATCGGAAATGCGCTGCGCACGTTGCCTTCCATATGACATATAGGCATCGAGACCTTTTTGAACATCAGCGACAACAGATCCGTGAAAATCTCAAAGTCATGCACGCTCTCAACGGGTTCTACGATTTGAATCAAGCGTGCCTTGCGTTCTCTTAACGCTTCAATTTCATATCGAAGCACAGATGCGATATCGAATAGCAATTCCACGTCAAATTTTGAGCCGTAGCGCGACTTAGGGTTAATTTGGCAACTTTCGGCAAATGAGAAAGGGCCTGGAAGCACCGCTTTAACGCGGCGCGCGTCCCCGTATAGCTCGGCGGCTATGACAAAATCTTGCGCTGCGGCCGGTCGTCGAGGGGCACCCAACTTGTTTTCAATCCTCGGACGACCTTCAGCTTCCATACCGGGTACGTTAGACGCGATTACGTTCAAAATATCTCTCACTTGGCCGTCCGTGATGATGTCCACACCCGCATCTATTTGCGCCCGAACGGCTTTCTTTGTTGCGGCCGTAAAGGGGTCTTCCCCGCCTGTTGCTACGTATTTTCGTATAGAGTTCAGATCAGGTCGCCGTGGATAACCGCTAAGGTTCGTCGTCAACATGCTAAAACTCAGATGAACGATCTCTGTCTTGCCGGACATCTCGGTAGGTTCTATACAAAGCGAGGGCCAATCCGTATGCCGCGGGCCCGATGATGAAGCCAATGGGTCCGAGAGCCAAAATTGGCGCCGTGAATGCGAGAATTGTTAAGGCTTGCGGCACTTTGCCGGTGCGGTGGGCCCAGAGGGGTAAGATATAGAGCCCCGTTAGCTGATCAAGTACTGCCCAGCTAAAAACCAAAATAACGATCGCTTTCAGAGGATCCCCAATGAGTAGGTAATAGAACGTGAGAGGGACATATATAATTGCTCTTCCTATTACTGGTATGAGCCCGAAAATGGCTATCAGTATGGCGAACGTGATGAAATACGGGACGCCCAAGATTGCGTATCCGATAGCAGCCAAAATGCCGCTTACGAGACTAGATCCAAGATTGACAACGAAGAGTGAGTAGTATATGCTTTGGAGATGCCTCAAAAACTTATTCACTTCCCGTTGATATTCGGGAGGCACTAACGATAGCGTCTCTTCTATGAAATCGCGGCCGCGCAATAAGAGGTAATAGAGGAGCAGTGTGATAATGATAAGCTCAACGACATACAGTGGGATGCTTGGAATAAAGCGTCCGATGATATCCGTCGCGGTCGTTAGCACGTTATTTAGGATTGTCGACAGGATCTGCGAAATCCTGTCCTGGAAGCTCCCAAGTTGTAAGCTCTCGCTAATTAGTGTGCTAATGTTTTTGATGAGTCTTTCGAACCCTTGGTTGAGGATTACGTCTAGGTTCTCGGACGACACGGCAAGACTCGTCACCTCACTGTACAGCACGTAGATGACGTCGAGCAAAACAAATACAAGGGCCGCAAAAATGGACGCCAAGACAATTAAAACTGCGCTTCGGCGCCTGTGTATACGTTTTTCAAGCCAAGCTGTGGGGTATTGCAGAATGAACGCGAGGAGCAGGGTTATTGCAATCACGTATCTGAACGGCCACGAGATGAAAACGAGGATCACTGAGACAACCGTGGCAAATCCAGCTAGAATCAGCCTATTACGTTGCTTTCTTTCCATTTTTTTGCCTGAGCTCCTAGCTCAACTCACGATCATCTCAGATCAATTTTTCTATGGTGCACCGGCAGTGTTATTATCTAACTATTCTTGTACTAACTATTCTTGTAGGCGCTCGTATGGACAGACTTGAAAGAATCTTCAAATTGCAATCAAGCTTCGACAAATCGGTTCAAAATCGAGCCCCTTTCAGTCAATGGGACACGGAAGATCGTGTCGTCGCCTTGCTAGGGCACCTCATACAAGAATCGTACGAAGCACGCAACACGCTTGGCGTTATCGTCACAGGTGAACGAAAGTGGTGGAAACAACCGAAGCTGACAGAGGAAAAGTGGCCTAAAGTCCACGAAGAGCTGATAGATTGCTTGCATTTTTTAGTATCGGCGATGATTAGCGCTGGCTTGACACCCCAGACGGTCTTCGAGGCATACGAGAGAAAGAATCTCGAGAACAGAAAGCGACAAGCAGAACGATATTAGATCTTGATTCTTCCGTACCAACCGCCTCTCCCCACAAAGTCGAAGTCTATGTCATCGTTTCTAAACCGAGCAAGCACGTCAGCGAGCGGGGGGTATTCTTGTCTCACACTACTCAGCGGTACATCGATCAAAATCGCTATTTCATTCTCAAATTGGTTTATTAGCGCTTCATAAACCTTTTTGACGTTCAAGTAGCGCGACCGTTTCATCGCCCTTAATATTTCTAGGAGCGGAACAGCGTGCACGTAGGGCGGTCGCTGCGCATTTGATATCTCCTTATTTTTGAGCGCGAGGAGTCGTATTCGGTCTTTCACTCCGATTTTGAGTGGTCCTCCGCACGCGGGACAGGTTTTTAGAGCTTTCCCGTTGACGATGATGTCCTTCAATTCATACGCTTGTTTGCATTGCCGGCAGCCTGTTAGATGGTATTTGCCTTCGCGCGGGTCAAGGCCAACGTTGACGATCACGCCGCGCCCATTGACGCCGTGAAGCGCTCGGCCGATCTCGCGAAAGCTTGGACGGCGCAGCGAGAAACGAGTTATCTCTCTGCCCAACTTGTCAAGTTTCGCGGAGTGCGCGTCACTGAAAGACACAAAGGTGCACGAATCTAGTTCGGCAATTTTGCTTGCCATCTGCGTGTCAGCGCTCAAGCCAAGCTCTAAAAAAGCTATGTATTTCCTATTTTCTCCGTAACAATCGTGAAGGCTGTCATACACGGCGTACATCGAGGTCCACGGTGTGAAGGCGTGCGAGGGCCCGACGAGCGCGTCGACCTCTTGGACAAGGCTGACCAGATCCTCGGGCGACATCTTAAGCTGTGGCCTGCCGCTGGTAAGCTTAGAATAACCACCCTTCACTAGGATTTCGCGTAACGCGTGAGCTGAGGAGAGACTTGGAAATAGTATCAAGTGGTGAATACGGCCTCTTACAGTGGTCTCAACTTCGGCTTGAATTATGTATGAAACTCCGGCGAACTTGTAACAGTCGCCACTTTTTTCTAAGGTAGTTTCGAGCTCTTCGAGCCACACTCCGTGCAGGCAGTCTCCAGTTCCAAGTATGTGAATACCCTTGATATGAGCAGCCTGACTTAAGTGTTGCAAGTCAAGCGCGCGGCTTGCCGCGATACTAAAACGGGAATGAAGGTGGAGATCCGCGTTGAAATGCCTCATCTCGCGATCATTTCTAAAAACAAATATAAATAATCACAATAAACTTGTGTGAAAAAGGGCCAAGTAGAAAGCCGCTGACGTAGTTTTTTTAAGCTAAGAGCAAGAATATAGCGTACTAACAGGTTTTAGCCTCCACAAATGAGCTCCATGGATCAAGTTTATCCAGCGATCACTAAAGCTGCTAATGATCTAGGGAAAGCGATCAACGCTGCGCATATATTTGTCATCTCAGATGGGCCGTGCGTTGAGGTTCCGTTTGACGTCCCCTCAACTTTTCTTCGAGCCTCTGCCCCAGCCAAAGGAGTCAGTGAGGAGTTGCGCGACGTTCTCGGAGAAGACTTCACCCAGAACCTCGAGACTAGAATCGTGGAGCCAGCGTTCGATGATTTCGCATTTATTCAGGACATTGCTATGGGCGCGTACGTAAAAGATATAGTGAGCGGCGGTTTTGTTCTCGGGGTGCTGTGCCT
>CAZHSW010000094.1:0-10979 GCA_964534635.1 uncultured Methanomicrobia archaeon
CCCCCAACAAAATCGATTAGCCTCTTAGCTACCGGGTGCAGAGGCAAACGAATGCCGACCAAGCTCGAGCCTGCCGTTAGGAGGTCTGGAACAACATTCTTCTTTTGCAAGAGCACAGTCACGGGTCCTGGCAGCAATTGGTCAAGAAGATCAACATGTTGGGTGTGTGCCACAGCTCTTAGCATTTCAAAATTAGATACTGCAAGCGAGATGGGCTTCAAAGCCATTTGTTTCAGAGCTATTACTTTTCTGACGGGTGATTCTTCGAGCGCTAGCGCACCAATGCCGTAAACCGTCTCAGTGGGATATGCTACTACTCCTCCAGCGCGGATAACGTCAGCCGCCTCCTCCACACGTGCGGTAACTCGAATTACAGCCATAAGGTAGCAAAAACTGCGGAATGCAGCAGATTCAGTGCCGTCGCCTAACGACAGCCACATCTCCGAGCGTCAAATTTCCTGACGGCTTGCCCCTCGGTGCTTTTTCCCGCCCGATGTCTACCAGAAGACTTACATCAAGCGCCTTTTCGAGCTTCTTTCGAAGCTTGTCGTCAGGCGTCAATTCTTTCCGCTCAACCTTCTTTACAACAAGCGCCCTTTCCATGATTTTCGCTGCGAGCTCCTCCTGGGTTAAGCCAGCTCTCTGACGAGCGCGCCGAACGATTTCGTCGAATTCCGGATCGACTTCGCCTTCGATCTGACGATAAATGTCCCGATATCTCGATCGGGGGCGTGCAGTCGTTTTTTTTTGCGGCTCTATGAAAATTCGAGGGTGGCGTATCTCTGTACCAAGATTTCGGCAAGCTGCGCAAGTTTCGAGCGCTGCTCCTTCCACGACAACGCGTTTAGGCTTTCCTAGGATTTCTTTTCCGCATAATTCGCACTGCATCGCTTTCCTCGAACAAAGGATATATAGCATGCAATATTAAATATCATTCGGAGGAGACGATCTTGGACGACTCGATTGACGAAGGCGGCAAGAAAGGTAATGATTTTTCCGAATATCTCTTGGATCGCGTTCGTCAATTGGAAGAGCGGAACCTTAAGCTCCGGGACGCCAATCGAAAAGTTGAAAACGAGAGACGATCCGCGGAGAATCAAAAGGTTCGCTACGAACGCGAAGTTCGCAAACTCAGAAGTGAGCTTGAACGGCTCAAGGGGCCGCCTTTGCTCGTAGGAACGGTACTGGACGTGCTCGACGACAATCGAGTCGTGATTAAGAGTTCGACTGGCCCTAAATTCGTAGTCAACGCGTCGCAATTCATTGAGCAAGAGCTCATTGCCGGGTCGCGCGTTGCCCTAAATCAGCAGTCGCTAGCTATTGTAGGGGCTTTGCCGCCGTCAAAGGATCCGACCGTGTACGGAATGGAAATCATTGAGACGCCAACGGTTAGTTATGATGACATCGGAGGCTTAGAAGACCAGATCCAAGAGCTTCGAGAGACCGTAGAGCTCCCTCTTTTAAAGCCGGAGCTATTCGTCAGAGTGGGCATAGAGCCTCCTAAAGGCGTTCTTCTCTACGGCCCTCCTGGCACAGGCAAGACTCTACTTGCAAAAGCCGTTGCAAAGCACACGGAGTCAGTTTTCATTCGAATCGTCGGTAGCGAACTTGTGCAAAAATACATCGGCGAAGGCGCTCGACTTGTCAGAGAGCTATTCGAAATGGCACGAGAGAAGGCCCCCAGTATCATCTTCATTGATGAGCTCGACGCCATAGGCGCCAAGCGCCTAGATAGCGCGACCTCAGGTGATCGTGAAGTGCAACGGACTCTCATGCAGCTTCTCGCTGAAATGGACGGATTCGAAAACCGCGGAGACGTCAAGATCATCGGTGCGACTAACAGGAGCGATATACTCGACCCTGCGCTGCTTCGCCCTGGACGTTTTGATCGCCTCATCGACATACCGCTTCCGAACTTTGAAGCCCGCGTGGAGATTATCAAGATCCATACGTCCGCCATGAACCTTGCCCAAGAAATTGACGTAGAAAAGATTGCCAAGCTTACTGACGGTGCTAGCGGCGCTGATATCAAAGCCATTGCGATGGAAGCCGGCATGTTTGCGATACGAGCGGACCGTGAATCGGTACGGATCGCTGATTTCGACGACGCGGTGCGCAAAGTAATGGGCATGCCCAAAGTAGAGTCACAGCACCTGGGCTCAATGTTCGCTTAGTTTGTTCTTCGGGTGAACAACCATTAGGAAAATAGCGGAGGCTATTAGTTTGCCACTTTGCGCTTTGTTCTTGAAGCGCAAAAAAACAAGCTAAAACTCAGAACGTTGCTCTCTATACCTCCTGGTAGGCGAGATAAAGGCGTTGCAGCGCCGTAAAATTGCTGGCAACGGCCACAAAAACCATCATCCAACCTAGCAACGGAAAGTACAGGATATTTGCCGGAAATAACAGATTGAGCAAAGCCACGAAAAAAAGTAGGGCTAGTCTGTCTGCCCTACCAAGAAGGCCGCGGTAGTTTCTACCAACACCTAGGGCTTGCGCCTGAGTTCCCAAGTAACTCGTCATGAGAACCCCTAAGATGGCGATGAGTCCTATCTGCCAAGCCACGTATCCGCCTAGCGTAATACCGCCGAATATGAAAATATCGGCATATCGGTCACCGACGTGGTCTATCAGATCGCCCTTCCTCGACTCGCTGTTGAAACTGCGCGCTATGTAACCATCTAACGCGTCGAAGAGCGCGTTACACGCAATTGCAGCTATCGCTACCGGAAGCTGCTGTACGTAGAACGCAGTACCAGCAATTATCGCCGAAAGCAGGGATAACAGACTTAGCTGGTTTGCGCTCACGCCGTGCCTGTGCAACGTCACCGCGAGCGGATTCAGAATCCACCCGATTCGTCCCCGATACGCGTCAAGCGTCATCTAAAAAGCCGCTCCAATCGTGTCTGCCGGGGGCGAACCGCGCGAGCCCGTGTTCCTGTACGATTTCCCAGACTAGCTGTGCTGATCTTCCCAGAGGCCCCGTGGAGTCTACCTCATACACGTTGCGTTTGCCGTGCAACGCTAATGCCTCGAGGAGGATGACATCAAGGATTTCAGCCTCGACGTTTTCTTGTATTTTGCGCTCTGAATATTCCTTTTCTCGCAAACGCTTACGAAGCACGGCTGGATTCGTCCGAAGTACAATTACCCGATCCACAGTGAGGTGATGTGAAATGTGCCCTTCTAAAATAAGGCCGTCAGAAAACTTGTGGGCTTTGAGCGCATCCAGATCAACAACGCTACAATCACGATCTTCGTCCCACTCGGCGCAGTAGTGGCAAGTGTGAATCACTTCATTTAAATCCACGACCTTAAGTCCATAGTCATCTCGTAACATTTGGCCTATTGTCGTTTTTCCCGTGCCTGGGGTTCCCGTGAGCGCAATCTTCATCGGCGTAAGACGAAATCACGTCGTCACAAACTCTTTGATGGCATCGACAACCGCAGCATTTTGCCATGGCTGACCAACAGTGATTCGCACGTGCGTATTGGAACATCCGCGAAACGTGTCACAATTTCGGACGATTATGCCCTCCCTCAAGAGGTAGTCAAACAGTTCGCGTGAGGCGTAAGGGCTGGTATCAACGAATATGAAGTTCCCTTTGCTTGGAAACGTTTTCAGGGGGATGTTCTTCCGAAGAAATTCTCGCCCTTGCGCCACCATTGACACTGTCCTTTCAAGGAACCCTCGATCCGAAAGTGCTGCTATACCCCCCTTGACGGCTAAATGATTTACTGAAAAAGAGAGCATGAGCTTGTCGTAGCAGCGCCCTAGTTCCTCATTAAGCACCGCATAGCCTAAACGAAGACCTGCCAATCCGAAAGCTTTAGAGAAGGTTCGAAAGACCACTAGATTTTCGAATTCATTTACAAGCTCGATGTGGCTTTCTGACGCAAACTCGGCGTATGCTTCGTCGAGTAAGATGACTGCAGTAGTCGATTCTAGCAAGCGCCTCAGCTCTGCTTTTTCGATCGCGTTTCCCGTCGGATTGTTGGGAGCGCAGACAAAAATGAACTTGGTCTTATTCGTAATTGCGCTCGTTGTCCTCTGAATGTCTATTGAAAAGCCATCGTCGCGAGGAACGTAAACGCACGCGCCGTGTCCGCTCTCGACAATTACTTCGTAATAAGAATAAGTGGGTACCGGTATGATCGCCTCGTCACCAGGCACGAGAAGGCACCGGATAATTGTATTGAGGACATCATCTGACCCGTTGCCGACAACGATGCGCCCTACAGAAGCTCCTAGGTAACGCGCTATTGCAGTCTTGAGTTCGAGGTATTTAGGGGCTGGATAAACGCTTAATTCGCTTAAATGCCGCTTTATCGCTTCAACTGCTTTTGGGCTGGGTCCAAGGGCGTTTTCGTTTGATCCAAGTTTGATTATACGCTCAGGACTAATACCATACTCTCGAGCAACGTCTTCAGCAGACTTACCGGGCGTGTACGTTGAGGGCGCGTTCCACCACTGTTGCGACCATTTCGATTTGCTCATCAGCGATTACCAAAGGCGGCACGAACCTTAAAACGTTTTCTGAGGTGTTATTTAGTAACACGCCGTTATCCAGGGCATACTCAATTATTGGGAGAACTGATCGAGACGACTCGTATGCGACCATGAGTCCCTTACCCCTTACGTCGACCGTGCCTGCAGATTGAAGACCGCGAAGCAGTTTCTTGAGCAGCTCACCCCTCTCTCGTGAATGCTGGACGAGATTTTCACGTTCGATGATGTCGATCGTCGCAAGAGCCGCTGCACACGCAAGCGGGTTTCCGCCTTGTGTACCGCCGTGATCGCCTCGAGCGAATTTATATGGTTCCTGCGACATCATGGCACCAACTGGAAAGCCGCCTCCCATCGCCTTTGCGAGGGTCATGATATCGGGCTTGATCTTCGCGTGCTCACAGGCAAACCATTTCCCTGTTCTGCCGAACCCCGTCTGTACCTCGTCAGCGATCAAGATGATTTCGCGCTCCGTGCATAGCTCTCGAACTGCGGCCAAGTAATCGTCTGGGGGGACTATCACGCCGCTTTCTCCTTGAATCGGCTCGACGATGACCGCGGCGGTGTCGGCCGTGATTGCCTGGGCGATTGCGCTCACGTCGCCGTACTCGACAAAGGTCACGCCTTTTATCAGAGGTTCGAAAGGTTTTCTCAGCACTTCTTTCCACGTAACGCTCAGCGCGCCCATAGTCCTTCCGTGAAACGCATTCTTAGTCGAGATGAAGCCCTTTTTGCCGGTCACCTTTCTCGCCAGCTTCATCGCTGCTTCATTGGACTCTGCACCCGAGTTTGTCAAGTACAGGCGCTCCATACCAGTGACCTTTGACATGCGTTCTGCCAGCCGGCCTTGAAGCTCGTTGTAGTAAAGGTTTGAGACGTGAATGAGTTTCCGTGATTGTGCTTCGAGAGCAGCGACTAAACGCGGATGACAGTGCCCTATGTTGTTGACGGCAATTCCTGCAACGCAATCGATATAGTCGTTGCCTTCACTGTCCGTGACGATTGCTCCTGTGCCCTGTTTGATAACCAATGGCTGACGCGTAAATACCGGCATGTAATGCCGCGACTCTTGGAGCATGACTTGTTCTTTCTCTGATACGCGCATTTCTTCCTCGTCCAACAAAGCGGCTGACCGAATGCCGCCTCTCGCCACGAAGTTCGGTAATGTTTGAGAGGTTCGACCTCCTAGTTGCTATTCAAACTCGATTGTAGCGGGCGGCTTTGGAGTAATATCGTAGACTACACGTGCAACGGAGGGCAGCTCGCTCGTTATACGCGAAGCGATCGTTCGAAGCACGTCATAAGACAATTCAAGCACGTCGGCGGTCATCCCATCTCGCGACTGCACCGCGCGCACTGCAATGATCCAACCGTGCACCCGCACATCGCCTTTAACACCTGTCCCTTTCTCGAGCAGCGCCGCAAAAGTCTGCCACGGTTTATATCTCAATAACTCTTGTTCAACAATTGCGTTCGCCTCGCGGATGACGTGGAGCTTCTCTTCTGTGACTTCACCAACAATGCGCACTGCCAGCCCTGGCCCGGGAAATGGCATGCGCTCTGTGATCTCAGGCGGTAGTTTAAGTGCCCGCGCCAGTTCACGAACTTCATCTTTATACAAGT
The DNA here is from genome assembly GCA_964534635.1 of uncultured Methanomicrobia archaeon. Taxonomy (GTDB): domain Archaea; phylum Halobacteriota; class Bog-38; order Methanoflorentales; family Methanoflorentaceae; genus Methanoflorens. The sequence continues at coordinate 6,128 of CAZHSW010000094.1, forward strand.
ACTTCAGAGGCTCGACAACCCCACTGAACTCCATCACAGAGGGCAAGCCCCCCACGTTGTGGTGCGACTTAATCTGGCCCTCAGATTCGATGATATCGGGATAGATGGTTCCTTGAACCAAATAATCCACGTGCTTCTCTCGCGCTACTTCTTCAAAGATACGGATGAACTGTTCGCCCGTAATTTTCCGCTTCAATTCTGGATCAGCAACCCCTTTAAGCGCGTTGATGAATCGAGCTCTCGCGTCAACCATAGTTAACGGCGTGTAGCGAAAGGCCTTTCTGATGTTCTCCGTTTCGCCCTTTCGCATTAGGCCTGTGTCGACGAACACCGGATACAGGTTGTCTCCCAAGGCCCGATGGGCGAGTGCGGCACAAACAGAGCTATCGACGCCTCCAGAGAGCGCAATGATGGCCCGCTGGCTCCCCACCTCGTTCTTGATCTCGACGATCGCATCCTCAATAAACTTCTCGGTGTTGACCATAGGTTAGCTCGTTCTGACGCTCACTCAGGCAGACTACATTATCTCTTTAGGCGATTGGATTCATAGAGAGGACGGATCGCACGAATTCAAGAAAAGGCGGCGAAGGCTTTCCGGGCCTGGATTTGAACTCAGGATGAAATTGCGTTCCAAAAAAGAACCTTTTCGTCGGAATCTCCGCAATTTCCATTCGGACCCCGTCTCGAGCCTTTCCTGTAAATAGCATTCCGTTTTGTTCGATGAGCTCAACATACTCCGGATTTACCTCGAATCGGTGCCTATGCCGTTCAGTCACTAAGAGAGTCTCATACATTGCACTCGCGCGCGTGTCTGGCGTCAGGACGATATCGTAGTTACCTAGCCGCATACTTCCTCCCAGGTGATCGACGTCAAGCTGTTCAGGCAGCACGTCGATGACGTGAACTCCCGTTGGATCTAGTTCGGCGCTCGTTGCCTCTAGCCCGACAACATTGCGGCAAAACTCAACTATCGCTAATTGGAATCCAAAACAAATTCCTAGGAAGGGGACATCGTGTTCGCGCGCAAAGCGTATTGCTTCTATTTTCCCCTCGCTCCCTCTCGGCCCAAACCCGTGCGCAACTAAAATGCCTTGCACTTCCTTGAGTGCCTCGAGGGCGTGCTGATCCTCTGCGTCGACGAGTTTGACATCAATTCCGCCTCCTAAAGCGCTTCCAGCGTGTTTTATAGCTTCTTTTATGCTGAAGTACGCGTCTTCGAACATATATTTCCCGACGATAGCGATTGACCGCAACGTTGGTGGATTCCTCATCACGTCCCAAAGGCTTGCGGCCTTCTGTTCGAGTCTAAGCTTCTCGACTAGATAGTTCCCTAAACCCTCGAGCTCGAGAAGGCTGGGCACCTGATAGATGTCAGGCATATCGTGAGCGCTTATCACAGCGTTCAGCGGGACATCACAAAACAGCGAGATCTTCGCGCGCGCGTCACTGTTAAGCGGTGTTTTTCCTCGCCCAACGATGATATCTGGACTTAATCCGAGCTCCCGCAGGCTTTTGACCGAGTGTTGAGTCGGCTTTGTTTTGTGATCGCCAGTCATGTCCTCTGGAACTAACGTTACGTGGAGCAGGCCAAAATGCTCTTCTTCGCTGTGCATTTGTCGAACTGCTTCCAAAAATGGCATGCTCTCTATATCGCCGACCGTGCCACCCACTTCTATGACACATACGTCAGCTTCAGCGTTTTCCGCCACCGTTCTGATGCCGTTCTTTATTTCGTCCGTTACGTGAGGGATGATCTGCACGGTTTTCCCTAAGAAATCGCCTCGTCGCTCCTTTTCGATGACCGATTTGTAGATCTTCCCTGTCGTAATGTTATGATCGCCTGTAAGTTCGACGTCAAGGAAGCGTTCATAGTTTCCTAAGTCAAGGTCAACTTCGGCTCCATCCTTGAGCACAAAAACTTCGCCGTGTTGAAAGGGGTTCATCGTACCGGCGTCAATGTTAATGTACGGATCAATTTTTATAGCGGTAACCCTGTGCCCGCGGTTGATCAAGAGTCTTCCCGCTGATGCGGCCGTGATGCCCTTGCCAAGGCCGCTCATCACTCCACCAGTGACCACCAGATATCGCATTTGGTTGGCTCCTTCTGTTTCTGAAACGGTTAGGTCGTCCATACGAGACGATCAACCCATACGTAACACAGACTACCTTAAAGTGTTGCTTGCCGCAGCAATCCGATATTGTAATCCGATATTATAATCAGTCGTCCGCACGACGCGGCCCCTACCGCAGGCCATCAGTCCAATAGCCTCCACGTGTAGTAGGCTAGTACTACGACGACGATGAAGCCAAGGATCGCGACGCCGTAACTAATTCTTCCAGCAGCCAAGAGTATGAGCGCGATTATCACCCCGACTCCGACGAGGATGTAGGGAAGATTGCTCATCCTCCTGATTCTTTTCGTGTTTACGCGAATAAAGGGCCACCGGACGCCCAGCGACGGTCGCTTAATCGCCGTGGTCGGGCGCGGCTTACTGTACCTGTGTCCATAATCGGAACTCGAGAGATCTTCGTCAACCTCAATGGCATCGAGCGGCGTTTCATTTTCAACGTGTCCGATTTGAAGAATGACGCTTGCCTCTTTTGAACCGTAACCCGTCGATATACTGAGCTCGCCCTCATATAGCTCTTCCGGGCCTAACGGATTTGAAATCGTCGCGGTGAGTACTTCTTCGCCGTCGACATAAGCATTGTTTCGGGTGAATACGACTTTGTCTTTCACAGCGCCGCGCGATGAGGGGTAGACGTGGGTGGGGGCTTCACAGTTGATCACGTCAATGTCGAGCTGTGTTCGACCTCCGGGCTTAAGCGGAAATCGAAGCAGGTCGTCTCCGATCTCAATGGACTGCCATCCCTTCCTATTTATATACACTTTCAGCATCTGTTCACCTCATATCGGGGGGCAACAAGTTTGGAATTCCGTCGTCGACCGAATAACAAACCGTACAGGTGATGCAATAGAGCGTGCCCTTCATAATCTGATTTGCCTCTTCGCTCTCAACCTCAAGCAAGAGCGAGCCTTTACACACAGGACAACACAATAGTCTCAGCAACTCGCGTTTCATCGTGACCGTTCTTTAATCGCTATTACGCGCGATTTAACTTCTCCTCTCTCAAATCAACTATTTCGGCTAGCTCTGGTCCCGTTGAAAGGAGCGTAAATGGCACGCCAGCATCCTTCTCGGCTTCGCGCAGGAACTTACGTACCTTCGCAGAAAGATCATCGTACTGGTTAACCCCCCGAACGGCCGGATCAAGCTTGTCAAGCCCCGTTATCGCAGCTTGCGTCGCGCCATTTATCATAGCAGAATAAGCGGCCATCTCCGAGTCCCACCAACCGATGCGACGCGGTCGTCCAGTTACGGTACCAAATTCCTCGATTTCTAATGTTCTTGCTTCCTCATCTCTCATTTGGGTTTCAAATGGGCCAGAACCGACGCGTGTGGGGAACGTCTTGAAAACGACGATTGTCTCGTCAATGCGCGTAGGACCAACTCCCACGTCAGCTGCGAGCTGAGAGGCTGTCGTGTCTTTAGAGGTCACATATGGGAAGGTTCCGTAAAAGAGAGAGATGCCGAAGCCCTGTGAGCCCTCCAAAATCACATTCTTCTCATCTACTAGCGCACGATTTACCTCGGCCGCCGCGTCTGTCAAGAATGGTGAGAGTTCTCGCACTTCTCGAGCTTGGATCGTAACTCTTCTTGCTCGATCCGCTGCAGCAGGTCCGCACCCCGTCCCCGTAGATCCGATCGTTTGCGCTAGGTGAGGATCGTCTCTGTCGGCGTCGATGTGTTTTGGTTCGATTATTGCGCACCGGTAGTCAATGCCGATTCTCTGGGAGACATCGAGCAACGTGGTTTCGCTGAGGAAGACGCGTGGATCGACGAGCACGCCGGCTCCTATGAGCAGCCGCGCATCTGGGTACACGAAACCTGACGGAATCATGCGGACACCATACTTTCGCCCCTTCACTTCAACTGTATGGCCTGCATTGGGGCCAATACCGCCGCGCGCAATGATGGCTGGTTTATCTGCAAACGCAACGTGAGCCACGATCTTGCCCTTCCCTTCGTCGCCAAAAAACCCTCCAACAATTATCGTGGACCCCATTCGCGGTGCCTCAGATAGATAAAAAGGCGCGATTTCGCTCGCGATCTCGCGGGTGAAACGTCGCGAATACTCGGTCAACTGTATAGGCTCGCGATATAAAAAAACTTGCTTTGCGGCTCTCGGCTTCTTCTGGACAGAAAGATACCGACGAAGCACTAATAACGTAGCGTTTCATCATACTAGTGGCAGGTAATCACATGAAAGCTGACGCTGTCAAAATCGCAGACCACGTCTATTGGGTAGGCGCATTAGATTGGGACCTACGAAAATACCACGGTTACACACTCCGCGGCACAACGTACAATGCATATCTGATCTTCGGCGAAGACCGCGTTGCCCTGATAGACAATACGTACCCAGGCACGTCCGCCCAGATGTGGGCGCGGATTAGGAACGCCTGCGAGAGTGAGGGTCGGCCGTATTCGCTTGACGTGACAATTCAAAATCATATAGAGCGAGACCATAGCGGGGCCTTGACAGAGATTCATCAAAAATTTCCTGCCGCGCCAATCTACTGCACAGAAATCGCGGTCAAGGGACTCAAAAGACATTACGCTCCTCTAGATGAGGCCCCCTTTACCACAGTCAAAACGGGCAGCGAGCTTGAGCTCGGAGGAAAGAGGTGTTCATTCCTCGAGGCACCTTTGCTGCATTGGCCAGACAGCATGTTCACTTTCCTAAAAGAAGACGGGCTCCTTTTTTCGAACGATGCTTTTGGACAACA
>CAZHSW010000095.1:0-7010 GCA_964534635.1 uncultured Methanomicrobia archaeon
CAAATCGTGGTAATCCGCCTTAAAGAACCGTAGATTTGGAATTCTCTTGAAACGTCTTAGCGGATTGTTGGCCAGATCGATTCCGTCAAAAGCAACGCGAGGGTTCCGCTGAGCAAGAAAGGCACTGTTGGAGCCTAATCCACATCCAATCTCGAGTACGCGTGAAGCTCCCGTTTCACGGATGTATCCTTCAATGATCCTCGCTTGCTCTCGTAAGCCCTCTCTCTTACGTTTTCCATCGTAACTAATACCAAAGTGATAAAATCCAGCCCAATCGTAGAAGAGCATATAGGTGAGCTTGTTTTTCGTATAATAGCGAATGATATGCGACTTGTCCTGCCGCTCATTTATAATGCGTGAAACGTCAAAGATCCGACTAATCTGTTTCAAGTAAAATTCAAGATTATCTACATATTCAGCTGTCATACACCCACAGCGATGTTGCTATACGATCCATTTTATTCGATAAATAGATAGGCAAACTAAGTTCACGTAGTACTCGTGTAGTTGTATTAATGCACGAATGAGTTGCTTGCTAGACGTCGTTCTGTTCGTGCGCCAAGAGAACACGCTTGAGAACTGCTTCTGTGCCGAAGTAGTGGGGAATGCGATAACACGTAACTCAAATAGATTGATGAGCCAGTTAAACCAGCGCGGGCCCTGCCTTTGCAGTTCTTGTATTCGCTCGGCCGCGGGCGTGGACTGTTCCAACAATATTTCAAAAGTAGCGACAAGGTAGTTAACGTAAGTAGAGTCTTTCGCATTAGACTGCTACTAATCCTTACAAAAATGAGCCTACGTGTTCAAACACGTAAGCAGTTCACAAATAGCGCCCTCATGCTCGGCACTCATTTCGTTACAATGCCAGTGACGTCCAGTTTTGTAAATTTAACTACTTTGTGTTTGAGGTTGCGATAGCTTACAACGGCCATTCGCACTAATCTCCTACGCATTATCGTCATAACTTTGCAAAACTCCCTATAACCATGTTATTCAGCTAAAATTGCGCGTTAAATTCGCTTTTGACGAAAAGGCGCCTGGCTAAAATTCTGACAGCACTTTTCGCGCACCAGTAGCTTCTTGCCAGATCGTTTCAAAGATTGACAGAAGATACTCGGCATAATCAGGGTTGTCGGTCCAGAATGCGACAATCTTGCTATCTACCGCTATATCTTCTGCTACTACGCTCATAGAACTGATGCTTTGGTTTCTATCTCCAACAAGCATGAACTCACCCGAGTAATCTTGAACGTTCCGCACTTCTTCGCCAATATGGACGAGTTCACGCACGGCATTAAGATAAGGGGGTGAAATGGAAGTTATCCCTCGAATCCGCCCCCCCCTTTGCATCAAAACTTTGGATTTTTCATTAAGATTGTATCTAGCAGCTATCACTAATAACGGGGCTGGAACGAGCCACGCCATCTCTTGCTCTGCTGACTCTATAATTCCTGAAGCTACCGCTATAGCGTCTCTAACGCTTTCAATTATGGTTCCGCTTTCCATCAATAACATACGGCAGTCTGGGGTTTATAAACATGCGTGACACCGATTTTTTGCTTGCGTACAACAAACCGGCTTAGCTGCCTGCCAGAAAAATATCAAACGCCTCTCTAAAGAGCAAATGAGAAAATTACAGGTGCCGCAATACGGAGATTCTGATTAGTATGAGTTAGCATAAGTTGACTTCGAGCAATTGTAGTCTTGCCCAAGCAGCTCATTTATGCGTTCCTCAGCACCAGCGGCCGCTTCCAAATCATCTAAAACCCACTTGAAAGGAGCTCCGCCTCTGCCGGGTGTTGCTCCAAGTTGCGATCATTTTTTCAGGTCTCTTTCGTTGTTTTCATCTCTCTCGCAAAACGGAAATAGCGAAAAACAGCTTAAGGGCGTGCGAGCACAAAATTGCGTCACTAGGTCTCGTAAAGCCCGGGCGACACGCGAGAATGTCGAATCATGCACGGAAGTAGTCTAAAAATGGCACTTAGCCCTTTAAATCTTCTGCGCATCGTTTGCCAGCTGCGCAACAGCATATGCCGGGAAGACATTAGAAAGCTCTCTGCCGTATTGTTGTGAGAGCAAACAACATTCAAGCTCGGCTTTAGAAGCAGCTTTGGCTATAAGAAATTCTCCAAGACCCGCACCGACAACTGTCTGCAACTTGAATTCACGCGCTTGTTGCTCCAGAGCGTCCGCCAGCTCATTGATCTGGGCGCGCTCTACCTGTCGCGCAACCTCGTAGACGTTTTCCCTGCCGAACTCATCCAAGTCATAGAGAAGCAGCCGAGCGATTCTTCTGTAGCAAGCCTCAAGATCGCGCGATCGAGAGTCAGGCGTGGCGCATGTATAGCTTCGCTCGTCTATGTTGTTGAGAACGCGATGCACATCTGCGGTGATTGAAAACAGTTCTGAAGAGAGCCGATACCTCGCGTCGTTAAGATATACGCTGCGCAATTGGGTCGCAACGTTGGTCCGTAGCACCCCCATATAAATGAGTTGGTTCTCTCGTAGCCTTTCAGAGTCCGTCGTTAATGCAACCGGCTTTCCGTTTTTTATAGGGATGATGTCGCACGTCGTGCTTCCTACGTCTACGAATATGCAATCTTTTGCACTCTTCGCAAGAAACCACGCTGAAGCTATCCAGTTTGAAGCTGCGTATAGAAGAGCATCCTTTGTAGAGATGCTCGGAGTGAGTTGGCCACGCACGTTGAGATAACACGGCCTAGCGAATATAGAACCAACTGCCGACGCGATCGCACAAACCCCCTCCCTCTTGCTTGTGAAGGCATCTGCGAGTTCACCCGTCATCACGACTCCCACGCGTTTCGGCTGAAATTGATTCTTTATAAATAGAAGCACTGCCTCGAGGCTGTTCTCCTTCCACAGAGGCAGATAATAGCTAGCAGCGGCGCCGCGTGCCGAGGCGACTTTCGTGTTTGCGCCACCGACGTCGATTCCGATTATATTATCGCCTTCCATGGGAGCTCAATAAAGCTAACTATGAACGCAACTTGTGCGAACGAACGTGTGTTTCCGACGTGATTTGGGAAGGGCCGGCAGGTCCAATCCAAACCGCGCTTTGAAAATCAGATCTGCCACATTGCCGAGTACTTTATCGATGCTGACGATCGCGGTCGTCGGCCGCGGATTCACGTCCACTACATTTATGGTTCCGTCTGGCTCTAACACAATGTCGACACCGACATACCCCTCACATCCGAGCAACTGTGCTGCCGCAGAGGCTTGAGCGATCACTTCTCGAGCATTTGGGATGTTGAACGGGGTTGTGTTTCCGAGGTAGCTGATCTTCTCGTTGATCCGAAGGTGCTGCTTGTTGATCGAGAGCGGCAGCACCTTCGTGCTGACAATCAAGCTCACGCTTATGTGTTCTCCGAGTATAAACTTTGAAACGAGCTCGTTTTCGACCATATGATAGTCGCCGAGGTTTTGACGGATTTGGATCCCCTCTGCCCCGCACCCGTCGCGGGGCTTTATTATGTAAGGGCCCGTTGTTGGGTTGATTTCTGGAACGGTGACGGATCCTTCTGCAAGCGTTCGAGACGCTGTTAGCTTGTCAGCTGCTCTCAGCACGGCTTCTGCGGAGCAACCAAGGTTTATCGTGGATCGCTCCAAGAGCACCGTCAAATCGTAAAGGAACTTATCAGGCGCTATCACAAGTCCGGCGCCACAGACTTTCGCAAGTCGCTCGACCTGGTTTGAAAATGCGGCAGCGTCACGCCTCTGAAGGCGTGGCGAACGCACGGTGTGCCCGCATTTTTGAAAGCCCTCACGCAACGTTCGCAACATCGCAAGCCCTTCGTCGGCAAGCCCTGGCTCCATGACGCTCGCGTACTCAGCTAGAAGTATATCCATTGCTTGCTCCTCGCCGCTATTACGGCGCACGAGCACTTAATTTGGCGTGAACCGCCATAACGAGTTCGCGAAATGTCGCCTTGTTTGGTATAACGTCAACTTGCACGTTCATTTCACAAAGCGCTTCAGCTGTAGGTTTTCCTATAGCGCCCACCACCATCTCGCCAAGTCGTGCGATCAATTGCTCCCGCGTTCTCGTTCGGCTGGCACAATCAAAAAACGCTCGTACCGTCATACCGCTTGTCAAGAGAACGCCGGCCACGGTGCCTTCAACCACCTCGCGAACGAAGGCTTGTTGTGGTGCCCCGCAGAGCTTCTTGAGCGTGTAGATGACTATTTCGTGCACCGCAGCGCCAGCATTCTCAAGCCCTTCCAGAAGTTCTGAGCTGCCAAAAGCGCTGCGTAAGATCCAAATGCTCTTCTTGTCAATGTTGTTGAACATCTTGACGAGGCCTCTTGAGCTGTACTCTGACGGCACGAGGTCGACTCTAAGATGTTCTTTTAGCAAAGCTGCTCTGGTTTGTGGTCCTATCGCGACGATCTTTGTCGACGGCGGAATGTTAGAGGCGTTCAGTCCGAGCATTTCACAAATATGTGCGCCGTTAGCACTGGTAATTATCACATAGTCGACCTTCCCGATTTTGAGTTCGTCCAAAAAGTAGTGCCAAAATGGATCCCGAAGAGGCGTGACGTCGATCATTGTGGTTCCCAGCGCTCGGTAGCCGAATGACTCGACTGTATTCTTTGAATCGTCGAGCTGGTTCTTAGGTCGAATGATTGCCAGCGTTTCCATTATTACTCGCCAGAACGTCCCTCAATTTTACAACGTCGCCGATAATCATAACGGCGGGGGCCTCGACGCCAGCTTTACTTGCCTCGCGCATAATTGTGTCTAACGTGCCTACGACAACTTTTTGATAACGTGTCGTCCCCTGCGCAATGACGGCAACTGGCGTTTTTTCAGGCTTGCCAGACGTGAGCAAATTTGCAACGTTTTTTTTCATCGTGCTGACACCCATCAGTATTACTAGCGTGCCTTCAAGCTGTGCGAGGACGTTCCATTGCAGCTTATTGCCCGCTGCCTCGTGACCCGTTATGATGGTTAGGGTCGACGCGTATTTGCGGTGGGTAACGGGAATGCCGGCATACGCCGGGATTGCGACAGCTGATGAGATGCCCGGCACGACCTCCACCGCGATACCCTGCGCCATCAACTCCTCAGCCTCTTCGCCGCCGCGACCGAATACGAAAGGGTCTCCGCCTTTAAGCCGCACTACAGTTTTTCCAGCCTGCGCGTAACCTGACATCAGCTCATTTATCGCGGTTTGGGGCACTTTATGGTAGCCGTACTCTTTACCAACGTCGATTCTCTTTGCTTTTTTGGGAATAAGAGCTAATACGCGCTCATCGACGAGCTTATCATAGAGCACAACTTCCGCTTCATTGATGATGCGAGCGGCCTTTCGGGTCAGCAATTCTGGGTCGCCGGGTCCAGCGCCCACCAAAAATACCTTCCCTGTATGTTGTTTTGTTCGATGCACAGATTGGTCAAACGCCGATTCCAGCTGTAATTAGTTCGGCTATTAAATCAGCGCCTCCGCTTTCGTTAACTCGTCTGGCGAAAGAGCGCGACTTACGTTTAAAGTCTTCGACGGGCACCGTATCAACGAGGCGCGTCGCACGTTGGCCGTCGAGCGAGAGTACCTCCGCGGCTAGAGTCACCGATGTACCGGCCACGTGTGCGAGTATGCCAAGCGGAACCAGACAACCTCCTCCTAACTCTTCCATAACGATACGCTCAGCCGCGCCTGCAACGCACGTCCGTTCGTCGTTGAGCTTGCGGATAACATCGAAGTGCTCGATCTCTGTATATGCAGTCACGGCGATTATTCCTTGGTTTGGCGAAGGAAGGAAAGGCAGACGCTTTTTTTTGATTCTTACATCGAGACGTTCTAGCCCTGCCTCGGCAAGAATCACCGCGTCATACTCACCTTTCTTGAGCTTGTTTATTCGCGTGTCGATGTTGCCCCGAATATGCTTGCGAACATAGTTTGGAAAGTATCGCGCGAGCTGGGCCTGTCTCCGCAAGCTAGACGTACCGATGACGGCTCCATCAAGCAGTGTACGCTCGAAGACCAATACGTCGTACGGCGTTTTCCGAGGTAAGACCGCACAAATGGCGATCTCGTTGGGTCTTTTCGTCGGTATGTCTTTCATGCTGTGCACGGCAATATCTAGGTCGCCCGCGAGCATCATATCGTCAATTTCACGCACGAATGCGCCCGTGCCTGCTTCTCGGAAGGGTTTGTCGGTAAAACGATCGCCGCTCGTTTTCACAATTACAAGTTCACTTTTGACGTCATTCTTCGCCAGCAAATTTTTTACGGTCTGAGCTTGAATCAAAGCGAGTTTGCTGCCTCGGGTGCCAATCGTTAGAATGTAAATCACGCTCTATTCGTTGTTGCTTGCTTCGGCTAGTAGCCGGGAGTGTTGATATCAAGGTCGTAAAGCCTTCTGAATGCGTTTGCATACGCGCGAATTGCGTACTCTAGATCTTCGTTCGAATGGGCCAATGAGATGAAGTTGGTTTCGTACTGTGACGGCGCCAAAAAAATACCCTCCTCACGCATGAAAGCGGCAAGACGTTTGTAGTCTTCTACGTTGGACGTCAGCGCGTCTCGGTAGTTTTTGACGGGCCTTTGCGTGAAAAAAACCTGGAACATCGTGCCTATCCCCTGCACCATCAAACGTAAACCGAGTTCTTCGAGCAGGTCGGTGAGCATCCTCCTTAGGAGGTCTCCGAGGCCATTAGCGCGGCGATAGCCCTCCACTTTAAGGATTCTGAGGGTCGCTAGGCCCGCGGCCAGTGCAATGGGATGCCCACTGAACGTACCTGCGTTGTAAACGCCCCCAGACGGGGCGACGCATTCCATAATCTCTCTTCTGCCGCCGAAAACCCCGATCGGAAACCCTCCGCCGACAATTTTTCCAAGAGTCGTAAGGTCCGGCGTGATCCCATAAAGACACTGAGCGCCTCCGATGCACAACCTGAATCCGGTTATCACTTCGTCAAAGATCAGGAGGGTGCCGTTCTCTTCTGTGACCTTTCTGACGTCTGCTAAATAATTCTCCTCAGGTAA
>CAZHSW010000096.1:0-6269 GCA_964534635.1 uncultured Methanomicrobia archaeon
GCAGAGACCGCAGCGTGCGCCAGTTGAACCGCCGCTTTTCCTGCGGTAAGCCCTAAATCTGATCTAATAACGAGGCATTGTTTATATTCCATACGTTTTTCCTCGTGCGGCGGCCGGCGAGATCTGACAGGAGAGGCTAGGCTCGGTTATTATATAAATAGTAAACTCGTAAGCGCTGATCAACGTGGAATACGACGTTGTGGTGGTAGGAGCGGGACCGGCAGGTTCAATGGCTGCGAAATACGCCGCAAAAGCAGGTGCACGAGTGCTTATGATCGAAGAGCATGCAGCCATCGGCCAGCCGGTACAATGCGCCGGACTTATCAGCGTACGCGCGTATGAAGGGTGCGAGATACCCGGGGCCATTAGTAGACACGCCATCAGCGGAGCGTTTGTGCACGCGCCTGACCTCCGCGTGCTAACAATCGATGGCAGACGGACGATGGCCTATGTAATAGATCGCGCAGAACTTGACCGAGCGATGGCACATGAGGCGTTGAAAGAAGGGGTTGACTCGCTCATAAAAACGCGGTTCTGCGGGGTGCACAGGCAGAAGGATGGTCTTACCGTCAACGCAAAAAGGCAAGGAGAGCCGATCGAAATCAGGACACGCGTGGTTATTGGAGCCGACGGCTTGCAAAGCGGAGTCGCGAGGCTCGTAGGACTGGAACGCGCACAAATGGTACTTACGTGCGCGCAGGCCGAAGTCGGCGCCGACAGCGTTCACCCCGACTTCGTTGATCTCTATATAGGGCGCGACGTAGCGCCCGGTTTCTTCGCTTGGGCGATACCCACTCCCTCGAACACGACAAAGGTGGGGCTTTGTTCGACCGAACGATCGATCGACCTTCTTGGCCCGCTCTTAGACCGAATTTCTCCTCACTCCGCCGAGTCGCTGCTTCAGATTTCGGCCGGAGGCATTCCGATCGGATCTCCGACGTGCACAGTCACCGATGGCGTGTTGATAGTTGGCGACGCCGCCGGACAAGTAAAGCCCACTAGCGGCGGGGGCATCTATCCCGGCACGTTGTGCGCCAAAATCGCAGGAACCGTCGCTGGCCAAGCTGCAATTCAAAACGACACGTCTAAAGAGGTCTTGATGGCATATGACAGACGCTGGCGGTCAGAAGTCGGGCGCGAGCTCGCAACCGGGTTGCGCATTCGTGAGGCGTTCAATACGTTTAGCGACGCCGATCTAAATTATATCATCAAAGCTCTTGACAATGAAGAGATGCTGGATATTATTGCGACATATGGCGATATGGACCGGCCCTCTGTCGTAGCGCGCAAGTTGCTTTTTAGCACGAAGGCGCCAAGGCTGCTCAAGCTGCTCAGGCCTATGATCAAATCCAGAATTTCAAACCGGTTCAGGAGCTGACGTGTAAGAAAAAACGGCGCGCGCAGTGATGACAAAGCGTGTGAGGAATCTATTTAAAGTTTGGTCAAAAGCGTTATTTCGTATGAAAAGAAAGGAGGCATGATGGACGTCCAAATAGATGTTCAGGCTAACCGACCTGAATTCTCCATAAACCTAACGCGTGTCGGCGTGACCAACGTCAAGAAACTGATCAAAGTAACACGACGTGACAAACGCCCCATAATATTGGTTTCTGAGTTCGATTTGTTCGTTGATCTACCGCCTGACCGCAAGGGCGCCAACTTGAGCCGGAACTTCGAAGTGATGGACGAAGCGTTAGAAGACGCGCTCAACGCTCCTATTTACGAAATCGAACAATTTTGCGGCGACGTTGCAGAGAAATTGCTCGATCGCCACGAATACGCGTCGCGCGCGGAAGTGCGGATGCGCAGTGAGTACATGGTCAAAAGGGAGACTCCGAGCACTGGCATCACGACCCAAGAGATTACCAACATCTTCGCCGAAACGACGACATACCGCACGTCTGACAACAAACATCAAACACGGCGTATGATCGGGGCTGAGGTCGTCGGAATGACTGCGTGCCCCTGTGCCCAAGAGCACGTTCGAGAGTTAGTTGAGATGCGGTTAAGGGAGCTCAAGGTAGCTCCAAAAGACATTGAAGCATTTCTTCGAGATATCCCACTTGCAACTCACAACCAGCGAGGGCGAGGAACAATCTCGATTGAGGTCGGCACGGGCTACGAGGTGCCGCTCGATACCATTATCGAAATTGTGGAGGAGTCGATGAGCTCCAAAATTTATGAGCTGCTCAAACGAACCGACGAAGCAGTTGTTGTTGAGACAGCCCACAAGAACCCCAAATTTGTCGAGGACTGTGTTCGCGTAATGGCCCACAGAGTAGTCGAGGCGTTCCCTTATCTGCCAGACGACTCCATCATTACGATTAAGCAGCTAAACGAAGAGAGCATCCATCGCCACAACGCTTTTGCCGAGCGCGTAGCATCGCTTGAAGAGCTTCGCAATGAGCTCGCCCTTGAGCACGAAGTCGAAGTCAAAGCAATCTGCGAGACATAACGAGCAACAGGGACTTTTTTGGAAACCCTAGAAGTTCTTGCCGAAATAGAAACGATCAACTACAGAATACGTGAGGCTGGGCGTGAACGCCTTGAACTGGTTGAACGTTTCAATCGCGAGCTCCGGGATCTCATACGCGATTTTGAGGATACGAATGACACGTTTCGAGTTTACGTCAACCTCACGAAACGTCTGGAACGAATCGCGCGGCGCGTCGAAAAAGCGCACAGCGAAAATTTACTCGACTACACCGAGCAGTTTGACAAAGCCCTAGCCGTGCTGAAGAAGCGTCGGTTTGGGGCCGCGACCAAGGAGCTTGACCGTATACCGGTCTTAGGGCTTCTGTCAGAGCAACGCAGGCTTTTCGACGAATACAAGAAAAGCTATGCAGTTCTGCGCGCCCGCTGCGATGATGTGGCGGCACAAATTCGAAAGCAATCCGCTTATTACGAGTCTCTTAAGAAAGTTGAGGTCGGCTTGTTTGATGAGTTCATCATTTTGAACGACAAAATCGCCGCTTACAACGACGGCGCGGGCACGTTCTTAGAGACGTTCTTCAAGACGGCCAGCCTTCAGGATGTTCTTAAGATCAGCCTTGACGCAAGTTATCACCCAGAGCTCGGCTTTCCGCGACCACAAAACTATAAAGACGCAAACAAGCTCCTGTCTTTCGTTGTTAGTGAAGGCTTTGGATCGATTCTGCTTAATCAATTTTTAGAGTGTGCAAGATTTTCAAACAACAAACTCTCACACTTCGTGAGAGATCCCCAGATCTTCAGACAGATTCTTGAGAGGAACGTCGTCTGGCTTGAGGCGCTCAACGACATCAAACGTCAAGGCACACTGAACATTTTCACAGACGAGGCTGGAGTCTCACTTGCTGCTAAGATTCCAAGGATTATTGGTTTCATGTCAAAAATGAGGGCTCCAGTGGACTTGCTTACCGTGCTGCGCGAAGTGCAGAAGCTCGTGAGTTCGGGGCGTTATGAGAAACTACGCGCCGCGGGCTTTATAGAGCGGGAGCATCTCACAACGGTGCAACGAGGAGCGCATATAGACGAGCTGAACATTTTGCGCAACACCGGTGCGATCTTAGCAGAAAAGATCAAAGAACTTCCGGATCCACGAGTCGTCGAACAAGAGCTCGCTTGACCGTTGTTGGGCCATAATTTGTTATCAATCCGCCCAAAACAGGCGCATAGCCGGGGAATTCTAGCAAGCGGATTCGAGGCTCTCAGCTTATTTCATTCCTCGCCAAGATATAATTACAGCGCCTGGATTATCCTCGTGCAAACGAGCGAGATGAATTTGCGGCCGGACAATCTACTTATAGTTTGGACCGCCATCTGCTTACGGTTTAAATGGAGGTCTCCAACAGCAAAGTGATTTTACGCGATTTTCTGAAGATGGCTTGTGAACTTGGCGCAACGGACGCCCGCATATTTGACGCACAAGATATTGCGGTTGATGAACGGGTTCGACTCAAGTGTTGTGTCCCAGTCTGCAGAAATTATAACGTTTCCCTCATGTGCCCCCCAAACGTAATGTCGCTTGATGAGTTTCGGGACGTTCTCGCGCGGTTCAAGAAAGCGTTACTCGTGCAGATCGCCTACGACGTACCAGACTGGATGTTGGACAGGATCCACGCTGCACAGGATCTCGCCGCTCTCTACAAAGACGAGAGATATCTCAACGGTTGGGAACAGACGTACCTAGTCGCCAAGAGCACACTCAATACGATCGCTGACCGCATCGAAGCTGCTGCTTTTAAGGCCGGGCTAAAGTACGCAACCGCGTTATCAGCTGGCAAGTGCACGCTGTGCGAAGAGTGTGCAGGCACTGGGAAACGCTGTCGGAATCCTTACAAAGCAAGACCTTCCATGGAGGCAATGGGCATCGACGTAGGAGAAACAGCGCGAAAAGCTGGCTTACCCTTTGAAGAGGCCGCTTCAGACCGCGTTGTGCTGAACGCCCTCATCCTCCTGTGCTAGTCGCGGCAGATAAAACGTGATTGAGAGTGATTGGGTTGCTGGAATCGATTGAGCCTGTCACTATTTGCGATGCGAATTTGAGTGACTTTGACGCCATATTAAATGTGCTTACTGTCGTCAACCACGAGTTCGTACCTCCCCTCACAGAAGGTGAGAATCTACGCGTCAAAGTGTTGCGGATCTTAAATGACAGGCGGCGCGGTTGGATTAAAGCGGTAAGAGGTGAGAGGGTTGTGGGGCTCGTGGCCGTCATCTATAATTATAGACGGCCACAGCTCGGTCTTATAGAGACCCTTGCGGTGTTGCCTGAGTTTCGGCGTCAAGGGATCGGCAAAAAGCTCGTGCAATTCGCGATGGCAGAGCTCTTTCAAAACGGGATGGAAGCATCTCTCATCACGACGTGGGAGACCAACGTGGCCGCTCTCACCATGTATGAACAGCTAGGCTTCAAAATGATACTGCGAAAGAAATCAGAGGGTTCGTACTTTAAGCTTTTCTTTATGCATAGTTTTGATCGGCCTGCCCGAATACACAGCAGCCTGTCACGGTTTTGGACACGCCAAAGTGACGTTTTCAAATAGTGTTTTAGTGCGTCGTGCAAAAAAAAGCCTTTATCCGCTCCACGATTCGCAGTTACTCATTGTTCACGGTTAGGGCGCCCAACTGCAGAACTTCCAGAACTTCCGTCATCTCTTCACGCCAGGAAATCTCACAGCCTCGTTCACTCATGTTAGCATTGATATATGCATTCGCTTAACAAAAGGGTTATGCGCGACTCTCCTGCGTAACCCGGCAGTCACAAATCGAAAGGTATAACGGAAAGGAGTGAGAGAATAAAAAAGATATCCGGCGACCAACGTGGAGCACGGGCCCGCCACACGAAAAGAGCGCGTTTTGAGGTAGGGCCTTAAGGCGAGGCCCGGCTCCCGCTGCGTCGACACTTTAAACGGTGTCCCGATAATATTTAACGATTTCGCTTCTATTTTATCCTTCTTTTGCTAATCTGGACTCGAAATAAAGGTATCCTATTGGTTGAGAGCGAATATTTTTTGAAACGAGGCTCGCTAAACCAATATTTAAGGGCAATACAAAACTGCTCGGACGATGCATCGGAATCGAATTTGGCTAAAAACTTTGAAACCGCTATAAATAGTTTCTAGCTCTGCTGCGAGTGGCGTTGTCCTTCACCTATCGAGCGATGCCAAAAACAGGTTAAAAAAAGCCCTAATCAATGATTAACGCTTTTTTTGAATATTAAATTTGATAAAAAGTTCTAATTTTCTTTATTATGGAGATCAAGATGTATAAGCAGGTTTTTTAGCAGAACTGCACTGGTGTGTTGCAGAGGAAACAGTGGCAGTTATTGAGTAGAAAACACCCTTAGCCTATCCGAAATACTAAAGTATGAAGCTTTCATACTTCAGTGTGACCATATCGTCAAATCGCACTGGAGGTATTCATGCCGCTAAACAAGGTAACTATCGCCATTTCTGACGAACTCCTAGCCGCTACAGACAGGCTAGCAAGATCGGAAAATAGCAGCCGCAGCAAGATCGTCGCAGCTGCCTTGGAAGCTTATGTCGGGGAAACGCGCGAGAAAGAGAGCGTGGCCAGCGATGAGCTCGAGTCTTTGATGGTTCCACGTGAAACGGTAATGCGCCTAGAAGCAGAGCTTGAGCAACAACAGCGGGAACTCCGTCATAAAGATGAGCTTCTTTTCATGAAAACAGACATGATTGAGCGGCTGACTACCCAGTACGAGAGCTTCAAACAGGCGCGAGAGGCAGAGATTAACCGTTACGAGGCCATCGCGGGCTTCTACG
>CAZHSW010000097.1:0-4798 GCA_964534635.1 uncultured Methanomicrobia archaeon
TGGCGAATATCGTCTATGGCTTACAGTATATGATTACAGTTCGAACCGCCATTACCCGCAAGGCGGGCCGGTAGCTGTCTCCTCAGAGGGTAAATGGCAGAGGGCTGTCTCTTTTGAGAGCAACGGGAGGCATGACGTTACTGCAGTCGCTGCGGACCAACACGCCAACGAAATGCTTTTGCAATATCGAGCGGCCACTCGGTCGAAAGCGGATTATCCAGGGTTGCCTAGCCTCCCGCCAAGATGCACGACATTAGCTTCGGTCACTGTCGTTAGAACGTAAGATATTATTTTACGCATAATTAGCGCCGGAATGCCGTTTGTCGACTTTGGCATTCGCTTTCACATCGATAGGAAAAGCGCAGTAGCACAAATAAAATCGGTTTGTTGTTAGGAAGGCGAAACCACTTTCCTATCTTCTTTAATCGCTACGTTTTGAAACAACCGATTCTGCCTGACAAAACACTGATAGTTGGACCACCTAAACGGATTGCTCGCTCACGTTGCAAAGAGCTGCAGATATTCCCCGTATCCCTCTTTCTCCAG
This sequence comes from uncultured Methanomicrobia archaeon, assembly GCA_964534635.1. GTDB lineage: Archaea > Halobacteriota > Bog-38 > Methanoflorentales > Methanoflorentaceae > Methanoflorens. Next base: position 547 of record CAZHSW010000097.1, read on the forward strand.
ATCTCCCTTTGGGATGAACCGCAGCGCGGCCGAGTTCATGCAGTAACGTTGTCCTGTTGGCGCAGGCCCGTCGGGAAAAACGTGGCCCAAATGCGAGTTCCCGTGCTTGCTTCTCACTTCGATCCTCACTTCAAAGAGCTTCCGATCCTCTCTTGTCGTGATGTTGTCGGGCTCGAGGGGTTTCGTGAAACTAGGCCATCCCGTCCCGGAATCGTACTTGTCGAGTGAGCTGAAGAGTGGCTCTCCAGATACGATGTCAACGTAAATCCCCTCCCTCTTGTTGTCGTGATATTCATTTTGGAATGGCGGCTCCGTGCCTTCCCGCTGAGTTACCTCAAATTGAAGCGGCGTAAGCATCTTTTTTAAAGTATCGTCATCGGGCTTGGCATAGGTCTTCATCGGCCCCGCGTTGCTGCCTAAGTTAGCACTGTTTTTCTGCTCCTTTCCCCACGTCTTATCGAGGAACTGGTCCCTGCCAGAGCCCAACCGATAGAGCTTATACCTCAATGGGCTCTTCTTATGGTAATCTTGGTGATAGAATTCGGCCTCATAGAATCGCGAGAATTTGAGAATCTGCGTGACGATAGGCTTCTTAAATTTCCCGGATTCTTCTAGATGCGCCTTCGATTTCTCGGCGATGTACCTCTCTTCTTCATCGTTGTAGAAAATCCCCGTCCTGTACTGCGGGCCGCGGTCAGCAAACTGCCCGTCTGGATCAGTCGGGTCTATGTGACGCCAGAAGATGTTTAGTATCTGCCCATAACTCACTTTTGAAGGGTCGTAGTATATCTGTACCGCTTCATAGTGGCCCGTCCTTCCCGTTGAAACTTCCTCGTACGTGGGATTTTCCGTTTGACCCCCAGTGTAGCCCGATATGATTTTTGCGACGCCGGATACTTTTTCAAAATCGGACGCCAAGCACCAGAAACAGCCGCCCGCGAGCGTTGCGACTTTTAAATTTGTCTGCTCTGCTTTCATCAGCTAGTTCACCTTTTTGTCTGCCTGTTTCTAACACCCCTCAGCGCCAATATTTTGAACATGTGATGATAAGGATTTTCAAAAAGCCGAAGGCGCGGTCAATGGCTTTGTCTTATAGGCTTGATATCGCTTTTTTGCGCTTCGCCTCATTGCGTCAATTTGAGCGCCCTCCAACCACGAGCTTCAGTGCCCTAACAGTTTAGATTTCAAAAGCAGAGCTTTAAATCAAAAACAGCCTCGGCGCAGCAATACGCTCTTTTTCGTCATCTAGCCAGGTCTCTTAGCTCCTTGTTGAGAGCGAGACCTACCACTGTCCTGATGCCAACGACGAATGCTAGAATAATCGCTTGATCCAGCGTGGGAGAGAGTATGGTCCTCACAAGGTCGTTCGCTATAAAAATGTCCAATGCGAGAAGAATTTTGGGCGTATAATCGAGTCTAATAGCAGTGTAATCAGGAGTTTGTCGGCGTATTACGCTCGCCGACAGCGCCACGGCAACGCGGACGCTGCCGTAGAAGATAATGATGGCGCCTATAATCTCAAAGAAGGTGACAATCCAGCTGACGACAGTTATCCAGTTGGCAACGTCCTGCAACATAGGCTAACCGGCTTGCTATTTGCGCCGCGTTGTAATAACGTTTCCTTTACGCTCAATTGTGGCGCTACAGCTTTTTTTTTGCACAGCGCTTGCTATCTGCAAAAAACTCAACAGAACAGCTCTTATGCGAAATATCAACATATCGCTGATTCCGCGCGTGTCAAGCTGGTTTTAGCCAACCTCGACGCGTGCCGCCCGACTCAATCACGAGTCATATAACGATCCCATTCGATCTCAAATTCGCTCGGTTGTCCCTCTCGGCCTTCTCTTTCGGCTTGCCGAATGCGGTCTTGCCGCTGCCTCAATTCGACCTCTAGATAATGTCGATTTGCATCTTCTACTAACGCGGCAACCATCTCCCAGCACGCGCCTCCCTTTTTCAGAGCCTCTTCTTTATTTGGACATTTATACAAGATCGTATTCTCAACTATCTTCGCATTCGCGCTTGCCGGGGCTTTTTTTTCGAAATAGCTCTTCCACTCGTCAGGCGGAATGTCCGACAAGATAAATGGAACTATAACGTGACTCTTTGAAAGCGTGAACGGTTCAATGTGAGCGTAATCAACTTTTAGAATTGTGATGTAACCAAATACCATATTCTAGCCAAATCCCCTATTCGTTACTCTTACAGCTATTTGGGTGCCGCACCCTCAAATAAGCTACTTTCTACAGCTACCCTTTCAGCTTGTCGCTCATTAAGAAACCGCTTTCAAGGTGCACAATTTCGCAGGTTGGCCAGCTCCGCTAAACGTTCGTTAACCGCTTTCGTATAGACGCCGCCGTGATAGCAGATTACCGTTTTGACATCGCACCGTGTCAGTTTCTTCAGCGATTTTATCGCGGCATCCATATCGTAGGCCATCTGTGGGTTCGGCCCGTTCAGCTCCCCGTCGACCACGACGAGCGCATCCCCGGCGATGAGCGCCTTGCTTTGATTGAGGTACAGGCAGATATGACCCGGCGTGTGTCCTGGCGTGAAGATTACCGTGATCCCGCCGCAATAGGGCAGCACGTCACCTCCCTCGACGGTCGCGTCCACGCTAGCTTTGGGCGGGTTGGCGAGTAGCATTTCGATCTGCTGGCGCTGCTCATCCGGCAAAGAAACGGCCCTCTCCGCTAGCCGCGCCAGCTTTATCAACGGTCGGCGGCCTTCTATAAACAATCGCTCCTCGGAGTGGCACAACACCTGAACCCTGCGATACTCGCGGACAATGTCTGGCAGGCCACCGATATGATCGACGTCCTGATGGGTGATGATTACCTTGTTAAGCCTGTCAAACGGAACACCTGTATCATCAATCGCTTTGCGAATCTGCGGCAGCTGACCGGGAAAGCCTGTGTCCACCATCACCACCGTCTTGTCATCCCAGATGAGCGTCGGATGGACGACGGTCTGTCCCATAAGACCCCTTACTGGCAATTCAAGCACCTCTACGCCATCAGCTAATTTCATAACGCTCCAATGCTCGTATGAGCCTTGGCTCACCTCCGCCGTGGCATATATATTGAGCGTCTATAATTATCCACCGGGTCATTTTAGTCGTTCACTTCGATTATCACACGCCGTCAAGCTAGGTGTATTAACGTGCTGGAAGAGGCAACTGCTCCAGCTTCGCTCGAGTCGTTTATTCCGTGAAGTGAGCTCTCAGTGATTTCGAACGTACCTGGACGTTCGAGATTGGCAGCCACTTGCAGTGATGTATCCGTTCGACAAAGTGTGACAAAGTGTATTAGTATAATTATAACTAACATATTCGGCATACTAATGAACAAAAACCGTAGGAGGAAACGATATGGACGAAAAACACGAAGGCACTCCCGGAATGGAACACTTGAAAAAAGGTTGGATTATGAAGAAGATGCTGTTGGAGCAGCTCGATGACGAGGCTAAAAAGCAGTACGCTCTGCGAAGGTTGGACGAGCACATCATGAAAAAGGAGTTCAAGGTCAAACTCATGGAACACAAGATCGAGACGCTACGCATGATGAAAAAGTGGGTGGAGCTGTAGCCCTTTTGCTTTTTTTGGCTCAGCTGAGCCGCTCTGAGGCACGACAATGAGTGACGAAGAACCAAAGCCCGAGCCCCATTATATATTGGTGAAGGGGTATATGCGTCCCGACGGCTCGTCTTACTACGTTGTTATTCCGAAAAAAATCAGAGAGACCTTCAGGCTGAACGGTGGCGAATACTTCATCATGAAGGCAAGGCCGGAAAAGGAAAAGATTATACTGAAACTGGTGAAGTTCGAGGAGGAGCCGGAAAACGAACTGGAAACGAGATAAATCTGAGGGGACAGACTGCCGATGGCACGTGTAGTTGACGTTCGAGGGCTAGTCAAGACTTACGTCGGCGGAGTCACTGCGCTCGGTGGCGTTGATCTGCAGATTGCAGCGGGCAGCGTATTCGGCCTGCTAGATCCGAACGGAGCGGGAAAAACGACGCTAATGCGCATCTTGCCCACCCATATCAAGCCCACTTCCGGTGAAGCGCGCATTTTTTTAGTTGGACGTCATCAAGCGCGCCGCTGCAGTCAGGAAAGTAATAGGTTACGTCCTGCAAGAAACGAGCGTATGGAGCGACCTCAGCGGCTTTGAGAATCTACTTGTCTATGCCAAAATATATGGCCTGCCGTCGCACTCCCGTAGAGACGCTGTCTACGGCATGCTAGACGACG
>CAZHSW010000098.1:0-3649 GCA_964534635.1 uncultured Methanomicrobia archaeon
TCTGCCTAGAATTATCGCTCTTGCGACTTAAGATCGCTCTTTCTCAGAGCCGCGCCCATTTCGGCGCCGATCAATTCGTTCTAAGGACATAGATCGATTCGCTTGAAACTAAAGTGGTTTGGCCCAAAACAAGCGTCTCCAATCGAGATAAACTGAGTCCCGCCGAAAGGTGACATTCAAGCTCGCAAAGTGGCTAAAACACGCATTAGCAAGAGCTATTCGGAGCAATAAGCTTAAGACTGAGCGAAAGAAAGGATGTTGGAATTATGTTCGAAATCGAAGGAGTCTTAGGGAGACAAGTCCTCGACTCGCGCGGAAATCCCACCGTAGAGGTGGAAGTCGTGACAGGGTGTGGTTTTGGCAGAGCTATGGTGCCATCTGGTGCCTCTACCGGATCCAACGAAGCGCTCGAACTTCGAGACCAAGAAAAGGCCTTCGGCGGAAAAACTGTGATGCGGGCCGTCAACAACGTAAACACTGTCATCGCCAACGAACTCATCGGGATGGACGTAAGAGGACAGCGCAGCGTCGATCGACTCTTAAATGAGCTGGACGGGACCCCCAACAAATCTAATCTCGGAGCAAATGCCATCTTAGGCGCTTCAATGGCCGTTGCTCGCGCAGCTGCGAATTCAGTCAAGATGCATCTATATGAGTACTTAGGCGGTCCGAACGTCTGCGCATTGCCCGTGCCTTTGATGAACGTTATAAATGGGGGAGCACACGCAGGAAACGCATTATCTGTTCAGGAGTTCTTTATTATACCGGTAGGAGCCGAAACGTTTCCAGATGCCCTAAAAATGGGTGTCGAAACCTACACAGAGCTGAAACGGGTGTTGCAGACACAGTTCGGCGCAGGAGCGACGAATGTGGGAGACGAGGGGGGGTTCGCGCCACCGCTTAACACCTCGTGTGACGCTCTGGATGCTATGACGAATGCTGTCGACAGGGCAGGATATGCTAAAGAAATGTGGCTCGGCATTGATTGCGCCGCCTCGGAATTCTACGACACGAAAAAAAACGTTTACGCCATCGACGGGCAGCAACTTTCTGCATCCGAGCTCAGCGATTACTACACAGATTTAGTCGATCGATATCCGGTAAAAGTCATCGAGGATCCGTTTAATGAGGAGGCTTTCGAAGATTTCGCCAAAATAACGTCGCGATTAAAGGGTACGACCATTGTAGGCGATGATCTGTTCGTGACGAACGTTCAGCGGCTCTCCAAAGGTATCGGTTTAGGAGCAGCAAACGCATTGCTGTTGAAGCTAAATCAGATTGGGACTATATCAGAGGCCTTCGACGCCGCAACTCTTGCATTTCGCAACGGATATTCGGTCGTTGTGAGCCACCGATCAGGGGAGACTGAAGATACGACGATTGCCGACGTTTCAGTCGCACTAGGCTCAGAGCTCATTAAGACAGGAGCGCCAGCTCGCAGCGAGCGCAATGCGAAATATAACCAGCTTTTGCGGATTCAAGAGTACTTGGGAGATGGCGCGTCCTACCAAGGACTCAAGATGAAGCATAGACGAAAAACCTGAATTTTTCGGCAGCGTTTAGTTGTCCAGACTATAGTTATCGTCGACAGATAATGCTTCGACCAAGTTGCATTTTGTGCAAATCACCTAGTATAACCCGCTTGCTCACCGGTCAGGGCCACATCGAAGACTACATAAGGTTTCTTACATATACGAAGCAATCGAGTCGAAAGTGTGGGCCTCTATGCGGAAAACAGCCTGTTTTCTTGTCGCTGCTTTATTTGTAGCACTTTCTGCGTCGTCTTACTTGACAATAGCATCTCAGATCGGGACAAGGCAGCACGATGCTCCTGCCTCAAGCGCGCGCGCCAACTCAGAACTGAACCAGCAACAGACAACAAGCGCGAGTGATCAAGTAGCCCGATATTCCAGAGTGACATCAAATCTAGAAGCCGCGTCAGGCGCTAAATTGGAGTTTCAATTAGCATCGCCAAGGACTTCGGCGCGAGCAAGCGCCCCTCCAAAGAGTAGAAACACGAGCCGTATTGTTGTCTCAACATCAAAAGTTAATAACGCTTCAAAAATCAGCCCGACACCAAGCAAAGGGTTCGCGTTTCCAATCTGGTTGTTGCTCCTCGCAGCGATCCTTGTTCTTTTGGCGGGTTTCGGGCTGCTTTGGTTTAGATTGATCCGCGAGAGCGATCAGCGACCCACTGTAGAAGCACCAAGCGTCTTAGTGGTAAAACCTGCGGCACCCGTTCGAGCAAAGGGACCAGGGCAAACCCTGATTGAAGCCGAAAGGACTGAGGCTGAACGAAGACACAGCGCGTCAGCGATCACACGGCCCAGAGGGCTAAGAAGAATACCCATAACCACCAAGGAAGAGGAAGAGCGTTAAGATGTTCTTCGTGACTTTGGTGCGCGGTTCGTTTTATTTAGCGACGTTTTTCCGCGGAATCAGTTTTCCGAGTCACTACCGCGTTCATTTCCGCGGCTTCAAATCGAGATTCTTAAGCGACTGATTGCCCATCATTCGCATTAGCCGCAGAAAACTTATTAGTGCCCTTTGCGCCTTACGTGCCAGTCAAGGAACTTTGGCTTCGTAGGATAGCGTCATCGTTTTACCGCATGCGTTGCTTTTGCTGTAGGATTTCTGCTGGGTTCGTCATCTTCATAGCAGATGCCGCGCATAGACTAGTCTGTGAACTTTATGTCGCCGGATCACACAGTTTTCTCACGGATCCTCCAGAAAAAGCTGGTCAAATACGCTTTCCGGCAAGAGACGTTCTACGAGCCTCTTGAAAAGCGATTAGGACAGTGGACGTAGCTTCGCAGTCAGCCATGAGTCTGAAAAAAGACGAAGCAGGTTCTCACGACAGCAAACGCATACGCGTGTTGTGGGTTCAAAAGTATAGGCCGCGATCATTCAGAGAGATGGTCGATCAGTCTGTTGTTAAAGAACAACTGCAGCGAATCATTGAAAGCAATAACTTTCCGAACCTGCTCTTTAGTGGCCCTACCGGGATAGGCAAGAGCACAGCCGCCGAGGTCGTCGCGAGCGAGCTTTTCGGCGAGGGTTGGGAGGGCAACTTCACGGAGATCAATGCTTCAGACATCTTCGAACAAGGTCGAAAGTACCTCGAAACGTCGCGAAGTCTGGCACGTTTTTATGACGAGAGAAAAGGGGTTCTTGACAATTTTAAGCTGGTTATGAATCGCCTTGCAGGAATCGCCCCGCTTGCTGCGCCTTACCGAATTCTGTTTGTGAACGACGCCGATGCTTTGACGCTGGACGCCCAACAGGCGCTTCGCAGGACGATCGAAAAATATAGTCGAACCTGCAAATTCGTGTTAGCTACTGCGCGCCCGTCGCAGATCATAACGCCTATTAGATCGCGCTGCGTGACTCTACACTTTCGGCAACTTCGCGTTGACACCACGGCAGCCTATCTACGGCGAATAACAAGCGAAGAAAACCGCGACCTCTCAGATGAGCAATGCCTTGCTATCGCTCGTCTCAGTGCAGGCAACCTTCGGCGAGCTCTCACGTTGGCACAAATGGTTGCAGAAAGCTATATCTCTGACGCTGAGCTCGAAATACTCCCTAATCGCACGAAACCACAAGAGATTGCAGAGCTGATTCAGCTCGTGTCACAAAACGATATTCA
>CAZHSW010000099.1:0-38337 GCA_964534635.1 uncultured Methanomicrobia archaeon
GTGAACTGGATCGATCGAGAACGTGCGGCTTAATCCCACCTTGATCAGCCTTTCGGTCCACAAATCTTTTCGCTCTTTAGCCATCAGCTTCAGAATTAGGTCGATCATATCTTCGATAAAGTTCCATGGATACACGACCCAAGTCCAGTCTTCGAGAAACTCTGCATAGTAGTCTGGTGTAATTTCGGACGTAAAAAGGAGCTGCAGGACGCTAGTTTTGCAGTCAGCTGGTTTAAGGTCTCTGATATAAAAAGAAGCGTGTTGGAGGCTTTTTCCTGTGTCGGCGATGTCGTCTACAATAAGCGCTTGCTTGCCCTTGATCATTTCTGTTGCGAGTGGGTATCGTACGATACACTCGTCTCCCAGCTGGGCTGTCCCGACATAGTGTTCAACTTTTAGGCTGACTAAGTCAGAAATTCCGAGAAAATCGCAGATCATCCGGCCGGCAAACCAGCCGCCACGCGCTAACGCAACGATGACATCTGGTTCGTATCCTGATGCCACGACGTTGAGCGAAAGATCGCGGCACAGATTGTAAATATAGTTCCAATTTGTGACTGTGCATTTGATCTTTTCCGGAATAGCCATGGATGACCCGTCCAGGAATCATAATATTTATTTCTACCTATTCTATGTTGTAATCAGATTAAAAAAGGATGTTATAAAGCAAAATGCTGGTAACGTCAGATATCAGGAGTTTTTATGCGACTTGAAGAAGAAGACCTTAACGCGATCGCTGAAGTAGTTGCCAGTCGATATTTCAAAAAGGGCGGCTTCAAGTACATCAGTCTGAGCGATCCGCGGAGGATATTGAGAGCGTACCACGACGTTGACGAGCAGTATAGGGCGTATCCGCAAATGAGTCGAGATTGGTACGTTGCAAACTCGATTGAAAAAGACGCGTATATCGCTCGAACGTGGAAGGAACTAAAGAAACTAGTTGAGTTTTTAGATGGCTTAAGCAACAAAAAACTCTACAACTTTGTGATTCGGGCAAACGACAAGCTAGCTTTAGCCAAAGTAGAAACAGGGCGATCAGAAGTCTCGAAAGAGGCAATCGCGATCGCGCGGAAAAGCGGCTATAAGCTTTACCTCTTTACCGTTAAGGTTCCTGGTAATCTTGAATATGATGTAGATATCGTCGACAGCACCTGATCACCTTAGCGAAAGAGCCTGAAGCCGCGTTTGTATGGCTGCGTACGAGGCTTTTAAATTCTCAGAGTTGTCAAAAGTGGCTTTGAGCGTGTATAAGCGATATTGGCCATTTTCGGCTTGAAAGCGCTTTGCAAAACCAACCAAGTTTTTCATCGCGCGAGTGAATTCGTCAACGATCGTGACGGTGCTTGTCAATGCCGTTCGAGAAATCGGGTTAAGATCGACGGTCAGGACGACTTTTCCGAGTCTCGTCAAAGCTTGAGCCCGATCACCGTCTTCCAAGGGGACGAACACGACGTCTGCTGCAAATATTCCACGCTTGTCCACCTTTGCCCGCTCACTCGCTACGTCAACCAGTTCGACGCTGTCAAGTCCTGTCATAACATCCGTAACACCGCAAGCGCGCAAGTAATCTGCAATCTTTGTAATGCGTTCGACTGACCGATGAAAAAGGTTGACTTCAACGGGAATGCCCGTGATCGTGCAAAATTCGGCTATTTCTTCCGGTGCGAGGGCTACTGTGTTCCCGTTTACGGATATAACTGGGTGCCCTGCCGTCAGCAAATAGGCGCAAGCTACCTGGGTTGCTTCCAGCGCATTTTCAGTGGTTTTTTCTCCTAACAAATAATCGAACGCTTCGCCTCTCCCGTGCGCAATGAGGCCGTGAGCGCTCGTGATGCCCTTTTCGTAACCGCCAACGAGCTTATTACGCAACGCGAGCGACCTATAACGAGGATGTCTTTCGGAAACCATAGTTACCGCAGGGCGGGGTTTTTCCGCGCGGCATGTGGGCCTTCATAGCCTTTTGTATATAAACCTTCACGAACAATGTGTTAACCGTGAGGGCCACTTCTGGAAGGCTTAGCCGGAAAGAGCTTTTACTGAGTTCTTACAAGCTCGGGGCCTTAGGCAAGGATTTGTTTGGCGCGACGCCGCCTTCGGCATTTGTTGGAAGATTTGGATATCCGGAGGTTCTGGCGGGACCGCTAGTCACGCCCGTAAGCGCGGAGGCGTCACTCAGTGAAACGCCTGAGGATTGGCTTCATTTGGCGCGGGAAGAGATAATTGGGTTTCGGTCAAACCTTGTCAGGTCAAATTTCAGAGTGAACGTAAGAGATGCCAAAGATCCGAGTCGGCTACTCAGAGAGACACAGGAATTAGCGATGGCTGTGCTGCCTGTCGACATCGAGGTGAAATTCTTGAGGCCGCCGACACGCACACTTCGCTTTGACAGCGTCCTGACGCCTATGGGGCCTTCAGGCACGATTACGAACATCGAGATAGCAGAGAACACGCGAGTCCCCAAAAAAGTAGATGCACTTGTCGATGACCGTGACATCAAGGCTGCAGAGGCCGTATTCAACTTGTACGAGGCTTCGATATCTCCGTACCAAATAAGTCGGCTTCTCTCAGTCGGCACGTTAGGTAAGAAACGCTTGGTCGTGCCCACACGCTGGTCGATTACTGCGACGGATTCGATCGTAGGCACCAACCTTCTGAAACGGGTGCGGAATTATCCCGAGAACACAGATATTGAGCTCTTTGTTTCCGAAGCGTTCGGCAACCACTTCGAAATATTGCTTGTCCCGCGAACCTACGCGTTTGGATGGACCGAGATCTGGTTGTCTGTAGACAAGGCGCCAGAAATTGGTGACTTGTACGAAGACGCGATGAACAGTCCTGCATACATGGACGGCGGTTATTATGCAGCCCGATTCTCGGCGCTGGAACACTTGGAGCGCATCGGCAGGCAGGCGTCGATTTACGTAATGCGCGAAGTAAAACCGACATATGATATCCCCCTCGGTAGCTGGGTGATTAGAGAACTGGTTAAGGAGGCATTCAGCCGACCTCCGCTAATATTTGCGAGCGTTACTGACGCCCTTAAGAATGTTCGAACGCGTATTCGACTGCCAGCTAACACGCTGTTTCTGCAGAAGCAACTTTCGCAGACTACGCTTAAACAGTTTAACTAAGCGCGTCTTACTGAGCGAACTCGACGATCCCAAAACTTATTAGGTGTGGGGGTGATTTGTTACTTTAAGATCGGCTCGGATCGGTCCAGGCGAAGCAAAAATGGAATGAGGAGTAAAAATGGCCGTAAAAGTAGCGATAAATGGTTATGGAAATATTGGCAAACGCGTAGCGGACGCAGTAGCTAAGCAAAACGATATGGAGTTAGTGGGAGTGGCAAAAACGCGGCCAAATTTTGAGGCGTTTGTAGCGCGCGAGAAAGGTTACCCCCTTTACGCATCTGATGAGGCTAAGATAGCAGCTTTTGAGGCTGTAGGCTTGGAAGTTGCTGGCTCAACTAAGGATATGCTCCACGAAGCTGATGTGGTTGTGGATGCAACGCCTGAAGGAATGGGTGCGCAGAATCTGCAATCAATTTACAAGCCGCTTGGGATCAAGGCGATATTCGAGGGTGGAGAGAAGCACGATGCTATTGGAGCCTCATTCAACGCGTACTGCAATTATAAAGACGCTCTTGGAAAGGATTACGTTCGCGTCGTCTCGTGCAACACAACAGGGCTGTGTCGCTCGTTATCAGCCATAGACAACCTAGCAGGAATTAAAAAAGTGAGAGCAGTTCTCGTGCGACGGGGAGCCGATCCGGTTCAAGTCAAGAAAGGGCCAATCAACGCAATTATTCCTAATCCGCCAACCGTTCCGTCCCATCACGGTCCAGATGTTAATACGGTGATGCCGCAGTGGAACATAGCGACGATTGCCGTCCTTGTTCCAACGACTCTTATGCACCAGCACAACATAATGGTCGAAGTCGAAAGCGGCGTCTCTCGTGAGGAAGTCCTAACGGAGTTTTACAGCCATATGCGACTAATGCTGGTGCGAGCCGGAGATGGTCTAGGTTCCACAGCAGAGATTATCGAGTTAAGCAGAGATCTTGGTCGCCCGCGCTACGACCTCTGGGAGATCCCGATTTGGGAAGAAAGCGTCAACGTAGTCGACCAAGAGGTATTCTACATGCAAGGCGTCCATCAAGAAGCTGACATAATCTTGGACAATATCGACTGTATCAGAGCGGTCACCGAAACAGAAAAGGACCCTCAAACATCTATCCGGAAAACAGATAAAGCGATGGGAGTTATGGGCTCATTTAGACCGCCTCAGTGCCTCGAGGATAAGCCCGAGGAAGTCCGCGATATTCACAGCAAATTGTGGGGAATCGAGTAGATTGCAGACCATAAGTGAAATGTTGGCTCGATTCGGCTAAAGTTCTAAGACGGAAGTGCGTTACTTCAGATCTGCAAATTTGGAAGGACATCGCGTCGGGTCGCTTGGGGGATTTTTACATAATTGCTCTAAGACTCATTAGGCTCTGCAAAGAAATGCTGCCTGACACGCTCGGAGCAGTCTCGTGTCTAGATTTCGATGCAACAGGCCTACGGGGTTGTTTGGGAAGAGTCACGCGAGTCGCTAACATTACTTTCGCAGATTCGTCAATCGACAACCAGTATGTCGTAAAGTTTGGACATTCGGACATTCGCCTTGGTGACCCATTTTAAACCAGCACGGGACCTAGTCAGAATTTAATAGCTACCGAGACACAGTTCAGTGTGAGAGCACGAAGCTGAAAATGCTTCAGTGCCAGCTAGCTCGAGGATGCTTGTGGGGTCGAGTGTTGAGACACGAACGCATGAAATATACGCAGCTAGATATTGCACCCACAGTCGGTGCGCTGCTTGGAATTGATATTCCGGATAAAGACGGTGACGTAATCAAGGAGATTACCGATTTCTGTGCTGACAAGTATATTGACCAAATACTGCTAATGGTCATCGATGGACTAGGAGCTGCGCTCTGGAAAAAACTAAACGGCGCTCTCGCACGTCTAAAAGCTCTTTCTGACCACGGGTTGTTTTTTGAGATCAGTTCGCTGCCACCTAGAATAACGACGCCAAATATTGGGACTATCTTAACCGGATATACTCCTGAACATCACCTCCTGTACAAGGTGGCAGACACTTTTTATACGCCTGTGAAGTCGATACTCGAGCTAGCTAGCGAAAAAGGTGTGAAGTCTGGGATAGTAATCGAGCTCCTTGGCGCAAAATCAATGTCAAACAGGGTTGATCTGGCGATTGGTGTCGAGAACATCCACGGAATCATTGATTACGACCAAAGAATTACCCGGTTGGCCTTAAAGGCGTTTGATCTGGAGGAAATAAAACTAATGATGGTTCATTTGAGGGCGCTGGATAACTGCGTCCATCATTATGCGAAGGCTTGGGACGATCTCGTTTTTTCAGCGCAGACCATTGATGAAAACTGCCAAAAATTTTGTTCTGGCTTGCGTAAACCGACGCTGATCTTAGTGACTTCTGATCATCCTGTGCACGTTGACAAGTGGGCGTACCTTGAAGACGGCAACCAGGACGTGCCGTTGATGGTCGGCTACGTGAGCCCTGCGCCGGACGACCAGCCCTGAGTTTGCGTTCTGTGTCCTTTGAGGATACGGTCGTTAAAGCTTTCCCCTCTGCTCGCAACAATAGAACGATGAAAGAAAGGCATGTCTTAGAAGCTTTAGGAAAGACTTATGTGGTGGTTGAAAACGGCCGCGTAATCGAGGTTGGAGAGCCTTTGATCGAACGATGTCCGATTTTTTTGAAAGCGCGTGGCATTGAAAAGATTACCAAAGAAATCGTGAAGCAGAACATCGAGTTTCGAATCCAAGATTTTGGTATGTGCACGGGAGATAGGGCCATCGAGATGGAAGTTTTCGTTGGATTTGGCGCATCTGAAGTTATGATGACGGGGCTGCGCCGCGGGCTGATCGACGCTTCAGTTTCAGTCTGTGAAGGGGCCGGTACAGTTATTACGACCAGTCCTACGCTGACGCAAGGAATTGGTGCCAGGATTTCTGGTGTACTGGAAACCACCCTCATTCCTAGGTTGAGAGATCGAGTCGAAGAAAAGGGCGGGACTCTTCTTGACGGGACGAGAGCGGTTATTAATCAACCTCTCGGTGTCGCCCGAGCTGTGGGGATAGGCTTCAAACGTGTCGCTGTGACCGTGGCAACGTTGCAGGACGCACTGCAGTGTCGCGAGGTCGAGCGCAACACAGGAGCAGACGTATATGTTATCGGCGTTCACGTTACGGGAATGGAAAAAGAGATCGCGCAGAACTTTCTCGAGGCAGTCGATATAACGACGGGCTGTGCGTCGCGGGTCATTCGAGAAGCCGTTGAACCGAAAGCGTTGCTGCAGGTTGGCACGAGTGTACCGCTTTTTGCTTTATCACAAAAAGGCAAAGAACTGTTGCTCGAAAGAGCAAAGGACGTCACGACCCCGATTTTAGTTAATACAATGAAATTGCCCGTGTTGCCAGAAGAAAGGCAGCCGAGGCCCTTGACATGAGGTTTACTCGTGAACCACGAATACGGCATTAATACGAAGCTAATACACGCTGGAGAGCTTTCGTCGCCCGATGCTCTCCCCCTAATACCGCCGATCTACCAAACGTCAACCTTTGTAATGGATGAACTCCTCGCCTCAGGAATTAAACGCGGCAAGTACGTCTATTCTCGGCTGTCAAATCCGACGCTAACTGCGTTAGAACTCAAAATGGCTACTCTTGAAGGCGGTGACGCGGCGGTTAGCTTTGCCAGCGGGATGGGGGCTATTTCCGCCATCGTGCTCGCGTTGCTAAGGTGTGGTGATCATGTTGTTTGTGATCAGGTTCTTTACGGGAGCACGTATCAGCTTCTGAAGAACGGTGCTTCACGCCTCGGGTTCGAGGTAAGCTTTGTTGACGCTTCGAAGCCAGATAACGTAGATAAAGCTTTGAGAGACAACACAAAATTTGTTTTTTTTGAGACGCCAGCCAATCCGACGTTAAAACTCGTTGACATAGCTAAGGTCGCGGCAATCGCAACAGAAAACGACGTTAAGACCGTGGTGGACAACACGTTCTTAACTCCGTATTATCAAAAACCTCTCGAACTCGGAGCTGACATCGTCGTACATAGCGCGACGAAATATCTGAACGGACACGGAGACGCTTTGGGTGGGATTCTCGTCTGCTCTTACGAAGACGCTGTCAACATTAGAAAAGGCGTGTTGCGTCACGTGGGTGCCGCGCTAAGTCCATTCAATGCTTTCCTAATAATGCGAGGTCTGCGCACTCTTGGCGTTCGCATGGAGCGACATACCACAAACGCAACCGAGATAGCTTCTTTTTTGAAGGCGCAAAAGTTGGTCAAGCGGGTCTTATACCCGAGCTTTGACAGACAGATTAAACGCAATCCCGACCTTAAGACGCAAATGTCAGGCTATGGTGGGATGCTAGCTTTTGAGATTCACGGAGGCTTGGAAGCAGCTGTCGCTTTTTTGAACAATCTCAAGCTCTGTAAGGTGGCGGTGAGTCTCGGCGACACGTCGACGCTCATAGAGCACCCAGGCCTAATGACGCATTCGGCCCTGTCTAAGGAAGAGAAGGATAAGTTGGGAATCACTGATAATTTAGTTAGGGTCTCGGTTGGGCTTGAAGATGTCGAGGACATTGAGGCAGACATAGAACAAGCCCTTCACGGAGTATAGCCACGACGATGTTAAGGGGGGTCGCCAGCGGCCTCTTTAAGCCGAGCAATAACAAAATCTGGATCTAATGACGTTAAAAACCAGCCTGCGCGGGGTCCTGATGGTTTGGCAAGCAGCGAGAGATAGATAGCTTTAAACGCGTCTTTGGCGTCGATCCCTACTCGCTCACTTACGCTGTAAATCTGATTGTGAACCCACTCTGGGTCGTTTCCTTTCGTTTCCAGCGATGTAGCAAGTTTTTCCAGTGCTTTTTTTTGCGCGTTGGTCAGCGTTTTCACTTGAACTGGAAGTGTTTGTTGAACCTGAAACTTGACGAACTCAGGGGCAAAGCGGTCGAGCCAAGATCTTACGTTGCGAGCTCTTTTTTTGAGAGCGCCGATATTAGTGACTTCGTAGCCGCTTCGCCTGAGAACTTGAATGAGCTCCTCGCATCCGTGCGCGATTTGAACTGCAGTGACTAAATGTTTAAAGGGAATATTACACTCTTGTTCAGAGATTCGAGATAATTCGACAGCCCGGCCTTTGTCGTGGTCAAATTCATCAACGAGCGTCAAGAGTCCTAAGCCTGGATCGAAGTCGATGAGCTTCTCAGGCTTTGTTTTGATTATCATATACCGCAGAACTTCGGCAGGTGCGCTTTGAAGCATATCACCTATGCTGATGGTCACCCCTTTGGAACTCGACATTTTTCCGCGTCCTTTCAAGTGTATATGGCCATATGGCACCGGTCGCGGGGCGCGATACCCATACACCTCCTCTGAAATGCGTTTGCCTGTGTCGTAGGAGCCTCCAGCAACTGCGTGATCCTTGCCGAACGGTTCGACCGTTACTCCGAGAATTTCCCAACGAGCCGGCCAGTCGATGCGCCAAGCGAGTTTGCCTTGCCCCCTCGAGTAATCCGCCGTGCCTTCGCCGCCGCACAGGCATCTATAGCGGACTGAATTTTGCGCAGGAATGTGCTCGATGATTTGTGCCGCGCTAATTCTTCGGCAGTGCTCGCATAGCGGATTAAATGGGCTCCAATCTTCAGCCAATTTTCGCTTAGAAACGGACTCAATTATGTTTGCGATAACGTCTCGCCGCTCGAGGGCGATCTTAGTCGCTTCGGTGTACAATCCGTTCTTATACATCTCGTCTGCCAGGTAAACTTCCGGTGCAATGTCAAGTTCGTGCAGCGAGTCCGAGAAAGGTCTGAGATAATGTTCTGCGTAGCTCCCGCAACAGCCAAAAGGATCTGGGATTTCCGACAACGGCATGCCAACGTACTTTCTGCAAACTGTCGGCAAGAAAGGATACAGCGTTCGGAGCGGATCATATGTGTCAGCAACATATATCAGGCGGGCCGCTTTTCCGCTGTCTTTGATTGCTCTAAATATGGCGTCGGCTGTGACGACTTCTCGCATGTTGCCCACGTGGATGTTGCCCGAAGGGGTGATTCCGGTGGCTATGATTTGATCATCATTAACCGCACGTGCGATGACGTCGGCCCAGTGAATGCGCGTTTCTTCCATTGCTCAGATTCTTGTGGTTTCGTTTAGCAAAATTGTCTTGCGGAAACGTCTCGTCCTCACGAGTCTCAAAAGTAGATCATTAGGTACCTATGCTCGAAATGAATCGTATCGTGGAAATGCGGATCATAGCGTCTCGTCACGAATCCAATCTAGATACGGTGAGCTTCCTGACGTTATTCCAAAGCAAATGATGCACGGGTTTTCATAACTGTGTAGCTGCCGTACTCTAGCAGTAACTTGCTCGACGAGAGCGGTCTTAGTCTTGATCGACAAGGCGTACTCTTCCCCCTCTTCGATGTTTCCCTGCCATCTGTACACTGATGTTATCCTATGCATGTTGACACAAGCTCCTAGCTTCTCGTTAATAATTGCGTTTGCGATGCGCTTTGCCTCTTCAAAAGTCGGTGCAGTTACGTATATCTCACAGAACATCATCACACCACTTAAGGTGAAAGCCATTTGGACTATTATACTCTTGCGTTAACGGTCTTTGCAGCTTATTGGCTCCTTGTTATCTTTCTAAATGCTCGAGGGATTCTTGCGCGTTACGGCATTAGCTCGTATGGTCCAATTCTCATGCTGCGCACAACGAAGGGGTTGCCCATCTTGGATAGACTAGCTCGTCCCAAGCGGTTTTGGAGGACGTTCGCCAACATCGGTATTCCCCTGGCGGTGATTGCCATGTTCTTCATGCTGGCGATACTCTTCGTTGGCGACGTTAGAATCTTGATCACACAGCCAGCGCCCACCGCTCTCAACGCTCCGCGAAACATTCTCCTGTTACCAGGAATTAACGAGTTTGTTCCGCTCACGTGGGGATTGATTGGTTTAATAGTCACGCTCGTGGTTCATGAGCTCGCTCACGCAATCTTAAGTCGGGTAGCTGATGTCAAAGTCAAGTCAATTGGTCTTTTGGTTGCGTTACTGCCTATTGGGGCGTTTGCAGAGCCGGATGAGTCGCAGCTTTTGGGAACGGATTCTAAGCGAGGCGAAAAGGTTGCGACTCGGCCCGAGCGGCTGAGAGTGTTTAGCGCTGGAATCACTGCCAACTTCGTCGTTGCATTTTTTGCTTTCGTCCTATTCTTTGGCCCTGTGCTTTCTTCGGTCGCCGCGGTGGGAGGACTTGGCGTCGTAAACGTCGTTCAGGGATCTCCGGCGGAAAAAGCAGGCCTTAAACCAGGAATGATAATTTATCAGATCGATGGAACTCAAATCTCTAATGACAATGATTTTCAAGCGTTTATGAACGCAACTCACGAGAGGCAGGTCGTGACCGTGAAAGCGACAGACCACAGAACGTCCAGAAGCTTTGTGGTTATCTTGAGCGAAAATCCGAACTACGACAAAGGGTTTTTAGGCATCCAGGGAGGTTCGGCGGACGAAGTAATTGGATTCTTGAAGGCGATCCCTTCTCATCTTGATACGTATCAAGGTTGGGGGGCTCTTATCGGGCTGCCACTGCTTTTCTTCCGCGGGTTCGTCGGCGCAGCTTCTAATCTATATCAGCCGATCGGATGGGCGGCTCCGCTCGGGAACGCTTTTTTTTGGGTAGCAAACACTCTGCTCTGGGTCGGCTGGATCAACTTTTACGTGGGGCTTTTTAACTGTCTACCAGCAGTTCCTTTGGATGGTGGGCACATATTTCGGGAGCTTTTTGGCTCACTAACCGAAAAGGTGTTAACAAGCAAGAAGGACCAGGAACGCATCACAAATACCCTCGTAACTACGCTCGGCGTTGTCATACTGTCTTCGTTCCTACTCTTGCTTCTTGGTCCCTACATATTTGGAGCTGTCTGAGGACTCTGTACTTGGAAGAGCATCTCTCATTAGTTTGACGTCTCTGCTGCGGTTGTTGTCAGAAATTAGGGATAGAACTAATCTCAGTCTTCACGTACTTACGCGCGAGAGTATAGTCTGCAAAAAAGAAAAGAAGCTTTTGGCTTTGCTTGCAGTCACTATAACTAAGTACAACCCAAAACGTCTAAGACAAAACGATTACTGTGAGGAGCCAGTTTTTTTTGTAAGTTGGTAGACCGGTTACTATGTTATAGCTTTGCTCGCGTAGATCAAGCCTACATCAAAAAACGTCTCAGGAGGTTGTGATCTTTTGGGTCGATGACTGATCACAAGCTGAGATTCTAAAATACTGACATAGTTTAATGTTCAAGAACGCTTGTCAGCCAGCGCCTTTTCGGAGCGTTCGTACGCATCGGTTATAGCTTGTCCCGTCACGAATTCTAGCCCGTTTCTTTTTGCGTATTTGATTGAATCTTGCTTTGAGAGGGCTTTACCCGATTTGGCGTCAAGCATTTCGCACATGGCCATTGCCGGAGTAATCCCTGCCATATTAGCTAGAGCTATTGAAAGCTCTGTCTGTCCTTTGCGTTCTGAGATCAGCCCTTGCGCTGCTCGAAGCAATGGAACGTGGCCAGGCGAGCGAAACGACGCTCCGAAGTCGAATGGACGGCTAAGGGTCACAGTCTCTACAGCGACGCCAATATTTGAGATTGTAAGTGCACGGTCTATGTCCGTTATTCCGGTTCTGACTTTTCTGTGGTTTACAGCGATTGAGAAAGAGGACCGTGTATCGTAAGACAGATCGCCAGGTCGCTCGCAGACAGTGCCGAGCCTCAGGCCTTTTCCGTTAGAGCTGACGAACTTCAAGATGTCTGCCATATACGGTAAGCAGAGCATTTCAGCAGCGTATGGGGAAATGGCCACGCAAATCAGCCCCCCCGCTTCGATGCGCATTCGTGCCACTTGCGCGGGCGTCGTCGACAACGCGGGAACTACCATATCAGTTTCGCGTTCTCTGTCTTCTGAGTCGTAAATAAGTACCATCTGGCCCCGTCTGACTGCATCTATAGCTTGGGCTGTGCTCACGCAATCACAACCTTGATGAAATGGCCATTGTTGACATTTAGAGTCTCTTTGATTGAGACAGGAGCAACGGTCTCTATGATGTCGTTGTGATAGTGGGAGCGGTCTGGCACGATTACAGCGCCATCGATTCTTCCAATCGAACCTACATAGCACTTAATGCCCCCGTACGAGCGATTATTGGTTTTAAAGCTCGAAATATAGATCGGGGTGAGGTTGTTGAGCCTCACTCGTGCCGTTGCGCTGCTATCGTCTAGTTTGATGTTTAACGTGCCAGGATACGGAGTAAAGCCGAGTAATTCTTCAAATTGTTTAGTGTAGCCTCGAATTGACAGATAGTACCTACCTTCGCCTAAGCCTGACACGATCTTGCCGTTCAATTCAATCGCTTTTGTTGCTTCGAAAATTGATTTGTAGGCTAGGTATCGCTCCTTGAGCACGTTAGACCCTCGTTCGGTAATAACAACAGCTTGTGATCTTCCTGATGGTGCTCTTCCAATCAAGCCTGCAGCTTCAAGTTCTTTTAGCCGTCGAGAGGCTGTCATGGGGCTTGTCTCGAGCCTTTTTGCAAACGTGGCTGCTGATACTTGAACTGGCTTCTGCGCAGCATCCATAAGCGCAAGTTCAAGGAGCGGGTCCTTCATCAAATCCTCATTACCATTATTGGTATATATATCAACCTTGAGCCACTCTTATAAGAAAGTTTGCGACAAAATGTCTTAGCCCACATAGCGTTTGATGTAGGTTTAGAAACTGCTTGATTATTTCAAGTAGCGTATGTCTGACTTGC
Source organism: uncultured Methanomicrobia archaeon (assembly GCA_964534635.1). GTDB lineage: Archaea > Halobacteriota > Bog-38 > Methanoflorentales > Methanoflorentaceae > Methanoflorens. The sequence goes on from CAZHSW010000099.1 coordinate 12,898, forward strand.
AAGCATTATAGCGGGAACGCTGGTCGCACAGGATTCGTTGACTAAAGAACTGTGTTTGAATAGAGCCTTTAGCTAGGCTACGTTGTAAGCCGCAAGTTGAGAAGCAAGTTGACCAATGTCGTTCAGGTCGCTTGCATGCGCACTGTTGTAAAAACTGGGCCGCGGAGATCAATCTTTTTGTTTCGACTTGTTATGTATCGAATCGCTACCGGGTCTATTTGGATATTTATATCACCCGGGGAGCGAGAAATACGCACTCGCGCTTCGAGTTCACTTCTGCCCTCTCGGATGGCCCGCTCGACAGCGTACGCCGCTTCCGCGGCGAAAGCTTGTATATAGCTGATACCGGTCGAAATCCCTTTGGACGTGGAAGCGCCTATAATGTTTCCCTCTTCAACGAAAATCTTATTTTGGAATGCTGGTCCGCACAGCTTTGCGTTCTCTTCAGGTTCAACAACGCTGACTCGCACAAGTTTATTTTGCAACTGTCCCTCCCAAGCTGCGAACTTGACAGGGCTCGCATCTGCGCCGTGCGCTAAGCAGACATCGACGATTGCCTGCTCAATCTCCTTCCCTTGCGGCGTAGCCGGGGTGTGTTTGAGTGTAATCAACTTCAGTAAATCCTGATCAGTTAAGACAAACTCACCATAGAACTGAGGATATGCGAGGGCCCTAATGTCTTCGTAAGCGTGCACGAGCATCGCGATTCGTTCAACCCCAAAACCGCAGTTAAGGACAGGGAAGTCGATGCCGTAGTTGGCAAGCGTTACCGGACTATACAGTCCGAAATCTGCTACTTCTAGCCATTCTCTATCTCCGTCACTGACACCGTCGGAGCGAATACGATGTGCGAAAGCTTCAAAGTGCTTGCCGGGCGCATAATAAGTATCAGTACCGGTGGCAACTTGCGTGAACTGAAAATCGTCAAATCCAAAAGGGCGCAAGAACTCCTCTACTATCCATTTTCCCAGATCAACGGACACGTCTTCGTCCATCAAAACGCACGAAGCTGAATCGTGTACTCGAAGGTGCGTCGCGTCTTCACGTTGCTCTCTTCGATAGCGAGGGCCAATTGAGAACAACTTCACGGGAAGCGGGCGGTATTTTTGAACAGTTGCGAGTGTATCGAACCAGGCTGCCGTCATGTGTGATCGCAGCGTGAGGGTCGAAGGAAGTGGCTTTAAGTCTTTGAATTCGAAAAAAACCTTCTCAAACACTTCTATTGCGAGGTCATCTGTGACCCTCAATTCTTTCGCGATCTCCCTTATGAGTTCGTCACTTTCGAGCTCTCCTGTCTTCAGTCGGTGAAGAGTGAGCTGAAGTGCAGCCACGCGCTCAGGCGGCAAGTCGATGCCGAATCTCTTAATCTCTGCCTGTTTTTGTGAGCTGAGGCCTACGTCAGGTCGTGGGAGGGCAGCGAGATAGTAGCACCGATCAAGTATGGCATATCCAGTCGGCCCCCACTGTTTCATTATATCTTCTTGTGGGAATATGGTCTCATTGATGATTTCATCGAACCCAAGTTCCAGCAGTCGCTGCCGCATTCTTTCGATGAGATCGTTCAGTTGATGCGGCTTGCCAGCTTGTGCAACTGGCGCAACGCGGTCCAAGTTGTAGGTGCTGCCGTCGTTGAATAGTTCGCCGCCGTACCTCCAGGCCTCTTCGAAGCTTTTTTCCTTAAGTCGCAGAATCTCGTCTTTGGGGATCTTCTTCAAAACAGCAGCCTCCGATACGGAGCCTAGATAGCCCTTTCCGATTACACGTGCAAAACGGCTTATAAATCCCTTAACACGATCATACTTAAGTTTTTACGTGATGAGCGGGCATTTAGCGCATACGAGAACTCAAGGCCAGTCTAAACACACGAGAACAAGCGGTCCGAAAAGCCCACGAGGTGCGAAAAGAATTGACGCGGAATGTGGACAAAAAGTGCAAAGGATGCGAGTTGTGCCAACTAGGCGCGAAAATGGTGCTTTTTGTGACGGGCGTTTGCCACGGCGCATGTTTTTACTGTCCGTTGTCTGAACGACGGAAAGGCAAGGACATCGGATACGCCAATGAGCGGCTGGTTCAGTCTGACGCTGACGTTATAAAAGAAGCACGATCGATGGATGCGCTCGGCACAGGCATTACGGGAGGCGAGCCGTTGTTGAAGCTGACGAGGGTTACGCATTACGTCAAGCTTTTAAAAAGCGAGTTTGGGGCCGAACATCACGTTCACCTTTACAGCGCTTTAGCTCCTTCTAAACGCACGCTTGCCCTGCTTGCCGCGGTCGGGCTGGACGAGATCCGCTTGCACCCGCCGATTGATGAGTGGGAGCATTTCTCATCATCTCCGCATTATGCAGCGCTCAAACATGCCAAGTCGCTGAGCTTGGATGTAGGCATTGAGATCCCGGCAATTAAGTCTGTGCCTGCAATTGTTGAAGCCCTTCATGAGCTTGGAGGATTTCTAAACCTCAATGAATTGGAATTTTCAGAGACAAACTACAGCGCGATGGTTGCGCGAGGATTCGTTCCCTGTGAATCGAACTATGCAGCACGCGGCAGTCGTGAGATTGCCGAACAGATTGTAGCTGGCGCGCCGCTCGCGCATTTCTGTTCTTCCGCATCAAAGGATAGCGTCCAACTGAGAGAGCGACTCAAGCGAAAAGCACAGCGCTTGGCTTTGCCTTTTCAGGAAGTTACTGAAGACGGAACGCTTGTATACGGCATCTTGGAATCTGGGGGAAATCACAGCTCGCTGGCGAACCTTTCCAGCGACAAGTTTGAAGTTGTTAACGGTACGCTGCTGACGTCGTGGCGATTAGCCCTCGAATTGGCCATTAATCAGCCCGAACTCGCTGAGAAGGCACGGATCGTTGAGAGTTATCCTGACGGAATGGTTGTTGAGGTCACGCCGCTCAGCGGCCGCTTAAAACCGAAAACGTCAATACCTGGGGTCGATTTACACTCGCTTAGGATGTGATCGAGCTGGACGGCAAACGCGTTGAAGACCGGCTGAAGACTTATCTCGAAAGGGATGGATCTGGAGTACGAAGAGCCGTGCTCGAAATGTTTCTACAAAAGCATATTTTTACGACTGAAGAGGTTTATCTTTATCTAAAAGAAAGCGGCTACACGGTAAGTTATCGCGGGGTCTCTGCAATGGTAGGTCTTATGAACACCAGACTGGGCATCTTCCGGATTGACGTCACGAAGAACCACAACGTCTATTCCTTGAAGGACTCATATGAAGACGTCGTTCGGTCGCTGTTGAGCGAAGAAGGCCCCATTGAATCAATAACTAGGGACGGAGTATTTTAATAATTTTATGTCGTGGATAAGGCAGAACGCTCACAATTCGCTTTACAAGGCATACGAGCGGCTTTTGGCTAGGGAAGTCCTAGCGGGGCCAATGCCCCAGCACGTGGCTATAATACAGGACGGGAACCGGCGATATGCGGAAAAAATAGGGGAGCCGCGTGCATATGGTCACGTATGCGGCGCGTTGACGACGGAACGCGTATTGCGGTGGTGCCTTGATCTTGGAATCAGACAACTGACGCTTTATTCGTTTTCAACTGAAAATTACGGCCGATCTGAGGGAGAACTCAACGCTTTGTTCTCTCTCATAGAGCAACGATTTGCCGACCTCTACGAGGAGGAACAAATCTACGAGAAGCAGGTTCGAGTCCGAATGATCGGGGAACGTGATCTGCTGCCCAAGGGAGTTCTTCAGTCCGTCGAGCGCGTCGAGGAGGTCACACGCGACTTTGATAAGCACCTCCTAAACTTTGCACTGGCCTACGGGGGAAGGCAAGAGATTGTTGATGTCGTTCGTTCAATCGCTGAGCTCGTAGAAGGTGGCTTCCTGCGCGCCGAAGAAATCACAGAGGATATGCTCACAGGGTTTTTTTACAGTAATAACGCACTCGACGACGTTGATCTCATAATTCGATCGGGCGGTGAAGAACGAACGTCGAACTTTCTTCCATGGCAGGCGAATGGCAACGAGTGTTGTTCCTATTTCTGTGCTCCTTATTGGCCTGAATTTCGAAGAATCGATCTGCTCAGAGCCGTGCGCACTTTTCAAGAGAAAGAACAAGAGCGGCGAGAAACTGTAGTTCAGCGCGTGTTTCTTTTTCTCAACGAGGTTGGCAAGGTCGAAGCAGAAGAGGTCTTCAGGCTGTCAAGAAAGGCGTGTGTAATAACGCGCGACGAGGTTAAAGATATCCTGAGAGAGCTGGTTCCTAGAATAAGGGCTTGACCTGATTGATGAGAACGGCGATAATCTTAGCAGGTGGCAAAGGTTCTAGACTCAATTTTGCAGAGAAAGCGTTACTTGAATTGCGGGGCAAGCCCATACTGAATCGCATTATAGAGACTCTTTCAAGGTGTGTCGACGAGATTATCGTCGTTGCGCGGGATGAGGACCAGCAAGGGAGATTGCGTCGAGCCGGCGTCAGGATCGTGCGCGACGAGGTCCGAGGCTTCGGTCCTGTGGCAGGCATCTGTACTGGATTGAAGGCGTCGAGCTCGGAATACGCGTTTGTGACAGCGTGCGATATGCCTTTCATTAAGGCAGAGGTCGTCGACCTGCTATTTCGCGAAGCGATAGGGTATGATGTCGCCATCCCTTACCCACCGGAACCATTGCACGCTGTATACAAGCGTAAGACGACGATTGATGCTTCAAGAGCGGCGATTCACAAGGGAGAGGGGGCGATAATGTGCGTCGTTAATTCTCTCTCGGTTAATTATGTGTCAAAAGATGAGATTCGCACAGTCGATCCTGCTTTGTGCTCTTTCGTGAACATCAACAGTTTGGAAGATGTCGAAATATTGAACAAAAAGACTCTGTGCGATTAACGTGCGGATACAGTTTAGTGGTCATCTTCAACAGTTGGCGCGTGGTTAACGCTCGGTGGTTTTTTTCTCGTCTTAAACAACAAAAACAGCACGGCAGCTAGGATTCCGAAAAAAAGTACAGAGCCGGCGATAGCACTGCCTCCGGCGTAGCCATGTAACCCGCTGCTGACGCCGATGTAGGTCTGGAGAAGTGGAAGAACGTAACCTACGCCGAGAAATGTAAACATGACTGACACGAATCCAAATGCAGCGATGTATGCCGCAAGAGAACGACTCTGATACTGTGCCCTTACGTGGAGGTATGCTAAGAAAACGAACCAGGTAATAAGTGACCACGTCTCTTTTGGATCCCAGCTCCAGTAACTGCCCCATGCGGTTTCGGCCCATATGGCGCCGGTCAATATTCCGATAGTGAGCAGTGGAAATCCGACTGCGACGCTTTTGTACGCTAAATCATCTAGCTGGCTTAACGTGAACTTATCTAAGACGCCTGTCGATTCAGGCTGTGTTGCGCTTGGAGCGTATTCAGAGCCTTCCGTCTGCCGATAGAGCTCTTCTGCGGGGCCTTGCTCACTTAATTGTTTGCTCTTAAAGAGGTAAAGGACACTGGCTGTAAACGCAATAAAAAATGCGCAATATGATAAGATAGTTATCGGAACGTGTATGAATAGCCAGACGCTCCGAAGAGCAGGAACCAGCGGGGTCGGATTGGTTGGCTGCAACGATGCGAAGCTAAGGACAACAAAAGCCAAAGGCGCGACAAGGATTCCGACACTTTTGTAATCAGACCCGACGTTCAGCGCTAGATAGGCGGCGACGATCGCCCACGCGAAAAACGACATCACTTCGTAGGAATTCACCCACGGCGGATAGCCTGCGTAAAACCATCGTAAAGCAAGCGCGACAGTCTGGAAAGCGAATCCGAAGGCGATGAGATTAAACCCCATCTCGGCGAGATGTCGCTTCCTTGTTGCGAAGTGGAGAATCAAGACTACGGAAGAAATTAGATAAGTTCCCAGTGCAATTTCAAATCCTAAATGTTCGAGAGCGGCGGCGTCCACAGCTTGTGTCCTATATCAAAGCAACGCTATTTCTTCTATCTAGTCGCGTGATTCTGTCTTTGAGCGCAGGTTTTCTAGTTCGGCGCGAAATTCATCCACGATCTTAAAAAATCTTATCGAGCTTTTGTTACTTGTCGCTCCTATCAAGATGCCCTCGCTCGACTCTTTGATCCAAATCCTTCTGTGTGACAGGTAGAGCGACAGCACTATTCCTGCAATCGTCAGCAGGGCACCGCACCAAACGAGCGGTAGTCCTGCATCGCTCTTGATCTGAAATGCGACCCAGCTTACTTTTCCAGATTCCATGAAACCATTTGAATCATAACCGTAAAGGGATATAATCAGCCCTTTATGGGTCAGAGGGCTATTCACTGTGATTTCGCCAGTTTGCACTTGATTGCTATCGATTAACGTCACTTTCGCCCTATAATCTTGAGCGACTCCGCTCGCGTAGTAACTTACGTTAAACTCGTCAAGCCGTAAGATAAAGCCATCGACGTGCTGAGATTCGCCCGGAGCCATAACAATCGTGTCTTGAGGGCTCACGTGACCGTAAGCCGCCCCAACAACGACTCCTAACAATAGTACTAGCACTCCAAGGTGAGCGATAGGGGGTCCGAACCTACCGACCGTGCCTTTTTGCGCGAAGAGGTACGTGTTTTTCGACTTCAGCTCTTCGCGCCATCTAAACCCTTTCCACAGTCTTTTTACTTGTGGAATCGTGACGCCAGGGAGGTATGCGTGGTATGGCAAGCTCTGTACGAATTGATCGCTTACTTCGATTTCGGGGCGCCTGACGTCCCGCCAGATTGGGACAATTCGCATGAGGGTGCACGTTGCGGTTGACAATGCAAAGAGCCCTAGAGGCGCAAGGAAAAGTATGGAGGTGAAGATTACATCGCCGCCGGGAAAAAGGGTACCGAGGATGCATATAAGGATTAGAACGATTACTATGCCGGCTGCAAATCGGGGCGAACTAAGCAATCTGATTGCGGCGTTCATACGATTAGCTGGGAATTATGCCGTTCTGACTAAAACGGTTGTTTAATTATATGCTTGCGTTTACTGAGATGACTTTGGAGCGCGGCGCGCTGCGCGAGTGTGCGGCGCTTTTTCTTGCGTTGTTATATTCCGCGTCGCTTCTGCCTTTTCTGATAGTCACGGATAGCCCTGAGCAAATCCATTTTTCTGAAATTTGCCCAATTCACTTCGGTAAAGTAAAGTTCCGAGTAAACGGCTTGCCATATCAAGAAATCAGTCAAGCGATTCTCGCCGGTTCTTATCAAAAGCTCAGGTTCTTCCTTAAAGACGAGATGAGAACTAACAGTGTCTTCACAAATGTCATTTGCGTGTAGCTCTTTGTTCTTGACCTTCAATGCTATCGACCGAATGGCGTCCACGAGTTCCTTTTTGCCGCCGTAGCCGATCGAAATACGCATTGCCGGCTGTCCTTTTCTGTGTGTAGGCTCTGCACCGTCCGGGGAGTAAATGTCAGCGGTAATTGAAGTAGTTTTTAGGCAGTCCCTGACTTTTTGGATAATCTTTGCACGTAATTTCTGGTTGATCTCTTCGCCGAGATCCAGCATGTTTATGTAAATCGTCACTTGGTCAATCCCTATCTCGCCGCACCACGACGCGAACGTGCTTAGTTTTCTGTATGCTTCTGTGGAATCGAGCTCTTTTTCGGCTACCACAAGCGCAATGTGTTGAGGCACTCCTTTGATCAGGGCGCGCAGTCTTTGTTCATAGAGGTTGGAAAGCATAAGTCAACTGGCATCTCCTAGCATCCGAGCGATAACGCTATCGTAAATGTAAAGTACTTCAAGCCTGAACTAAAAGCGGGTTAGCGTGAACACCGTTGAACTCCGCAGGTTGTTACTTCGCGCGAGCTTCGGGCTGTTGGCTTTTGCTGTTCCATTTTTAGGGGGTATAGGCTCGCTCTTCCTCTTTTTGTTTTTATCTTTGCTCATAGCCCTTGTCAATCCTAAAATGCACGTGTTTATGTTGCTTGCCACAGTCGCTGACCGAAAATCTGAAGTGCTGATCAAACCGTTGGCCCTTACCCTATCTCTAACAGCGCTGTGCGTCTTGAACGTAGTCTCTAGTTTGCCGCTGTATACAATAAGCGTCGTCATTATAATAGTGACGTTTGCCTACGCTCTTGGTTTCGTCTTTAGACCGTACGGCGCCTTGACTAGCAGTCTGATCTTCGTTCTGTCCGGCGGTTTTTTTGGGTTTCTTGTCGGAGTAGCGGCTGCTGCTATTACCAATCTAGGCGCTTCCCTCGATTTCTTGCTTTTCGTTGCCACGATCGGGGCACTCATCGGAGCCTTGTTGATAAACATTCTGCGCGGCGTGGAAGAAAACGTTGTGGTTCCGCTTTGCATCGGATTTGCACTGTGGCTATTCAACGGTTTCAACTACTCGGTACCGGTTTTGCGACTGCTGCTGACGTTGCTTTTTATGATCGTCCTCGGTTATGCCCTGTGGCGGGTGAAATTAGCCGACCTTTCTGGCGTTCTAAGCGGCATTCTGATGGGCGTCTTGATTGTTTCGTTTACAGATTTTCGATGGTTCGTCCTTATCCTCTCTTTTTTTGTGATTGGCGGTGTTTTCACAAGGTACAAATACGACTACAAGCGCGCAATAGGTATTGCACAAGAGGCTGGAGGAGCGAGAGGATATCGCAACGTATTTGGTAACGGACTGGTCGCTCTCATTTGCGCGATTGCATTTGGGATCACAGGCAACACGCTGCTTGTGATCGCGTACGTCGGTGCAATAGCCACTGCAACTGGGGATACACTGGCAAGCGAGATCGGGCAGACGCACAAGAAGCTTCCGCGATTAATCACGGATCTGAAACGGGTACCGCACGGCACCGATGGCGGCATAACTACGCTCGGAGAGTACTCTGCGTTGGCCGGATCAGTCGCCATTACAATCATCGCTGCGTTGCTGGGGGTCGCAACTCCGAGCATAATGGTTCCTGTTATTATCGGTAGCTTCTTTGGAGCGAATGTCGACAGCGTTCTGGGCGCAGTGCTGGAAAGACGACACTACTTGACAAACAGCACGGTAAACCTGCTCGCAACTGCAGCCGGTGCCATATCTTCTGTCGTTATTTTCTTGTTACTTGCCTAAGAACGCGGGGCCATCGTCGGATTGCAGACTGGTCTTACTATTTCCGGAGCGTCTCGTCCTAGCTTTTCAGGTTATTGCTATCTGTTCATTTAAAAGACGCAGAACGATTGCCTCTCGCAAGTTGCTGGAGCAGACATCTGGTGAGCCTTCAGGTCCAAATCGCACCGAAAATGTGGCGCCTTTTTCGTCCGTTTTTGATAAAAGCACCTCAATGGTATCAGCGTCAATCGCGGCAACCTTCCGAGCTTCTTCGCTGATGATCTCCTTTGTCATTTCAAAGTCGGCGTTGTAGGCCACGCGAATGTCGAGTCGACACGTAATGGTCGAGTTTGAGTGATTGAAAATGACGTCGCTGGTAATCGCTGAGTTCGGAATTATCAAGTGAGCGTCGCGAAGCCTGATAATGGTGTGTCTAAACGTAATATCTTCCACAAATCCAGATTCGCCGCGCACCGTGACGTAATCGCCAACTCCAAAGGGCTTGGACACAATGATCGCTAGGCCCGCAATCACGTTCGAAATGGTGCTCTGCGCGGCAATACCGACGATGATGCCGATGATACTTACACTTGCGAAAAGAGCGACAGAAAGCGAGCGCAGCTGGGGCGTTGAAGAGATAATGAATATCACACCTGCTGCGTAGATCAGCGCGACTATGAGCCGTTTCAACGCAAGGTATCTGGTTGCGCTCACATTGAGCCTCGCCGCTGCTTGCTTGAAATATCGCTCGAGAAACCTTTCGGCAAGCTGCGCTACGACAATCGTGGCCGCGCCCAAGAACAGAATTCTAATCAAGATGCCAAATGGCGCGCTGGAATCCAAGAGACTATGTGAAACTAGCATATGCTTTGCAGCTCGAGTCGCAGATTATTGTCGTTCCGGGTAGTAATACTCGCCGTCTTTGCGCTGCTTTCGGTCCAACTTGGAGCCAATTTTGTTTACTCTTGGCCTATGAGTGTCTTCGTCACGCCGGAACGTAATCCCGATATGTTCGAGGAACCTGTTCATTCCCTCGTGCATTTCAAAGGGACCTTCAGCTCTTCCAGTTCTGCCAGGTTCCCCTGAAAAAACCATTAGCCGTTCGCTCGCTAGGTCGATCATGTAAATGTCGTGATCAACAAGCAGAGTTCCCACCTTTTTGTTCTCGGTGAACCGCCGAACGAGACTAGTTGCGAGAGCCCGTTGTTCAACATCTAAATGTGCGCTCGGTTCGTCAAGCATAAACAGGTCCGCGTTGCGGCTCAGACAGGCAGCTATGGCTACCCGCTGGAGTTCCCCGCCGCTCAGGTTTTTTAGGGCACGATCCAGTATGTGTTCGAGCTGCAGCGGTCTAAGGATTTCTGTGCGGAAATAACTGGAGTCATATACGTCGGTTAGCGATTTGAGCAGTGAGCGGACGGTCTCGTCGGAGCCGTTTGAGGCTACATATTGTGGTTTGTATGAAGTCTTGACTGCGACGTCGACGCTTCCTTCATCCGGTTCGATGACTCCAGCGAGAAGTTTTACGAATGTTGTTTTTCCCGTACCATTTGCGCCCATAACGCCGATCACGCCTTTTGTAAGCTCTCCGCTGATCGCTTCGAATTTAAAGGAGTTGTAGTTCTTTTTCACGTGTTCCACGTGCACCAGAATGCGCGTGTCGACGTCGCGGCGCGGTGCGTGGATCTCAAATTTGATCGCGTCAGTTCTGATGCGAACGTTCTCTTCTCGAAGAAATCCGTTGAGATACTGGTTAATCCCGACTCTAACTCCTTTCGGACTGGTGACGACGCCGAAGGTTCCTGGTTCCCCGTAGGCTACATACACAACATCAGCGAGCAAATCGAGGATGGCGAGATCGTGTTCGACTACGAGAACAGCTTTCTTCTTTGCGAGCTCTCTGATTATTCGCGCGACGTTGACACGCTGATGGATATCGAGGTATGGGGTAAGCTCATCGAAAAAGTAGAAGTCTGCGTCTCGCGCGACAGTAGCCGCAATGGCCACACGCTGTAGCTCGCCCCCGCTCAGATGGCGTATATCCTGTCTTTCGGCGTTCTGGAGTTCGAGTTGGTCGAGTAACTCGCGGCCAATCCCGCGGTCGTCGGCTCGGCTAACGAGGTCCGCGACGTTGCCCGAATATCTGCGTGGTATAAGGTCGATATACTGAGGTTTGCTCGCTGTTCGTAGAGAACCGTCATAAATGTTTTTTAAATAATCGTGCAACTCGGTTCCTGAGTAGTGTTCGAGGACCCTTTCGGCGCTGCTTTCATTTTCGCCGAAATTTGGCCTGATCACGCCCGTGAGAATGTTAGTAATAGTAGTCTTGCCTATGCCATTAGGCCCTATTATACCTGTCAAGCGGCCAAGTCGCGGAACTGCAAGCCCGAATAGGGAAAAACCGTTCACCCCGAAACGATGGGTTGGCTGTTCCAGCTCTTCTGGCAAGCTTACGATCGCTATCGCGCCAAACGGACATTTCTTAACGCAGATTCCGCATCCGACGCACAGCTGTTCGGAAATAACAGGCCGCCCTTCAGGGCCAATGACGATCGTTTCATCGCCTGTTCTCACCGGAGGACAGAAACGGACACACTCAGTGCCGCACTTCTTGCTGCGACAGCTATCCTTCTTTAAGACCGCTATTCTCATTCTGACAAGCTCTGTGATCGGGATGCTATGCTGGCTTATTCAGCAGAATGGTCCAGCTCACAAACCAAAACGCGAAGGTCATAAAAACTAGGAAGAACCAGTCCGTGAAGCGTAATTCTTTAGTGTCGATTTTGACGCGGGGTAAGATAATCCTCTGCATGTATATGACTATAAGAAGTATCAAGATGCCATAGGCAGGTAAATAATATGAGAAAACCCCGCCGACGATGCCCAGTAGCGAAGACAATAACGTCTTTTTGATGCCTTCGATGTGCTTAATTTGTTTTTCAGATTCCGGCCTTTCATCGGCTTTCGTGGGAGGCTTTTTTTCAGCCCTACGTTGAGTACCCTTTCCGTCAGTCTTAGAAGCAGCTTCTCTCTCGGTTTTTGGCATATTCTGGCATCAACTAACACTCAACTGTTCTTATATGTTTTGTGGATTTGTGGCCGCTTGTGAGAGGCGTTGGCGCTGGAACTGATCTGCTCGGCTTATTTGCAATGGGAGCAGGGCGGAGTCATACGACTCGTAGCTGTGCAACGGAGGTTTTATGTTTGCGCCTAATGATCGTATCAACGAATTGTGACAGAAGAGAAACGTGTCAAAGAGGCTCGCCTGAAGACCGTAATGACGAGTGTCGATGTGGCAGCGTTGGTGCCCGAGCTGCAAGTTCTCGTTGGCGCAAAGTTTGAGAAGGCATACCAGCTCACGCCCGTAGAGCTCCGCCTGAGGTTTGTGACAGCACAGGGGAAACGCGACTTGCTAATTGAAGCAGGCAAGAGATTGCACTTGACGAGCACGCCTTTTGCCGCGCCTGTTACGCCCCCAAGTTTTCCTATGTTGCTGAGAAAAGAGCTGAGAGGCGGCAAAATCAGTTCCGTCACGCAATATGACTTCGATCGGGTCATCGAGATACAGCTTACGCGAGAGACCGATCAACGTTACCTTATCTGTGAGCTCTTTTCAAAGGGAAACATCATCCTTGCTGACGAGTCTAGGCGGATTATCCTACCGCTGCGAGTTGTAAGATCGGCTGCTCGGCAAATCATAAGAGGGCAGTGCTATGAATATCCGGTGACTCAGCTGAGCCCTGCCGGCTTGCCGTATGATGAGTTTGAAGCTGTTATTACTTCTACGTCGCGTGAAGTCGTTCGGACGCTTGCGACGCGCTTGAATCTCGGAGGGCTTTATGCGGAAGAAGTGTGCTTCCGTGCGGGCGTTACGAAAAACATTACAAGCTTAAATCCAGACGAGATTCGAAGGCTCTACGCTGCTCTGCAAGCCGTGTTCGAGCCCGTGCGATCAAATAACTTCAAACCGCACATAGTGTGCGATGATGAGTCGAATCCTATCGACGTCGTTCCGTTTGAGCTGTCGTTGTACAGTCTGCACAAGAAACATTGTCTCACAAGTTTCGGCCAAGCCCTCGACGTTTATTACGAACGAACTATTGAGAGACCAGAAGCTACGCCCGCGGCCTACGGACGATTTGACAAAATCATCGAAAGGCAGCGAGCGGCCATTGAACAATTTAAAAATCTTGAGAGAGAGAACAGACGAAAAGGAGAGTTGCTTTTCGAGAGGTACCAAGAGCTCGATCGACTAATTAGATCCGTGAGAGAGGCCCGGCTATCGAGGACGTGGAGCGAAGTGGCAGATGTCCTCGGCACATTCGCGTTCGTCCAGCAGGTCGATCAAAGTACCGGAACAATCACGATCGAAGTAGATAGCGTTGTGATTGATCTCACAGTTGCCGCCGACGTTCCGCAGAACGCGCAAAGGTATTACGATAAGGCGAAGGTCGCGAAGGCAAAAGCGGAAGGTGCGCAGCGAGCGTTAGCGCAGACTTTGAAAAAGGCTGAGCGAGAAAAAGAGACGGATCTTAGGTCGCGCGCTCCTGAAAAAAAGCCCTTCAAAAAAAGGAAGACTCGCTGGTACGAGCGCTACCGCTGGTTTTTTTCGTCTGAGGGTTTTCTGGTAATAGGGGGCAGGGATGCTGACACAAACGAAGAATTGGTGAAGAAGTACTTGGAACCGCGCGATCTATTTCTTCACGCTGATGTTCACGGCGCTCCTGTCGTTATCGTAAAATCGCAAGGAAAGGAAATTCCGGAGCGCACGATTCGTGAGGCTGCAGAATTCGCCGTCTCTTATTCGTCGATATGGAAAGAAGGCCTCGCTTCTGGTCGTTGCTATTGGGTTTATCCGAACCAGGTCTCGAAAACCCCAGAATCGGGAGAGTACGTGCCAAAGGGTGCGTTCGTTATACGGGGTGAGCGCCACTACTTGGAATCCCAAGCGCGACTTGCAGTCGGACTCTCTGACGATCGGATCATTGGGGGTCCAGAGTCGGCTATAACTCGCGTAGCTCGGCCGTTTGTAGTGATAGAACCCGGCAAATACAACTCGAACGATCTTGCGAAGATGATTTCGCGACAACTTCTAGCGACGGCGGCTGATGATCAACGAAAGGGCATGCGTAGGATAATAACCATCGACCAGATTATGAAGTTTCTTCCGATCGGCAATTCGGCATTAGTGAGTGTCTGAATAGCGGTAGCTGCGTGTTGGCGGCTGCGAATCGATGCCTGTGCCATCAAAAAAGCATTTATACCTCAGCATCTAAAATGAAGGCGCCAACTGGACACTTGAAACAGCCATTGACGAGAATAACGCTTAATCTTTAGCGTTTTGAAGTTTGTAGGGCACTAAAATATCGATGAATGATGAGGATCAGTTCGATAAGGATCCAGAAAGAGGTATATACATATGGCAAAACCGATGTTTGTGAAATTCGATGTCCCCGATGAGATCGAGAGCAAAGCGCTCGAGGCCTTAGAGAGCGCCCGTGATACTGGGAAAATAAAAAAGGGCACGAACGAGGTAACAAAAGCGATTGAAAGAGGGATCGTTCAGCTCGTATTGATAAGTACAGATGTCCAACCTGAGGAAATTGTGGCGCACATTCCCCCGCTTTGCGACGAGAAAGAGATATCTTACATCTACGTGAAGAGACAGGCCGATCTAGGAGCAGCTTCCGGGCTTGACGTGGGTTCAGCCGCAGCAGCGATCATTGACGCAGGCAAGAGCAAGCCCTTAGTTGACGAAGTAATCGATCAACTTAAGGCGATCCGTTCGGGGTAAACGGATAGACGAATGCGGAGGACGGACAGTGGTAGAATATAGCGACGCGACGCCTGCAGAGGTGATCGAGATAGTGGGCAATACGGGGATGCACGGAGAGGCTAAACAAGTAAAGTGCCGCATTCTCGATGGCTCTAACAAAGGAAGGATAATCACACGGAACTGCGTAGGCCCGGTTCAAATTGGAGACATCCTTATGCTTCGTGAGACAGCGCACGAGGCTAAGAAACTTATGACGAGGTAAACCGATGGAAAAGCGCAAGTGCACGTTCTGCGGCAACGCCATCGAACTTGGCACGGGCACGATGTTTGTCAAGCGAGATGGAACTGTATACAACTTCTGTTCATCTAAGTGCGAGAAGAATTTAAGGTTGGGTCGTCTTGCGCGACGAGTTGCTTGGACGGAAGAGGGCCGACTTGCGCGAAAGAAAGCGTGATGATGGTTCAAATGGCGTCTGAAGACCATATTGAAAGCACTTTCCTAATGATCAAGCCAGACGGGGTTCAGAGAAGGCTTGTAGGAGAGATTATTTCACGAGTCGAGGAAAAGGGTTTGAAGCTTCGAGCCTTGAAGCTCAAGAACTTGGACATAGAGACTGCTCGCGAACACTATGCAGAGCACATCGACAAAGCCTTTTACGATCACTTGGTCTATTATCTCACGTCGGGACCAATCATCATTATGGCGGTCGAGGGCTTTAACGCGGTGCGAGCAGTGCGCCAGCTCGTTGGAGCAACAAATCCGATAGAGGCAATGCCTGGAAGCCTGCGCGGAGATTTTTGCCTCGAGCCTGTGAGAAACTTGGTGCACGCGGCGGATTCGCCGGAAGCTGCGCTGCGTGAGCTGTCCCTGCATTTCAAGAAAGACGACTACGTCAGTGACACGCGGGTCAGCGAGTTAAGTGATTAGTTCTCCGCAAATCTGGTTGGACATGCCTCGCATTGTCATCGACGAGGAGAAGTGCGACGGCGTCGGAATGTGCGCCAGTGTTTGCCCCAAAGGTCCGCGGATTTATAGCACCGCCGTCATCGATGGCGCGAGGAAATGCGTCGTGAAGGATCCAAGTTTTTGCCTCGGTTGTACGACGTGTATCGGAAGGTGTCCGAAAGGCGCGATTAGCATTGACTTCTCGGCGCCCTAGAATGGCTCCTAATGGTCCTCGCAGATCTTAACAAAGTTGAGCAGCAACGTGTTGCCGGCTTCTGTGTGCGCAACTTCGGGGTGCCACTGCACGCCGTAAATAGGCTTTGAAACGTGTTTCATCGCTTCCACTTCGCATATCGCTGAGCGCGCGAGCTTAACGAAATCGTTTGGAATTCGGGCCACTTCGTCAGCGTGGGAAGCCCATGTGACGATCGTAGGCTTCATGTTGATGAGAATGTCGTCTGGTTCGATGATCTCGACCGTGACGTTCGCATATCCGCCTGTAGCGCCTTTTCTAACGGCACCGCCAAAAGCCTCCGCGATCAGTTGATGGCCTAAGCAGATCCCTAATATGGGCAGCGGTATCTCTCTCACGTACTGCTTGCAGTTTCCTATACGGTCAATAGAGGGGCCGCCGCTAAAAATCAAACCGTCCGGGTCGTTCTGAAGCAACACGTCTTTCTCAACGGTGTTCCTTACCATTTCGCACGTGACATCCATGTCACGCAGAGCTCGTTGAATCAGGTGCGCAAACTGCCCGTAGTTGTTGACAACCAGTATCAAAAGCTTTACCTTGCCTGATTAGGAAAGTTGGCGCTCAAGCTTCTTTTGAAGCGTACACGCGCCAGGTAGTGCCGTGAGAATAGCTCCACTTTTCGATGACGATGTCTTCTGAATTGTCGATTAACATGCTGATGTTCGTGCCGACTTCGTTGGGACTGAGGCCAAGTTCTCGCGCAATGGACTTGCTCTTGAAAAAGTGTTTGCCCCGCGTAACCCCCTTTTTCAGATAATTTAGTATCCGCTTTCGGTTGTCGTTGGTGTCGGACATCTTCATCTCCTATACAAGTGGCCGCTTTTGTTATATATATTCTTTAGTTAAGTGCCGTTAAGTGCTTCGATCTGGACGATTTCGTCAACCAGCTCTTCGGGTCATCACGTGTAGGCCGTTAAGCAGTGCTGCCCCTTCACTAAAGGCATTGCCTCGATCCCGAGCCTATCGTGGATGAGTTTTGCAAACTTCTTTGCGAAGCCATGACACGTGTACACCAGTTGAGGATTACATCGATCGATGAAGTTCATCAGATCCCTAAAATCGGCGTGGTCAGACAACGCAAATGCGTAATCCACGCCCTGAAAGTACTTGAAACCTCGGTTGACCGCCCAGCCTGAAACGGCCAGCGTTCGCTTCTTTCTGAAGCACACTTCGTCTGAAGCGCTCAGCCGGTTCCTTGTCGTTATATGCACAAAAGGCTCTCGCCTGTTTGCTGCTTCCGTTGCATCGAATAGTTGATGGCGAAACTTGTAGCCAAAATCTCCGAGTGCTTCGTTGATCTCGTATATGTTGTGATCTACAAAAGGACAGTAATCGCCCAGGAGAACTGTGAGTTCTTGCGCTTTTCCAAAAGGATACGCGAAAACAACCACTGATTCGTCGTTATCTATGCAAGAAGCCACGCACTCTTGAATCTGCGCCGTGACCGTTTTTGTTTCCGGAAAGACGTACTCTTCGCTCCCGAACGTGGACTCGACAATTAAGACGTCGGCGTTGACAGGTTGCGCTCCCATTGAAAAGAATTTTTCTTTCGTGCAGAAGTCGCCGGTGTAAAGAATGCTGAAATCACCTTCCAAGTAGAACATATGCGAGCCGATGACGTGGCCTGCATCAAGCGACCGAACTGATGTGTGGGGCAATATATTTGCTTGCGCTCGTTTTCTCAATTTCAGTAGCGCCTGCGTGACATCTGACATTATTATGCTCTTACCGTGGCAGCGAGTTGGTAAATGATCAGAGTGCCCGTGCGAAACCAAGTTGATTTCGTTTGGCGCGTAAGTTCGAGGATCGAGCCTAAATTTTGTACCGTCGGCAAAAGTGACGGATATCCCATTCGTCTGATAGATCATAGCGACTCGACGTTTTGAGCTTCGTTATGCCACCCAACAGTTATGGTAGGTTGCCTTCGCCGCTAAGGCCGTGTTGCATTTCCAAGTTCATTGCTATAAGAATCTCAAATATTCTCTTGACTGAACCAGCGTCTATGTTACGCTCTGTAGCTAGGTCAACCGCCCTGTCAAGCACACGTTTATTTTGCTTTTCGTCGTTTATTTGCGCGAAGCCGTCGGCCCTCTTAGCCTGCAAGATCTGCAAGGCTAAATCCGTTCTTCGCGCTATGAGCTCAACGATCTGCTCGTCGATTGACGCCACTTCACTTCGAACTTCTTCTATCATTTGATTTGGAAAGCCTGTGTAACAAAAGGAAATAGCCGGCTCTGGAAGCAAGCATTAAAGTGCTTCTATTTGCGCTCCCATATTTGACGTTTCGCTTTCGATCACGAGTCCGTCGAGTGATTCCCACGCTTTTTTTACGGCTTTCGACGACGACGTGTCGACCAATGCGATATAAGCCGGCCCGGTTCCCGACAACGTCGCCGCTCTCGCCCCAGCTTCTAAGGCGAATATCATGGGCTTCGTGCTAAAATTGAACGCGCTGCAGTATATTAGGCCATTCAAAACCATCGCCTTTTCGTACTCTCCCGCCCGAACCAAACGATAGGCCACGTCGACCCAGGGGGCCAGCAGCTTTGCCCGGGTGACATTCGCTTTCGCTGAATATGATTTCGTGTGCGGCACGAAGATGAGCACTGGCGTATCCAGCTCCACCCTTTTGAGCAGTACATCGCGTTCATTGTCAGTGATGACTAGTCCCCCGAAAAATGACGCGCATGCGTCGTCGAATGCCCCAGTAATCGTTACTCCTGCCCGTCGTGCGGCGACGACGCCTAGTTTGACAATATTGAGTGGCTGCATATCGATTTCAAGAGCTTTGATGAGTCCTAGTACGGTTGCATTGGCTGCTGCGCTGCTACTTTTTAGCCCGCTTGCTATCGGTATCTCGCTCGTTGTAGTAACGGACACGCCAACGTCGGGAGCGAATCGCTCAAGGACTAAGCGCGCACATTCGGTAATCAGCGAAGTGTCTGCAGTCGTGTTGCCTGCAATTTGACATTTAATGCCCCTATCGATCACCGCGACCTCGGCACAAGTCTTCAGGTTTATGCCAAAAGCGGATCCTTTAAGCGTCGCAATAGCGTTGATTACTGTACCCGCGCCTAGCGCTGATGCGATTACCATTTTGCCGTCTCTTTTTTTGCTGTCATACTGCAGACAGTGAGTATTGCCGGCACGGCCCTTGCACCTGTTAACAACGTCGCGCTTGAAAATGCTGCGCCCTCAAGCCCTTTCGAGCACTCACATTTCGGCCTTGCTCTTTTCTAGGACGCGAATATCCCGAAGTTTCGTCACAGGGTAGTTGCCGGTTAGGTCTTTTTCGATGCTCTTGACCATGTCCCAAATCGTCAAAAGTGCGATGCTTACGCCTGTCAGTGCTTCCATTTCGACTCCTGTCTTGCTTTCGGATTTCACTTCACACGTTGCCTTGATGGTCGACTCGAGAATCGCATAATCCATTTGGATGCTCGTCAACGTGATGGGGTGACAAAGCGGAATAATTTCTGAAGTTTTCTTCGCTGCAAGAACCGCTGCTATGGTAGCGGTGTTCAGCACGTCCCCCTTTGCAACGGCGTTTTGCTTTATGGCTTCAACAGTTTCGGATCTAAGATCGATGAACCCCTCTGCGACAGCGCGCCTCAAAGATATCGGTTTGTCTGAGATATCCACTTGCTGTGGTTTTCCGTCCTTTATATGCGTAAACTCCATAGTTACTACCGGGAAAAATATGGATACAATAATGATGTCCGCGTAAAAAAGGATGATGTTTTAAGCAAGTTTTTGACGGGATTCACGGTCGATTGTCTACTGGTTCACTCCGGATCTTAATCTTGTCTAATGACAACGAAATTCGCGAATGCGCGAGTCAGCTCGGCAGGGCGAATAACGTGGACAAGTTTTTTGTCAGAAAACTCGTAACGGTTTTTTATGGCCATTATCAAGAGACTGGAAGGAAAACGTGTGCTTGTTTTGTTGGCTTCAGATTTTGAGGACTCTGAGTTTCGCGATGTTGCCGGGCCACTATCGATAGAAGGCGCCGGCATAACGGTGGCAAGCACCGAAGGAGGCCTGCTTCGAGGCAAGCGTGGTGAAGAGTCAGTTATGGTTGATGTGCTCGTTCGGGACGTCGACGTTCGCGAATACACCGCCATATACGTGCCAGGCGGGAAAGCTCCGTCAAAAATCAGGGGGGATGCGGGCGTTCAAAAAGTTGTAAAAGAGGCATTCGATTACGGTGTGCGTATTGGCGCGGTATGTCACGGCCCACAAGTGCTCATTTCAGCTGGCATTGTCAAGAACAAGACTTTGACGTCGTATCCTTCGGTTGGCAAGGAATTAGAGGCGGCCGGCGCAAATTACTCGGGTAGGCCAGTCGAACGCGACGGGAGCATAACGACAGCGACAGATCCGCGAGCGCTGGCAGCATTCAACACTGCTTTTATTCGAGAGATCGCGTGTTGCGATTTGTTTGGTCCTTAAACTTTGCGCACGATTGTGTGAAATTGCGGGCAAGGTTCGGGTACGAGAGGGGGTGAACGTGCGTGTATGAGGCCAACGTCTGCTGCACTTGTATACCGTCGCAGCCGCCTGAAATGCCCCTGCCTTTTTGGAGGGCAAAGGCAAAGGTGAGCTTGCTGCTCGTTTCGGCGAGCGTTGAATAGTGAAATTCGTGGCCTCGAAACTGAGTTCCTTTCGGCCCAATGACAGTATCGCGAACCGTCGTGCCGGAAACGTACCCTATAACCCTATTTTTCACCATGGTTGTGCTTGCCGGAATGACACCGGTCATTCTCGAGGTCTTTCCGCCGTAAGTAAGCGACTCGGCCAGATACATGAGACCTCCACATTCTGCGACGATAGGCATCCCCGCTTGGGCGCAGCACTTGATTGACTCTCGCATTGTGCGGTTATGCTCAAGCTCGCTGCCGAAAAGTTCGGGATACCCCCCGCCTAAGTAGATACCGTCAACCTGCAGAACCTCCTTATCGTGCAAAGGACTGAAAAAGACGATCTCGGCGCCATTTAGTGAGAACAGATCGAAAAGATCGTTGTAATAGAAGTTGAAAGCCTCATCGTAGGCGATACCTATTCTCACTTTTTTTTCGAGCTCTGCTTCTCTCGGACGTGAGGCGACAAATGACCGCTGCTTCCGTAGCGGTAGCGGCGCAGCATCTGCTGCGATTTGGAACACTTTGTCGATGTCAACGCAATCGCGAATAATCGCTTCGATATTTTCAAGCCTTTTTTCGAAAGTTATATCTCTTTTTTGCCCTTCAGTAGCAGGAACAAGCCCTAAGTGCCGCATAGTCAGATGTATGGCGTTGGTACGCGGGATCTGGCCGATGACGTCGATCTCCGTGTAATGTTCGATCGCTTCTTTCGCTTTTGTTGCGTGGACTGGGCTTCCAATGTTGTTGAGTATGACGCCCTTAATGTCAACTCCGCGATCAAAAGAACGGTACCCTTCTACCAGTGCAGCCGCGCTTCGTGTGATGCTTCGTGCGTCAACAACGAGTATAACCGGCGAGCGGAGCGCCTTCGCAATTTCTGCGGTGGTTCCTATATCACTAGTGCTCTCCAAGCCTTCATAAAGGCCTCGCACGCCTTCGATGATACCTATATCAGCGTCGCGAGCTGCGTGAGAGAAAATATCCGCGATAGCTTGACGGCTCATTAAAAAGCCATCGAGGTTGCGAGAGTAGCGTCCGGTGACTCGAGAGTGATAGCTCGGGTCTATGTAGTCGAGGCCCACTTTGAACGGCTGAACTACGCAACCTCTCTTTGTGAAAATCGACATTAAGCCAGCAGCTATCGTCGTCTTTCCTGCTGAACTGCGATCAGCTGCTATGAGAACACGGGGAATGTGAAGCTCGCTTTTGTTTGTCATCGGCAGAAGAGGCCGGCAGATTCCAGAAAGCTCATTTTTGGAGCAATCGGCCAAGCAGCTCGCTGTGGCGGCTGCAAGAGTGCTTTGCTAGTTCTGCCAGTCGTTCAAACAACGCTTTTTTATACTGTTTTTTTTGTGATGTACCCTCTTAGGCGTTGTTCCGCTTTTTAGGTCTGTCGCACATTGCCGCACGCTCTATCCGTTGCTCTCTAAAAAAATGGCGCGCATCGTGTCGCCAAGTTCTGAAGGGACGATATGACTCACGCCTAGCGTCCTTGGATGGAGGTCGATCTCGACTGTGACGTATTTGTGGCCAAGCTGCTTCAGTGGCAGCACTTGCCGAGGTCCGTTGGTGACGGAAAATATGATCTTTTGTTCGAGACTCGTCATCGGTACCGCGTGCGGAACGCCTAGCAGAACGGCGAAGTCATAGTCGCTGTAATGCTGGTCGATCAATCGTCCAGCACGTCTGCCGGTGACCGGGTACTCGTCTAATCCACCTGTGATGTGATCGATAGTTACACCGCTCTCACTCAGGTCGTTTAGTATGTTTTCAGCGTGTCTTCGTAGCCGCGGGAGTCCTACGCTGACGTCTAAATTGGCCAAATTTCCAAGATGTTGATTCCCAGAGGCGTCAGCGATCTTTGAGATCGCGACGAGGATATCAGCAAACTGGTAAGCGGTCTCTTTCTTAGCGTTCAACACAACAAAGCCTTTCTTTTTGTGCTTGATAAGGGTGAGCAAATTCCGTGCAGTGGTATATTTCGTATCGCCGCGTGATGGCGGAATATATTCCAAACTTGCCACTCCAGACATCTTCTCTAGATCGGTAGCTTGCACGAGCAGCTCTGTTTGGCGTTTGCACTCAGTAGCATCCAACACGCCGGCACGAGCGGCTGCGACGAGCGTCGCAATCGCCCCGTAGGTGTTATCTCGATATCCCGCGTGGATCTCGACCTCTATTACCGGGCACGGTGGATTTGCCTCCACCACCGCCTGGTGGATATCTTCACCGATAATCATACTTGCACACGAGCCAATCACGCCTAAAAGGCTTGGATTAAACAACTCGACTGCTCGACGTATCACGTTTCTGAGGGCTTTGTCTCCGCCAAAGACAAAATTGGTTTCATCCATCGCCGTTGTGATTACGCGAATTCCATCTTCTTCGAGAAGTCGACTGTGTTTGAAGCAGCAGCCCGATGGCCCGTGTATTATCACTACGTCCGCTTCAAGATCCCTGAGCGTGTAGAGCGCTGCTACGATCGAGCTTGGTCTGGGGTGGATTATCTGGTCTGTGCGTGCGCGTTTTGGCTGCATTTTCGCTGACATCGTATCACCTCCACATTTTCACACACGAAATGATGACGTCCTGCACTACAGTCTGCGCCAGAGCTTTGCGCAAAGCGCTTTCCAAATCTGGGCAAGTCTCGTCTAAGCCCGTCTCCACGCGAAGCATCTGATCTCCGACGAGGATGACGTGATCGAGCCCGTCGGTTTCTGCAAGCGACGCTATAGCCGGCGGTGCTATTCCCTCACATACGTTTTTTCCCTCGACGCCCACGATGAGAACGGCACTGTGACCTGTCTTCTTAAACATAAGCCCGTAATTTATTGCGCGCTCGATGGACAGCTCGTCAAGACCAGAATTTGAGTTGTCGATAAGAACTCTTCCGCTTATTTCTGTCGCTATCATTCTTCCCATTACTCCTCGAAAGCTTGTGAGCGTCCGACTGATCGTTTCTGGATCAAGGCTTGCCGAGAGCGCCGCGGCCGCAAAACATAATATTGTGTCTTTGTAGCTGGCAAAATCGTAACTGCCAGCAAGTACGAACGGCACCTCTCCCGATATGTGGGCGCCGTCAACCCGAGTCAGGTCAGCAAATTCGATTTTCGCGTGATCACCTGCTGTTTTAGCATATCTCACGGTTGCGTTGTCGTTGCCGAATGTGTTTACACAGCGGGTCGGCTTAACGAAGGAGGTCACATCTGCTGACGCGACGACGCACGAGCTGGCCTTCGCGTTTGATATCATCTGCAGTTTTGCAAATGTGGAGGTCTTTGTGTCTTGCCCGATGCCGTACTCCGGCGACAGTGTTGTGAGGACGTTTACGTCAGCAAGTCCGGTCCCGCCTAATGATACCTCAAAGATGCAGATCTCAGGATCGAAGTCAAACTCGGCCATAAGTTCAAGTGCCGTCAGTATATTTGCTGGAGTGATACTCAAGCGCTTTTTGGCGACATAACGCCCGTTTTCACGGAGTTCGAGTCCGTGGCTCGTAAGCAAAGCCGTCCTTCGGTCGCTATATGCGTTTCCTAGAAGTGACGCAGTAGTTGTCTTGCCTTTGACTCCGGTCACTTCAAACACGCACGCCGACTGCAATTTTTCGTTCGACCGGGCGATTTCGCCGACAGCTTGGTGATGCGTTAACGTCGGAATGTTCAGCGCTTCAACGCGTGCCATGAGGGCTGCCGGAGCGTGAACAGGAGCGATAACGACGTCAAAAGAGTGGATAGCATCAGCTGATGGTGGGTCGTGGTATATATCGAATGTGTCGGCGTCAGCTCCTATTTCCCGTAGTGACCTGCAAATCTGGCGCCCTCCGTGAATCGTATCAAAAACGGCTATTCGTTTACCGTCAAAGTCCATATGGAAATTAGGCCTCTTGAAGCCTCTTAAGAGCTAAATCGGCTATGCAGGGGTCGATGCCGAGCGGCTCTGCATACACGATGTCAACACTTCTGTCGCCGAGAGAAAGCGTCGTTCGGCGTTGGCCATTTGTGAGCCCGAGAACCTCAGGTATATCCTTCAACGTGTGCGTTCCGTGAGCAAGGAAGAGCGGAAGCACATAAAGCGTCTTAACGCCGGTCTTGGTAAAGCTTGCGAGCCCCTCTTCGATAGTTGGATGGTCTATGTTCAGATAAGCAGTTTTCACGGTGGCGTTAGTCATTTTTTCCGCTAGCATCGCTGCGACAGCTTCGATTGTATTCTTGTTGTAGGCCAGCTTGCTGCCGTGACCGAGAATAAGCACTCCGCAGTTATCTTGCATAGTCTTCTTCTCCGCTTTGAGTGCGGATGGTCCTTTTGATATTTAATACTAGACCTCAGTTGGCGACCGACGCTGTGTGCCACGGCAGTTAAGCAAGTGTTTTGAGAGCGTCCGTCAGTTTGGGAAGCATCGTTATTGGGACGCCGACAATGAGTTCATCTTCTGTGACTTTCGCATACTTGCGGGAACCGGAACAGCCTAGCGTGAAGTTGATGCGATCTCGCACGAGTGGGGCCGCTACCGCATCGCCGCACAGCGATTGAATACCTGAAAAGTCAGCCGTATTGCGTGAGTGCAACTCGTAAACGTTTGCTTGCGCGATCATCATCGCTTGACGCGGATTGACAACGAGCACGACTGCGTCGGGTTCAAAGGGCGTGTCGGCAAGGGGCGCGTACGCCGTGGCGTAGGTTTTGAAATCGACGTTTGGAATCGCTTCCATCACGTCAGCGGCGTGTTCCACCGAAGCGAACCGCCCAAGCTTGTAATAGAATTCACCGGATTTGATGTTTTCCGGGAT
>CAZHSW010000100.1:0-6354 GCA_964534635.1 uncultured Methanomicrobia archaeon
CAGTTTTTGGCCTTTATTCATTGCGAGCTTGAACTCTTACGTAATAATCAGATTTCCGTGCTCATCCGCGGATACATCAATCTCGTTTGTGATCAGTCGGCCGTGCATCTTGTAAGGCACCTGTGTTTTGAGCTTTACCACAATCATTGCTGAATCGATAGAGATCTTGATGTGCTCGTTGTCAGCGGCTTTGAAGATTATCTTAGGGACATCCAACAGGTCCGTGCCGACAGGGATTGTAAGCGATATTGGCGCCTCCAATGTCTTGTACAGCTTTATCGTTTTATTTGCTCTCTCGACGTTTCTGAGTGCCGTCTTCTCGATGATGCAGATGTTTCCTCTGGTCGTTCTCTTGATCTTAGCGATGTCCGCCTGCGTCATACCTTTCTTCCTCATCGTCAATATTTCGACTTGTCTGTCGGTGAGAAAGGTCTCGCTGACTTCTCTTTTCATGCACTCTCGTTTGTTTAGCAATCATGCTAAACATAAGCAGAAAACCTCTTTAACATATTCTCATTAAAAAACAGAGATTCCTTTCCTCTCCGGAGTCAGAACGCGCGGCTTGTCCTGCGACTGCCACGTCCTCTCTCGTTGTCAATGATGAACTTCAGGACCGTTGTTATTAGATCTACGTAAAATCCGACGTCGCTGCACTTCACTAATAACGTTGACCCCAGTTGCCTTGAAAGTTACGGTGACTTGTGTGCCCTTATCGAGTCCGAGTGTTTCAGTAGAAACATTTGTGACGTACGCGGACAGAACAAAACCGCAGTCGATAATCACCTTGTTAATTGGTCCTAGGTAGAGTATCTGCCTCACCGTTCCATTGAACGTATTGCGGGCGCTGCTTACCACAGGCTCGCGCAAGACTGTGATGTTTTCCGGTCTAATGCCCAGCACGACCCGGTCGCCTTCTTCATTACGTCCGACTGCTTCAATACTACCATTACCGATGTCAACGACTATGATCCCTTTATTTTGGGAAACGACCACGCCGTCGAATAGGTTTTCCATCCCTACAAACTCAGCTACTCGTTCATCCTCGGGCTTGTCAAACACTTGGTGCACAGAACCAGTCTGTATCAGCCGACCTTCATACATGACACCGAGTCGATCTGCAAGCACCCGAGCCTCGCTTTGGTCATGGGTCACAAACAGAGCGGTGATTTCGAAGTGGTTAATTACGTCTCGAAGTTCATCGCGCAACAAGTCTCTCGATTGTGCATCGAGGGCGCTAAATGGCTCATCGAGCAGCAGAACGTTAGGCTCGAGAATCAGCGATCGCGCCAGCGCAACACGCTGCTGCTCTCCGCCGCTCAAGGTTGCTGGCCGTCGGTCGCTGAGCTTAGCTATGCCTAATAGATCTATCAAGTCTTCGGTTCTGCGCCGCTGATCGGGCAGCTTCGCATACCGGAGGCCAAATTTGACGTTCTCATACACGCTCATGTTTGGAAACAGCGCATAGTTTTGAAACATGTAGCCGACGTGCCGCTTTTCCGTCGGCAGAAACGTGACGTCTGCGCCGTCAAGTAGCACCCTGCCGAGTCGCGGATAAATGAAGCCTGCGATGAGATCGAGCAAGATCGTCTTCCCAGCCCCGCTAGGACCTAAGATAACGAAAAACTCGCCACTTTCAACATTTAGGTTTATATTTTCGAGACTGAAATCTCCCAAACGTGCGTAAGCTCCGTCAACAGCTACGGACGTCATCGTTTCTTCATCCTACTCAGCGTAACTAGCTTTTGTGGAATAAATACTGTAGGGTATATATGCGGATTAGCGACACCGCTCGCCACGTCAACCGCCATGAGGGGGGGACGGATGAGCGTTGGACGAATAAAGCACTTTGAAATAACTTGGCCAATGGCAATCAGACTCGACCCAAACTTCTGAGTCGCCCGCGCCTTACCGTCTTCCACTCGTCAAGCCGTGGTTGAGCTGATTGCGACTTTAGATGGCGCGCCATTGGCCTGTACGCTAACTGTGTTCGCTGAAAAAGAGAACGGAGCTAGTATAAGCGGCACCTGACCTACCGTTCGCATAGGCTTGAGCATAGAGTCGAAGTTGGCTGCCAGTATCGCGCTGCCCTCTCGACTCAAAACTAAAGCGACAAACCTGTTTGCGAGCTCTCGCTCTGGTGAAGACCTCGGGACGCAGATCCCATACTCGATGAATGACCCATTCACCTGTTGACCCGCTGATGTAACACTCACCGTTTGGTAAAACGATTCGTAAGTCTCGTTGGAGAGGTTGATCTTATCGGGCAAGCTCACGTACGAGAAATTGTTCTGTTTCGCGATCGATTCGTAGCCCCACGCGTAATCTATTTGCCCTGATTTAAGCGAATTAATAAGATCTACATCCTGTTGTCGCACGTATTTCCCAGGGGCGTTTTGCGCTAGTCGATCGTGCAAGGTGGCCCTGTTGTAGTACTGTTCAGCCAGCTTCCACACCATCAACGTCCGGTACCCACAAGGATCAGCGTCAGGATTGGATCTACCGACGGCGACGCCGGGCATTGTCAAGATGTCATACCAGTTGTTCCCGTTGATCTCGTTGGCGAACTGACTCTTGTCTGTGTACATAACCACCATCTTGTCGCTCGCGAATTTACCGTACCAGTCGGTGAAAGTGGGGTAAAGGTAGTTCTGGATCGGAATCCAATCGGACGTTGCGACAACGTCTGCCGTCTGGTTGAGTTCTGAAACTTTCTTAGTTGCCTCAACGCTTGAGGAAGAGACGAGCCGGACTGTGACACCTGGGTTCTGACTCTCAAAAAGGGCAGCAATCTCTTTAAATGATCTTGAGAGGCTCCCAGCGTGAAATATCAGGAGCGTCTTCTGATTCTCGGGTCGGGTCGCAGTACAACCCGAAGCGCTCGCGGCTAAAACGCTGACTAAAATACACATCATCAACCCTTTGTGGCAGGAGTTCATATTGTGTTCCCGAAGAGCAAATTGCGACAGGTCTGCCCACGTTACAGGGTGTGCACGGTGCTCTAGCCCGAAAAGCAGCTGATCTCAGCTTCTATCGAATCTTGAACAATGTTATTAGGAATTTTGAATCAGGCGATTGTATCGAGCTTCGTCCTTTTGTCCGCCGTTTTCGTCTTTTGCTTATCGACTTCTATAAAGTGCGCCAACGCGTTCGGGCATTGGCTTGCGAGCTCCTCAAAGAATCGGCGCACAATTTCGCTGGACGCCGGTTCGAGCGCCTCGCTATACGCTGCGACGAGTACGGGCGGTAACTTCTTGGTGCGCTCCACAATTTGCTTGATCGTAACGATAGCACGGTCTACGTCTGCCAATGTTTCAAAGCCCTCTGCCATGTTTCTCCTCTCCTGTTGACAGTTATTCCTATTTAAAATCGTTGCAATTAGCGCTCTTTTTGCCGTTTGACTCGCTCGTAGTCACGCGCGCTGCTTAATTTTTTCGAGCGCTTCTTCTACTGTCTTCCGAACGTCATTATCAATATCGCTAAGAGCGTTTATCAAGGCGGGAACTGCGCGCTGATCTCTAATTCTGCCGAGCGCGTTTGCGGCACGTTCCCGCACGAATTGATCGGGGTCATTCAACGTTCGAATGAGCGCATAAGTTGCATTGTCGTCTCGCATTTTTCCCAGGGCCTCGGCAGCGTTCCATCTAACGTCGACATCGCCGTCTTCTAGCGCCTTGATGAGGCCATTTGTCGCAATCAAGCTTCTGATGTTTCCAAGCGCGTCTGCTGCGTTCCGGCGGACGTACCGGTTTTTATCTTGCAACGCTCCGATTAAGTGCTTCTCTGTCTTTTTATCTCCGATTTGACCTAGAGCCAGTGCGGCATTCCATCGAACAAACCAATCTGAATCCTTAAGAGCCGCGCACAACGGGAGCACGGCTTCATCATTCCACACGTTCCCAAGCGCCGCGGATGCAGCTCGGCGGACGTGCCTATTCTTGTCCTTGAGAGCAATCACGAGAAACGCGACACCTTCTGTATTCTTGCTGTCCCCGAGCGCTCGGGCTGCTTTTGTCCGCTCAGCAGGATCTTCACTTTTTAGCTGTTCAATCAACGGTTCTAGAGCGCCTTTCGGCTTCTTCGATTTCATACTAACAACAACACAACGTTCGCTTGTAATGCGTAAGGTGACGACTAACACGTCTGTTGGCAACCTCCTTAATTATATTGGCTTCGCGTCTTAGTTGATCCGATTTCGAAGTAGTTATGCGTGCGCAGTTGGACCATTTGCCGGATTTCTGGATTTTTTTTGGAAAAAACTTAAGCCCCTCAAGAGAGGCATGACACTGGTGAAATTACAATGAAGCTAAGTGTACGGAACCAGCTTGCTGGAACGGTGAAAGAAGTGAAGTTAGGCGCTGTAATGGCAGAGGTCATCGTCCAAGTGGGCGACAACAAAGTCGTTTCGGCAATAACGAAGGATGCTGCAGAGGATCTTGCTCTCAAAGCCGGCGACAAAGTGACTGTGCTAGTGAAATCGACTTCAGTGATGATTCAGAAGTGAGCTAGCTACGCTTGCTCGAGTTTCATAAGGACTCGCACGCAAATATTTTCGTCCTTGAGTATACGAGGGAGACCTAATACAACAGTTGACAGATGAATTGGTAGGCCGGGTCGCTTAATAAACGGCCCGATGTTTTATTTCTTTTTGAAAGAAGCACTCTCACAATTAGAAATCCACGCAAGTCAGTGGCGTCACTGGGTAAAGACGATCAGAAAAATCCCTAACCGGCGCATAAAGAGTGAGCTGACGCGGCGCAACCTGCTTTTTTAGAGCGTCTCTGTTAGCAAGCGAACCGCGGAATGACCGCGAATCGCCCGGTAAGATGCAAAACTATTTGTTCGACTTTGCCCTCCGTCTAGATGTGAAGCTGATCGTTATTATCGCAGACGG
Organism: uncultured Methanomicrobia archaeon; assembly: GCA_964534635.1. Taxonomy (GTDB): domain Archaea; phylum Halobacteriota; class Bog-38; order Methanoflorentales; family Methanoflorentaceae; genus Methanoflorens. The sequence continues at coordinate 4,892 of CAZHSW010000100.1, forward strand.
GATGGCAGATGAGCCGCTTGCGGCCCTCCACGGCAAGACGCCTCTTGAGTATGCTCAAACGCCTTGTATGGACGAAATAGCGCGTTCGGGCTCTTTGGGTCAGTTTTACGCAATAAAGCCGGGTGTTAAGGTTGACAGCGACGTTGCTCATTTGGTAATGCTCGGTCAAAATGTGACTCGTTCGACTTCAAATCGTGGTGCTTATGAGGCGCTAGGAGCAGGCTTGGCCCTTGGCCCTGCAGACGTTGGCTTTCGCGTTAACTTCGCTACCGTTGATGACCGGTTCGTGCTAATCGACGGCAGAGCGGGTCGAATACGGAGCGAAGCGAAAGAACTTGAGGACGCAGTTAACACGGGGGTACGGCTGAATGGTGTCCGCTACGAGTTTAGGCAGACGTTGGGTTTCAAGGGTGCGTTCGTGTTGAGGGACGACGACTTTGCCGCCGATGTGAGCTTGCCCACGCAATATGGGGTCGGGGAGCGCATCTGCGTAAAGCCGATGGCCGATAGTAAGCGTGCTCGACATACGGCGCAAACGCTCAATGAGTTCATAGTCAAAACCAACGAAGTTTTGAAGAATCACCCGCTTAATTTGCGGCGCGTCGCAGAACAAAAGCCGCCTGCTAACGTGGTGATGCCTTGGGCCGCTGGGCAGATACATCGGGCGAATCCGACAATGGCACGGTACGGCAAATGCTTGTGCGTCGCTGCCGCCCCAGTTATCAAAGGGGTTTGTCTATACTCCGGAATGGATGTCGTCGACGTGCCCGGCGCGACGGGCGAATATGACACAGATACCTTGGCAAAAGCGAAGATCGCGCTTGAAAACTTGGCTAATTATGATATTGTATTGATCCACATCGAAGGCACTGATGAAGCTAGTCACGATGGGAACGTTGAAGGAAAATTGACAATTATAGAGAAAATCGACGTGATGGTGGGTTTTTTGCTCGAACGCGCAGACTTAGCTGCTACCCGATTCGCCCTCCTCAGTGATCACGGCTCGTCGTGCATCACGCGCGATCACATGACAACGCAAGTTCCCATAGCAGTCTGCGGCCTTGGCGTCGGCGCAGACCAGGTGCAGCACTACGATGAGAAATCAGCCTTGAAGGGACGACTGGACACATTGATTGGGAAACAGCTGATTCCATTTCTGACCCGCCGACGAATATAGCTTTGTTTAGCATATGCGAGTTACCGTAAGAGAAGACCTGAAGCACGTCACGCCCTGTGAACACGGCGGCAGAATCATTGAAGCCTCTGAAGACGTTCCGAGCGTGGTAGATTATAGTGCTAACTTTAACCCTTATTTGCATCCCGGCACAAAAGCCGCGATGGCACAAGTCTCAGACGCATTGTACCGATACCCTGATCCTGCTTATAGGCGGTTCAGAGAAGCCGTTTCAGAATATTTGGGGGTTAGTCCGAGTGCGGTGGTGCCTAGTAACGGATCAGTCGAA
>CAZHSW010000101.1:0-5533 GCA_964534635.1 uncultured Methanomicrobia archaeon
GCCATTTCGAGCATGAGCAACGGCGCCAGGCGGGTAGGCTCTGTTTCGGGCCGAGGCATACGAGTTCAACTTGAAAAGCGGCAGGTTGAAATAGCGAGATAAACAGCTTAGCGGCCGCGGATCTGATTAGGCTGAACAAGCTTAGGAAGCTGTTAAAAAAATCCTGCGTGCAGCAGTGTCGACGACTGATTCACACTGCGCTTTAGCAGAAAGCCCAGAACGCAATGTGCGGCTTTTCGCACGTTCTGGCAAAAGAAGGGAGGCGCTTGTGAGCGAAGAGAGATGACCGAGGAGCTTTTGGAAAACTTGGGGATCAGTTTAAAGGATGTCGTCGACACAGCTATGCAGCTGTGGGCTCCACATCCAGGAGTGGAAACAGAGGCGCAGGCGCGAGCGGTGTTTTCGAGCGAGCTCGATCACGCCCTCGCAGACCCCAATCTTTGGGTCCTGTTGTGGGCGGGAGTCGCTTTGGAACGAGATGCACGAGACGGGTGTATTCCAAAACTGGATGCTCAAGCCTACGAAAACGACTTAACGTGTTTAATAGCCGACGAAGTGCTGGGCATGGCCATCTCTATCTACATCGGGGGGTTCAAAGGGCATTTTGATTACGCTCGATTTGATCACCTAAAGCCTGGAATTCTGAAGTCGCTCGGGCCGTTTATGGACGACATCGTCGCGGGCTTGATTGGCGGAGTTAGCGCGAAAATGTACGACAAGGGGGCAACCGATGCCGCGCTCCGTTAACGTGATCAGGGCTGGTTTCGGATTTTTGACAACAATCCCGCTGGGATTCAATCAAGAAGACCTCGAAAGCTTGGCGCGTTCGATGTGGGTTTACGTGCTTGTGGGAGCCGCAATCGGCCTGCTCGTGGGAGTGATCAGTTACGCACTTAGCCTCACGCCGAACATCAATGACATGGTGCGCGCTGGCCTAACGCTCATAGCGCTTTACGCAATTACTGGTTTCATTCACCTTGACGGGCTGGCAGATGTCGGAGACGGACTGCTCAAACACGGTACCGTCCAGGAGCGGCTAAGAGTCATCAAAGATCCAAACATCGGTGTCGGAGGCATTGCCTTTTGTATCATAGCGTTTCTGCTGCTTTTTTCCGTGCTGACCTCCATTAAGTCCGGTGCCCTGATTGCTGCGCTTATAGCGGCCGAAGCTGCGGCGAAGCTCTCTATGGTCGGTGTCGCGTCATTCGGAAAGGCGACCCACAAGGGGCTAGGCTCTCTTTTTTCAGAAAAGAGTGGTCCGTTGACGTTCGTGGCAGGTCTGGTGCTCGCAGTTGCAATAGTGGTGCTCTGCCTAGGAATCAAAGGTATCCTCGTGCTGTTGCCGCCAATCGCTGTGTCTTTTGGATTGGTTAAGCTCGCTAACACGGCGTTCGGAGGGATCAACGGAGACGTCATAGGATCGTCAAATGAGCTCGGGCGTTTGACTGCTCTCATCGTCATCAGTCTTTTGTAGGTGGCTACGTGCTAGCACTACTGATGGCCGGCGGCAAGGGAACTAGGCTCGGATCAGGTGTCGAAAAACCGCTCGTGGAATTCGACGGAAAGCCATTCGCGGCTCATGTCATCGCTGCTTTAGCCGAATCTGAAATTGAAAATGTTGTGATGGTGACCTCGCTCTGCACGCCGCGCACGACGCGCTGGGCAAGAGACTCTCGAGTTCGCGTTCTCGTAGCCCCGGGACACGGATACATAGAAGATTACCAGTGGGCAATGAAACGATTGTGTCTGCAAGGGCCGGTCCTCGTCATATCAGCGGATCTTCCACTGATTACTCACCGGCTCATCGATACGATCGTCAGGCTTCGTGCGAGGATCGAAACTCCAGCGCTCGGCGTCTATCGTACCTCCGATTCTCGCGAGGAGGGACCGGAAGTGTGTAACCGAACATTGCTCGAAAGTTCAACAAGATTAGTCGCAACCGGGATAAATATCGTCGATGCGAGCTTGGCTGATCAACCGCAGTCTGAAACGATGTTAGTCGTCAGGGATACAGCACAGCTCTGGAACATCAACGCGAACGGCGATCTAGAAAGACTCATCGCGCACAGATCTGAAGCACAAAAGCGCGGATAAGGTTTACAGCTCAGCGGCTTTACCCTGGATGAGATCGACCAAATCCGCAGCAAAAAGGAGCGCGTTCACCACGGGAACGCCCTTCCACGTCGACAGGTGCGCAGATACCAGTCCGGACACGCAGAATACGTCATCTTGTATCTCACGTGCGACATCGGCTTCGTCGATGGCACACAATATCTTCGGAAGAGCTGCACTTCTGAACCCTTCGAGTATCAAAAAGTCGCTACGAATGTGCGACACCAGCTCATTGAGCTTCGTTGGGCGTTTTATCATCAAAACACTTTCATTTGGCGCCCGCAAGCCGACAACCTCGGCCCCCGCCTTCCAATGTCGCCACGTGTCCTTCCCTGCCACATCGAAGGCAAAGTTGCTCACGTGAATGTCCTTAATGGTGGCTACTGAGTTTCCGCGCAGCCGCAGCTCTTTAACGACCTCTACCACCGTTGTCGTCTTTCCCGACTTAGAGGATCCGTACACTGCGATTATTTTCATCTATCCCGCGTTGAACGTCAAAAGTTAAATTATCATCGCTCACATTCTCGCTGTTCTCGCGGTCGAAGAAACGCAAGTGCGTCTTGCACTGTGATTACGAGGCATCCAACCACACGCGGCTGCCACGCGCTAAGTTTCAGCTTTTTAACTTCGGACGCGAGCTGATTCATTTGTTTTTCGCGATTTCCAGTGTCGAGGATACGTACCAGGCGCCATCAGCACTCTTTTCGCTTCGGCGATAACTCCCCCCTTAAAAACGGAGATACCCAAGGCCACAAGTTCGCCCCGCTGGGTGTAAATACCCACAAGCTTCTTCGCATCGATACTAGGCAGCGAAATCACGCCAGGTTCGGCAAGGCGGGCCCCGTGACAAATAGCATCAACCGCCGTGTCCCGGATAACAATTCTTGGGAGATGTTCCAACGCACGCTCAACCGGAACGATGATGCTGCGTAACGGAGCTTCGTCGTGATCTTCGATCCAAAAATGGTAGGCATCTGTCAAATCGTGCAGCGTTGCGAGTGTAGACTCGTCAAACGGACCCGCTTTCGTCCTACGCAGCTCTTGCATGTGCGCGCCGACACCCAGCGCTTCGCCGATGTCGTGGCAAAGCTTACGAATGTATGTTCCCGCCTCGCATCCCACTTTTAACAAAACGTCGGTGCCCTGCCGCTCGAGCACTTCGATAAAGTACACCTCGCGTTTGCGAACTTGCCGCTTCACCGCCGATTTTAGCGGCGGGCGCTGATAAAGCACACCAGTGAACTCCTTTGCGACGTTGAGCAGGTCCTCCTGTGGGACCTTTTTGTGCAAATGAAGGACGCAGACGTATTCCTTAGGTAAGCGCACGAGCGCTCCGCCCGCCTTTGTCGCGTCCTGAAGGAGGATCGGAAGCACTCCGGTGGCCTTCGGATCCAGCGTTCCGCTGTGGCCGGCTTTTTTTACGCGCAGAATTCGCTTGACCCAAGCCGCCGTCTCGTGGCTAGACGGCCCGGCTGGCTTGTCAAGGTTGATTACGCCTCTTCGAAGGAGCTCGTCTATGGTGATCTGGCCATCAGAATTCGTCATTCCTGGTCGTTCCGACGCGTTCGCACAGCTTGCACAATAATATCGATGACTGCTTGTGGGTCCCAGTGTTGAGTGTCTATCACGAGATCGAAGACATTTAGGTCCCCGATATCTACGTCATAAACGGCGCGATATCTCGAAGCCTCGCTCATTTCGCGCATCTGCGTTTCGCGCAAAGCTACAGTGCGCTTTTTTCCTTCTCTGCGCGCAATGCGATCTGCCCTTACTTCCAGTGGCGCTTTGAGCCAAACGCTCATATCCCCTTTCAGAACCCAGCGTGACATTCTCCCGTCAACGACAACGTTTTCGTGCGACTCAGCGAGCTCCGCTTGCATACGATCAATCATTTTGTCGATTTCCAAGTCTTCCTCTGCAAGCCTGCTGAGCTCCTGGACGCTCAAGGAACGCTGCCGTGCGAGCTGCCTGAAGAGGTCTCCAGCTGAAACGTGCGCAAAAGCGAGTCTTTCGGAAAGCCCACCCGCCACCGTCGTTTTGCCGCTGCCTCCAAGTCCACTGATGATGAGTCTCATCTCATAATCACCCCGAGCTGAGCCAAGCAATGACAATCAAAGTCCCTGCAGCGTTAACACTAACTCGGCGACCGCTTCATCTAATCTTCCGTCAGGGTTCTGCAATATCTTGACGGTGGCGCCCGTGTATGCCGCATAAGCCATACATATCGCTTTGTTGACATCTTGATGCTGCTGGACAGCCATCACGTCCTGCGCGTCCCGCTGCCGTGATTTGTCGGCGTTTCGGCGTCGAATAATTTCGCCGGGGGCGCTTTCAACGACTATTATCAGTTCTGGTCTGAGTTCGTTTAAAACCCACGTCGGCAGGCCGGGAAGGTACCCCCGCGGGGTTCGGACCGTCGCGTGCGTGTCGACCACAAGTGCCGTCGTGGCCATCTCTGATATGGCTCGGGCCGCCATTTTCTGTAGATCTCGCTGCTCAGAGGGATCGAGCTTTCGGATGGCATCGCGGGCGTTGGCCCATCCACGCCGCGACGCTTCTTCCAGCATGACGTCGCTGTAAGTAACCATCGTGAGCTGTTGGCCGTGCCCCTCCAGCACCTCAATTGCTTTTTTCGTTACCGTCGTCCCACCGCTCGCGGGCACTCCCGTGAGGATTACAACTTTCGGCATTCGTACCCCAACTCGTTATCGAACTATTCCAAACATCCTACTTTAACTTACGCCATTGTGGCGCCTAGCTGGCCAAACCGGGCACGCCATTCCACCGCTTGTCCAATAATGGACTATAGCCGAGAGAATCCGCTTGCTAATTCGTAAGTCATTCTCCGAGGAAGCGCCGCAGGACGGGATGCATCTCCATGACTTCCTCGTTAGCGAGCTGCTCGTACAGCCTATACGTAATGCTCACCGCCAGAAGCAAAGAGGTCCCGCCCACGTTTCCGATAGTCCCAAGAAAGCCTGCGATAACCGCAAGGAAGCCTATGAACGCTCCTCCGATGACGGTGACTTTGGGGATGTACCGCTTCATAACGCGTTCAATGATCTTTGGGTCACGACGGAAGCCGGGAATAGACATGCCTGAGCTCTGAATTTGCTCTGAAACCGCCTTAGGACCCATTCCAGTTGTTTCAACCCAGAAGAGTGCAAATATGACCCCACCGATGACCATTACCAAGATGTCTATCGAAGAGCGCAGTGCGATTTGCCACCCAGGATTCGAGGACAAGCCAGGTATCCAGTTTTGCGGGCCGTTAATCGGCGCCAAATAGTACATCAGCCCGCTCGTGGGCGTGTTTCCCTGATACGTCCCGACCCAGGTGAAACCTGCATTGTAGAGGAGTATCCCGACCATCTGAATGTTCGCCTGCAGCGCTCGAACCAATATCAAGGGCAAAACGCTC
>CAZHSW010000102.1:0-4974 GCA_964534635.1 uncultured Methanomicrobia archaeon
TTTGGCACAGGCCGCCAGAAGAGGTTTCCGTCGGCGTAGAGATTCCCACGGGCAGTCGCACCAAGTATAAGTGCAAATGGAACGCAATTCATCTCGAAAGTATATTGTTAGCGCCATTGCGCTGCCGCGAATACGGCTTCATCCATCAGACCTATCGCCCGCTCGAAGCAATCGTAGTGATCGATGAACCAACATATCCAGGCTGCATCTTCGATGCGAGACCAGTAGGATTGCTCAACATGCTCGATTCTGACGAAGCGGATGACAAGGTGCTTTGCGTGCTTATCAACGATTGGCCGTCGTCGGGTGTACGAGGCAGACGCTGTGAATGAACGCATAAAATACGCAAAGAACTTGTTCAAGAGGATGACAGATGTATAAGAAAGCGAAGTTGGTTGACACGGTAAGGCTGCCCCCCGAACGGTTAGGACAAAACACGATGGCGGTGGTGAAAGACCTCCTGCGAGACAAACTCGAAGGGCGGATTGACAAAACGCTCGGCTCCATAATAGCCGTCACTGAGGTCTTAGATATAGGCGAAGGCCGCATACTTGTTGGAGACGGCGCTATCTACTATGACGTCACGTTCAATGCGATTACGTTCAAACCCGAACTCCAAGAAATACTCGAAGGCAAGGTCGTTGAGATTGTTGAATTTGGCGCTTTTGTCGGTTTAGGTCCACTCGACGGATTGCTGCACGTCAGCCAGATAGCGGACGACTACATTTCATATGATGAAAAAAACGCTCGCTTGATTGGCAAAGAGACCGGACGAGCTATTGCTGAAGGAGACATGCTGCGCGCGCGCGTGGTCGCCGTAAGCCTCAACGAACGCGAGCCGCGAGAAAGTAAAATTGGCCTTACCATGCGGCAAGCAGCCCTAGGCAAGGTTGAATGGCTTGCTGAAGCGCGAGAAAAAGCAAAGAAAGAGGAAGAGGTACAAAATGCAAGACCAAGTGTGTAAGACTTGTCATCGGTTCGTCGATGGACTTGCATGCCCCGTGTGCGGATCTAGCTCTCTCGGACGTGACTGGAGCGGCTACTTGATTATCATTGATCCGAAACACTCTGAGGTAGCAAAGCGGATGAATATTGATTTGCCCGGCAAGTACGCGCTGAAAGTCCGATAACGCGCATGCTGAACGATAAGCTGAAAGCGGAGCTACAAAAACCATTTGGCGATCTTTGTTCACACGCCGATTGTGCCGACAAATTGAGAGGCTTTGTAAAGATAGTAACGGTTGGAGATATAACGACCTACAACGTGCTGCAAGCTGGTATCGAGCCTGACGTGTGTATTATTGATCGTGTAACTATGAGACAACGAGTACCTGATAACGTCTCGCGGGCGATATGCGTCGACTCGCGCACCGTTTATGAAGTAGATAACCCAGCAGGCTCTATTTCGCTGCAGTTACGTAAGGCCGTTCAAAGCTCTATGCAGGACCTTGCCAGATCCGAACGTGTGCGGATCGTCGTCAACGGTGAGGAGGATCTTGCCGTCATTCCAGCAGTGATCGAAGCCCCTTTGGGAAGCGCTGTCGTCTATGGACAGCCCAATGAGGGTATGGTTATCGTCGCTATTACCCCTCAAAAAAAAGAAAAAGCGATGCGGCTTATGAGCGAAATACTAAAAAAGAGTCGCATTCACCCAAAAGTCAGGTTGAAACTATGCAAATTAGCGTGATCGAAGAAAAGGAGAATCTGCTGCTCAATCGCAGAGAGCTACAAATTAAGATTAAGCACGCCGCAGGTACACCGGCGCGCATTGAAGTCAAGGACCGAGTTGCGGCAGAACTCAAGGTTGAGCCTCAACAAGTAATAGTTCGAAGCATGAAAACCGCCTTCGGTAAAAAAGAGACTATAGCTGCAGTCAAAATATACCAATCAGCTGAAAGCGCACACCAAATCGAAGCAGATTACATAATAAAAAGGAACGCACCGGCAGCCGAGGAGTCAGGTCCAGAAGGTGATAAAAGTGAGGATAAGTGAGCTATACGACATAAGCGATAATAAGGCAGCGAGAAAGCGCCAAAACTGTCCAAGATGCGGCGAAGGAGTCTTTTTAGCCGAGCACAAGAACAGGCTTTCTTGTGGCAAGTGCGGATACACGCAGTTCATAAAGTGACCATTTCTGAAAAATGCTCGTCTTAGGCCTTGAGGGAACCGCTTGGAACCTCAGCGCAAGCCTAGTGAACGACGAAGATGTTTTATGTGAGGCGAATGCGCCGTACGTGCCTGTTTCAGGGGGCATTCATCCGAGGGAGGCAGCTCAACATTTCGCAGACAACGTGGCCTCAGTTCTTCGCCAAGTCCTTAGTTCAGCTGACCTGCGTTCCATAGACGGAGTCGCATTTTCCCAAGGTCCTGGGCTAGGACCCTGCCTGCGGATTGTTAGTACCGCCGCAAGGGCGCTGTCGTTACGGCTTCGCGTGCCGTTGATCGGGGTCAACCACTGCATCGCACACATCGAAGTTGAGCGGTGGAAAACCGATCTGGTGGACCCGATTGTTCTTTATGTAAGCGGAGCAAATTCGCAAGTGCTTTCCTACCGTCAAAACAGATACCGCATTTTAGGTGAGACGCTCGATATTGGCGTTGGAAACTGCTTAGATAAGTTCGCCAGATCGGCAGGTCTAGCTCATCCGGGCGGCCCGAAAATAGAGAGGCTCGCGAAAGGGTCTCGCCGCTGTTTGCCCATGCCATATGTGGTCAAGGGCATGGACTTCTCATTTTCCGGGATTGTTACGGCAGCGCAAAACGCATTGACGTCGGCAACCTTAGAAGACATATGCTATAGTTTTCAGGAGACCGCCTTCGCCATGCTGGTCGAAGTGTGCGAGCGTGCTCTATCGCAAACTGACAAATCCGAGCTACTCTTGGCAGGTGGCGTTGGAGCAAATAAGCGACTCCAAGAGATGCTGACTATCATGACCGCTGAGCGAGGTGCGCGATTTTTCTCGCCACGACCTGAATACTTACAAGATAATGGGGCGATGATTGCATACACTGGTCTTCTTATGCTTTCACACGGCATCCAAACGCCGATAGCTTCTTCGGGGGCCAACCCGAACTTCCGACCAGACGAGGTTGAGGTTCTATGGATCACCTAATCGAGCGCATTATCGGAGCGGAAGCAGCCGTCGATATTTGCGATAATTCCGTCGTAAAAAGGCGCGTCGCGAAGAAATATCGGACGACCGAAATTGATACCAAGTTGCGAAAAGAGCGCACGAGACTGGAAGCCAAAATTCAATCAGAGGCACGCAGAGCCGGAGTTCCGACACCCATCATACAAGCAGTTGAGGGTTTCGAGATTACGATGGAGCGAATACAGGGCTCTGCTGTGCGATTTTCCATAAGCGAGACGATTGCGGAGCAGATTGGGGAGATGCTCTGTGCGCTTCATCAAGCTGGCATAGTTCACGGAGATCCTACCACAAGGAACATGATATTCTCATCAGGAAAAGTTTTCTTGATTGACTTCGGGCTTGCTTGCTACGATACAAGCGTCGAAGCCCGCGGCGTAGATGTACACGTGTTCTTCCAAGCTCTTGAAGCATCACACGAGAATTTCATCTCGATGAAAAGGGCTTTTATTCTCGGCTACGCGAGGAGATGTCCGGATGCGCAGCAGATACTTGACAAAGTGGAAGAGATTAAGCGGCGAGGCCGATATCTTTGAAAGAGGTCAGGTTTGTAACGCAAAACCGCGCGAAAGTGCTGGAACTTCAAGCAAGAGCCAAGCCGTTTGGATTGGAGATTATCCACGTTGATGCAGCTTACCCAGAACTGCAAGCTGACACGCTAGAAGAAGTCGTTAAATTCGGACTCACTTACTGCAGCAGAAGATTCGCAGCACCCCTCATCATCGAAGATTCTGGTTTGTTTATAGACGCGCTTAATGGGTTTCCAGGGCCGTTCTCATCTTATGTATATCGGACGATAGGAAACCGTCGTGTAGTTAAAATCGTCGGAGAAGGCGTAACTGCACGATTTGAATCGTTAATCGGCTGCTATTATAACGACTGTAAACTGTTCCGAGGACAGGTCGAAGGATCCATCGTCAGCGCCCGAGGCTCTCGAGGTTTCGGATTCGACCCCATTTTCGAGTATAAGGGTCGTACTTTCGGAGAATTGACACTGGAAGAAAAGAACCTCGTGTCGCACCGCAGCAAAGCCGCGCAGCTATTCTTGAGATGGGCATCAACAAATATATAAAGGGGCTTACGAAATATCAGATCTCACGGGACAGGTCAAAAACGGATTGGACCGGACCAGGAACTTAAATGGCGCGAATGCACGCGAGAAGGAAAGGAGTGTCAGGATCGACAAAGCCTCTGACAAGTACTGTTCCTTTGACTATGACTGCAGAAGAAGTCGAAAAGCTGATCGTAGAGCTGCGTAACAGCGGACTTTCCTCTGGTAGGATCGGTATTGTTCTGAGGGATACGTATGGCATACCAAACGTCAAGTCTGTCACTAAGAAAAGCCTGACAGAAGTACTTCGCGACAACGGAGTTGCCCCTGAACTTCCTGAAGATTTGATCAATCTGATCAATAAGGCGCTGAATCTCAGGGACCATCTAGAGGAGAACAAGAAGGACCTCCACAACAAACGCGCGCTTCAACTTACAGAGTCAAAGATACGGAGGCTGGTAAACTACTATAAGAGGCGAGCGGTTCTCCCCGAAGGGTGGTCGTACCGGTTAGACACGGTAGAGATGCTTATATCGCACTAACATTTTTTTGCTCGACGAGGTTGCTTGCGCGGCCCTCTTAGGCGAACAGAGTTCCAAAGGTCGCATTCTCGATTAAAAAATGATCACTGCAATTGTTGTGTATAACCACCCGCTTGCGTCGCGAATTGCCGACTGTGTGCAGCCTGATAACACGCGGGAGATCCACATTAAGTCAACGCAGGAGAAAGTGTTGGCTGTAATACAAACGAAAGGCGTGCGAACTATGGTCGCT
>CAZHSW010000103.1:0-6546 GCA_964534635.1 uncultured Methanomicrobia archaeon
GGCAGAGCCAAGCGACGGATTTAGAGTGCTCGTTGATCGATTGTGGCCGCGAGGTCTAAGCAAGGAAAAGGCTCACATTGACGAATGGCTGCCAGATATCGCTCCGAGTACCGCACTGCGAAAATGGTTTGGGCACGATCCGGAGAAATGGCCTGACTTTCAAAAACGTTACAGGGCTGAGCTCACAACCAAGAAACGATTTCTTGAAAAACTCCTCGGTGACGCAGCAGGAAGGGACATCACCCTCGTTTATGCGTCGCGCGAGCTGCTATACAATAACGCGGCAGTGTTGAAAGAGGTGCTACAAGAGGCTGCGGCATGAGTGAGGCGAGCTTATCGACAGATGGTCATCGCCTCTCATTCATGGCAGGAAAAAGTAACAACAACCTAACCTTCTTCACAAACCATAAAAAAGAAGCACAATGACCGGTCTTGTTTGGCAGGTGGCACAAAAAAAAGAGAGGGCACCCCCTGGCACGTTATTTCGCAATTGGCATCTTTTTGGCGTCCAATGAGATTCTTTTGTTGTCTGTGACCGCTGCCGTACCCGGTATGAGACTGCCCCCCTCTGAACCGCATTTCAGCCCCTGTTACTACGGCACCGTGAGTGCTACAAAGTTCCTAAGCCAAAAAGTGCCGCTACAAGCGTTATCACGGCACCAGCCACGGTGAGGGTAATATCCCAAAAATTGGCGTCAAATACTATTCCTTCTACCACTATTGTCACCTCCCATTTTCTAAACTCTGTCGATTGTGCTTGGCTTCGATCGTCTCTCGCTTCTCGTATTGCGTGTGCTAATATTGGCCTAGCTTTGACCTAGTCTAGCACTTAGATCTCGAGGGTTGTTGTTCGGTTTGCTTCGGGCACCAGCACTCACTAAGCTGCGCAACGTCGGAAGCTTCTATCGAGTCTCTCTGATCAGCTCCAACGTTCCATTTACTGTAATGCCTTCAGCATTTATTCAATTTTTCTTGAAAAAAATCAATTTTGCTTGATTTTTTAAAAGTTATGGTTTGATTTGCTACAGGCATTCATGAAGAGAGAAAATTGTTAACGGTTATAAAAAACTGTCGATTCGTAATACTAACCACGCACATAAATATAAAAAAGTAATAACCACCTTACTTTCTCGAAAAACCATAAAAAGAGACACGCGGAAAACTTAAGTTGACGTTAACCGCCGACAGCGCCGCGTCTATAAGCGCATTTGCTCAGCCGTTCGTCACTTATGACGACACCAAGACTTTCATTTTATCTGAGCTCTCCTGCACACGCTCTTGGTCTGTAGCAACGCAGTTCCTATAAGGAGGCTCGACCTCCACTACAGTGAAGACCGAGATGCGTTCTCGACGACTTTCAAAGAAAAATAACAACGCTGATACTTTCCTTCATTTATGATGCCGGTGTGGAGTCAAATCTCCATAGTCGTGTCCGTTCACGTAGTGATGCTCCTCGCCTGACGCGCTGAGCGGATCGACGTGTATTAAAACGCTTGACAGATAAGCAAGGCGGTGCAATAGTTGATGGCGCACCTCTTTCGCAATGACGTGTCCCTCCTCAACTGATAGTTTGGAGTCTGTAGCAACGTTTACCTCGGCGTGAAGGCGGTGACCAATCCAGCGCACGCGCACTTCGGTAACTGCTTTCACACCTTTGGTCTGCATTGCGGCATCGCGAATCTCGTCGGGAGTTGCGGGATCGACCCCATCAATGATCCTGGTAAACACTTCTTTGCCTGAGTCCCACACGATACGAAGTATAACTATAGTTATCGCGATTCCTACCAACGGATCGGCGAGTGGAAAGCCAAGGTGTACTCCTACAGCACCAAAGAATACGGCTAGACTTGTGAGCCCATCGATACGAGCGTGATGGCCATCAGCGATGAGTGCGGCGCTTCCGATCTCCTTTCCAACCTTTACGCGAAAAATCGCAACGATCTCGTTACCTGCAAACCCGATCATTGATGCTGCAACCACCGCCCAGAGAACCTGTATTACCTGCGGATGAAAAAGCCGATTAATTGATTCGTAGCCTGCCAGAACGGCGCTAAAAAGAATGGTAAGCACAATGGCAATGCCTGCCAGATCCTCCATCTTTCCGTACCCGTAGGTGAATCGATTCGTTGGCTTCCACGTGCTTACGCGAAATGCGAGCCAGAGTGGGACTGCAGTCAAGGCGTCGCCCACGTTGTGAATAGTGTCGGCAAGTAGGGCAACGCTGCCCGAGTAGTAAACAACAACGGCTTGAAGTATGGCTGTCGCCATTAATCCTAGCAACGACCACTTTAGTGCCCAGATTCCTCGCTTTGAGGTTAGAATAGATGGATTAATCACCACGTGTGTGTGATCGTGTGAATGCTCACTTAAAAGTGGATGAGAATGCTTGTCAATGTGGAGAAGCATATAATTATGATCTATTGTTCGCATCGCCGCCTATCAGATGCTCCAAGACTTCCACGCTTAATTTAGAACCTACAACAACGAAAAACGCTGTTTAACGTCGTGGTCTAATTACGTCTCTTCGTCCTTCGTATTGACGTAGTGAAAGAAAATATCAGGACATATCTTATGTATCTTCTTTCCGGCGTGTTCGGCCATATTCCCTGAAGCGAGAATGATTACGTCGTCTCCTCTCGACGCACAAGAGATCGCGTTGTTGATCACGTCGACCCCGAAATCAAGCGTTATAAAATGACGCTTCGCCAGGAGCTTCGCATTTGTCCCCATCGCGCCGATTTTTATTCCCCTGTTGCGTTCGATCAAGTCTTTTGCACGAGCTGCGACCGCTTCATCGTAGCGTTCGTTATCGTGCACTTTGAAGATTATAACGTTCCCCTTCTTTCGAACGCTGTCTTCATGCAACTCTACGACTGCCATTTCGTCATTTTGAGTGAGGATCTCCCCCCCACTTGTTCCTTCTACTGCAACAACCCACGAGCCACGCGAATAATCGAGCGCCACGCGTGCTCCTTTTTGTAGCCCCTCTGATTTTCCCAGAAACTTTATAGTGGGCGCTTCGACTTTGTGCACGAGGTCCATCACGTCAAATGGCACCTCACCTCTTTTGCAGACGAAGTTCCTCGCCTGTAGTTCGTTATATATCGATATGAATGACGGGAGTTTGAGGCTTGATCGGCCGACGAAGTCGACATCGGAAAACACGTCTTCTGGAGTTCCGGACCCCACAATCTTTCCCTTTTTCATGATGACACATTCATCGGCCCAAGCTGACGCAAACTCTACATCGTGTGTGGCAACGATAATTGTCCGTCCTTTGGAGTAGAGCTCATTGAGGAGGTCGTTAAATTCTAAGGATCCCAAGGGGTCCAGGCCTGAGTGTGGCTCGTCAAGCGCGATGATTTCGGCGTCCATGACCAACACGCCTGCCAAGGCAACTCTCCGCTTCTCACCGCCACTTAGTGCGTCAGGTGGCCTGTCTCGCAGATGTGCTATGTTGAGCACGTCAAGAACCTCCTCAACTCGTTCTCTGACGCGATTCTCGTCGAGACCAGTGTTTCTAGGGCCGAAAGCGACGTCCTGGTACACCGTCGGTGCAAACAGCTGATCGTCGGCATTCTGAAAAATCATTCCCACCTTGGCCCTCACCCAGTCGATATTCGCTTTGTTGACTGTTTTGCGGAGGATCGCCACCTCGCCACGGGTAGGCGTGAGGAGGCCATTGAGATGCAAGAGCAACGTAGTCTTGCCGCTTCCGTTCTCTCCCAAGAGGACTACCTTTTTGTGTTCTTCAATTGCGAGATTTATGTCGTCCAGAGCAATGGCGCCGTTTGGATACCTGAACTCAACGTTCTTAAACTCAATAGCCGATGTCGTCATGTCACCCCAACCAGCACGATACCTGCGACAAGAACGAGCGCGAACGCTGCGAATAGAAGGTCTTTCTTTGTGAAACGTTTGAAGTTGCGGACTATGTCAACGTTCTGCGAATATCCTCGTGCCATCATGCTCATAGTGACTCTGTTTGATCGATCATAAGATCGAACGAAGAGCATCCCTGCTATGATTCCTAGGTTCCTTATCTTTTTTAGCCAACCTAACTTGGCTGAGAATCCCAATCTCGACTTCTGAGCGTTAAACATCGTTGTGAATTCATCTGAAATCACTGATACATAGCGAAACATGAGCGGCATTAGCTCTCGTATCTCAATCGGAACCTTAAACCACGCGAGCGCTTCGACTAGTTCTATCTGCGACTTGGATTCCACAAGTAGCAGGAGAATCGATACTGAAGCAAGAACTCGATTGCACAACAACCAGCCGGAGGCGATACCTTGGGAATAGACTGGCCATATTATCGTAACGACCGCAGTAGACCCGTACGTGTACGCTTGGACGACGAAAATGAATAAGGCGACAAGGAAGGGATACATTAGCAGTTTGACGTAGGATTTACGTGACCGGACCGTGCATATCGTGATGAAAAAAATAACAACGAACACGGCACCTGGCACGTACCACCGCTTTGCCGCCGTAAGCGCTAGTATAAGGACGAATGCGGCTGGAAGCAGAATCCTTGCATCAACGTTTCTAAGAATGCCGCTGCGGCGACTCTGCTGTCCACCGATCCTTCCGCCTATGCCGGTGATGAAGTCAGCTGGATTCCATTCGGGCATAACTTTCAATCGACCGTGTTGCAGTAAATATATACCTGTGTCGGTTGGAGCTGCACTATCGAGTTGGTTGTCGCCTCTGACGAACCTGCCTTATCCTTACATGTCGACCAACAATGAGCATTACAAAAAATCCGACACAAGTAAGCAGCCCTGATAAGGAGTCTCCTTGTATTATGTCAACCATCTACAGCACCTCGTCCGCCTCGTCCACCAGGTTCTTCGAATACCATCGGCCATAAGTAGCCAGCGAAAAAGCCACCGCAAAGACCTATTATCGTAAATCCAACATATTCACCGTTTTGGTCGAGCTCATAGAGCGAAGAGTGAGGGGTTGCCCCCGCAATTGCAGCTGCTGCGTCTACGACTTGGCCATCAGTGCCCTCTAGACTTTTGCCAAGCGCTGTGCCTACGTAATAGAAAGCGATGATGATCGCAGCGAATATTACACAAGCAATCAGCGCATTTCTGTCAAATCTATCCATGTGTCCGCCTCTTTTTATCAGCTCGTCGGTGCGCGCGTAGCGCCGCGGAGCCCCATGCTAAACTTCAACATCTCGGGCCGTACGTCCGCGATATAACGAATGACTAGTCCTGTAAAAACAAATTCAATTATCGCAATGGGAAGCTGCGTTGGCATATACCCCATCATAAAGATGCCCCAATAACGAAACAGCTCTGATGGGTAGATCGATATGGCGAGCTGAAACGCGGACGTGACATAGGTGAAGATATCGCCTACAAATCCTGCAGCTCCGGCAGCCCAAAAGATGGGAGCGTTCAGCTTCCGTAAAGCCACCCACGTCCCGAAGCCGGTGAATCCCCCCACAATGCCCATCGAAAAGTCATTCGCACCGATCGTTGTTAGCCCTCCGTGTCCTACAAACGTTTGAAAGAAAAGAGCTATGGCAGAAATGACGGCTATTGGAAAGGGACCTACGATAATAGCGGCCATAGGCGTTCCACATGGATGGGAGCAAGACCCGCTCACGGGCACAGGAATGTGCCATACTGAGATAGCGAGAACCGCTGCCCCCATTAATGCCAGCGTTGGTAGATACTGTGGGTTGTCTTTCGATCGTTGTCTAATTTGCTTAATTCCAATCGCAATGAACGCGAGAGCAACTAGCCACCAGAAGATTATCCATTCCGGCGACAAAATGCCATCACTTATATGCATTAAATCAACTCTTCTTGATTTTAATCAATTTTTATTGATTTATACTTTTAGTGAAAACTCTTGTATTTATAGTTAGCGAACTGATAGATCCTCTAATGCAACGAGCAAACGGCCCTGATCAACAACATTCGTGTTCTCATTGTTAACCGCTTGTAAGCGTTTTTTATCGTTTAATCACCCTGTAGTCAACCTGTGCGCACTTAGCAACCGACTCCTTAACGTATTTATCCAAGGGCACGCCTGTTACACCACAACGGCGAAGGGGCATAGATTATGCTGAGGGGCGGACCTACAAAAGCCGAAATTATAGCGATCGCTTTAGATAAGCTACAAATAGAAATGGGAGAGACTTTTGCCGACATCGGCTGCGGCACAGGAAGTGTATCAAAAGCTGCCGCGAGATTTACCGACAAAATTATTGCGGTGGACAAGCGATCGGAAGCAATAGAAGTCGCACGAAAAACGTTGACCGACGCAGGAGTGTCAACAGCAACTCTTTTGTGCGGGCCTGCGCCCGACGTGCTTCTGCTCTATCAAGACACCATAGACAAAGCGTTTATTGGAGGCACCAAAGATTTCAAGCGCGTGATAGATTTTCTTATGCCGCACTGCAAGCGACTCGTTCTGAACGCGGCTCGCATTGAGCTGGCTGCTGACGCAATTTCGTACCTAGCGGAAGTCGGGATCTACGACGAAGCGCTGCTGATTAACATAGCGCGGGCTCGGAAGCTT
>CAZHSW010000104.1:0-3152 GCA_964534635.1 uncultured Methanomicrobia archaeon
ACCAACAGTGGCCATTATCGTCATCGTAGGTAGTGCCTGGCGGGCATTGCCCGTATTGCGGAAGCCCCCAGTCAACACCATCTTCACGCAGCGGCGGCGACTGTTTAGTCGTAGTCTTTTCACTGCTGGCTCCGACCTGGGGGGTCAACGTCACATTTAACAGCAATAACGAAGCAACCAGCATCCCAACAATCACGAGTGCAAATCCCGCCTTTTTCATATCTTGCCTCTTTGTTGAACCTAATGGTCCAGTTCAGCTACTCTGTGCCGCACTCGCGCGACACAAACCGTTGGCTGTGATAACGGTGCGTTGATACTTATGTTTTAGGACGTATGACAAACGATTCCCCATTGACAAAGTCAGGTAAATTGAAAATATTTTACAAGAAAGCAATAACCCTGACGTAGGTCCGGTCGTCACTTTCACTCCTCGTCGATCAGCTACTTAGCGCGGTCGCTGTTTCGTTATTACTATACCTTGGGAGCGCTGCTCCCCAGCAAGCCCTAATCGAGCTTTCAAATTACTCACGCGGCCTGAATGTTGAACCATTAGCAGTTTAGGCCAACGTATTTAGAGTTAAAGGCCAGTCTTACCCTGGCTCGAGTATGAATCGCAAGAGAGTTCTGTTCCTATGCACCCACAATGCAGCGCGTTCTCAAATGGCAGAGGGCCTCCTCAACTCTCTGTACGGTGGTCAATATGAAGCCCAAAGCGCCGGTAACGATCCAACTGAAGTGCATCCCTGCGCGATCCGAGTGATGGCCGAGCTTGGCATCGACATTTCAAAACAACGTGCGAAGTCATTAAGTGCGTTTGATGATGCGGCCTTTGACTGCGTCGTTACAATGTGTGCTGACGCCGCGCAGAGCTGCCCAGTTTTTCCCGGAGGCGCAAATCATCTACACCATCCTTTTGACAACCCGACGGGATTAGGCAACTGCGCGTCATTTAGGCGCGTCCGCGACCAAATCAGAGAGTGGATAGAGTCAACCTTCGGCCAACCCGGCGAGTCTTCTTGAGTTAGCAGCACAATTGAAGAATCTTCGTTTTTTTACTATATTCAAATTAATCTGATTTCTTGGAAAATATTAAATAAGCTGATAACCTTTATTGTGCGAGGGCTATGTCACGAGAAGCGTCATATGTAAAGAACATAAGCAAAAATGCTTGCCGTGTTGAAGCCGTCGTCAGCGTGGATGAGCGAGGGCAAATGGTCTTGCCTAAAGAGCTACGCGAGCGCGCTCACATACGTGCCGGAGACAAGTTGGCGGTGGTAGGCTGTGAACGGGATGGAAACATTTGCTGCATCTCCTTGTTCAAAGTCGAAGAGCTCTCTGAAACCGTCAAAGGCCTTTTAGGCCCTATATTCAAAGAGTTGGAGTAAACGAGGATTCTCAAAAATGCAAGAAAACGAGATAAAAAGCACAGTCCGAGAGGCTTACTCGAAGGTGGCTAAACGTGAAATTTCGATCCCCTTGAATCCTATAAAGAGCTGTTGCGGAACTAACGATCTTGCGGACACCATTAGCCGAGCAGTAGGTTACAGCGAACAAGAACTCGCTTCGGTCCCTGAGGGCGCAAACCTGGGCCTCGGCTGCGGAAACCCCACCGCACTCGCCTCACTGAAGGAAGGCGATACCGTGCTCGATCTCGGATCAGGCGCAGGTTTTGACTGTTTTCTCGCAGCGAACGCAGTTGGCGCTGCTGGACACGTGATCGGCGTGGATATGACTCCTGAGATGATTGAAAAAGCTCGGGCGAACGCCCGCAAAGGCGGGTACAATAACGTCGAGTTCCGGCTTGGCGAGCTGGAGCATCTGCCTGCTGCCGACAATTCTGTCGACATCGTCATCTCCAACTGCGTCATCAATCTAGTCCCTAACAAGGCTGCAGTCTTCAAGGAAGCTTTTCGGGTACTGAAGCCCGGCGGCCGGTTTGCGGTCTCTGACATGGTTTTGCTCAAAGAGCTGCCTGATTTTGTTAAGCACTCAGTGGCGGCATACGTCGGGTGCCTCTCCGGTGCAATCTTGAAGGACGTGTATATAGCGACTATTCGGGACGCAGGATTTGAAGACGTTCAGATCGTAGAGGAATGTTCTTTCCCGATTGACTGCGTGGCAAACGACCCAGCTGCTCAAGCTCTTGCGGATACAGCCAACGTGGGTTCTGACGAATTGCACGACCTTACGGACTCGGTAGTGAGTATAAAAGTGACGGGAAAGAAGCTTTAGCTTCTGTTTACCATATCCATTAGCCCGTTTTAACCGCTCTCTCTTTTTTGGCGGGGATCTCTACGGTAGCTAATCGACGTTAAGGCACGGCGCTTTCGTAACTCGTCGAATCAGAGACGATGTAAGTGAAAACGGAATGTAAGGGTGGCATCGGTTGCATAGCTCTCTACACGCTGCTTGGAGCTGCGGCCGGGGTTTTAAGTGGCTTGCTTGGCATTGGCGGCGGCATTATTCTTATCCCAGCGTTGGTGCTTCTTGCCGGACTTACTCAGCAGGAAGCGCAAGGCACGACGATGATTTTTCTTACCGCGCCGTTTGCGTTGCTCGCTGCACTAACGTATTACCAAAGCGGTAACGTGAACTTGACGATTGCGGTGTTTCTTGGCATTGGATTCTTTTTCGGGGCTTTTCTTGGCGCTAAAGTCGCAACGAAAGTGTCCAACGTAGTATTAAAGAGGATTTTTGGTGCAGCACTGTTATTGGTCGCGATCTACATGCTGCTAAAATAACTTAAGTAGGTGCGTGCGATGCGGCGCCCGCCTTAGCATAACGGTGGATGCGGCCAATGCAAAGCACTTAATCCTTATGATTAGCCTCTCACGGCTAAGCTCCGAAACCGATAACGTTGCGCCGCATCACTCAATCAAAAGTGCAGAAAATGAATAGAGGACATCAAACGCCAAGCTCTTAGCTGCGCTTGTCTGCATTGGCTGCCTTACCCGCTCCCAAAGCCTTCATCAGCGCGACCTTGATTGGATCATTTGTTACAAAGGAAAGGGCACATGTGAGCGAAAGAGCAGTTAGTGACCCGCGTAGAGGTATTGAAGGAAGCCCTGGCACTCCTATAGTCGAGAGGAAAATTACGAAAAGAGCGTCCGCCATTATTGAGATAGACAGCACGATGCTCGGCCGAGAATTCC